>NZ_JBGTFY010000264.1:0-15581 GCF_041747015.1 Nostoc sp.
ATGTTTGAAAAGTCATCCAACGTATGTTTGACTACTCTGGCTATCGAGAAGTTAAACGAGATAATGAGAGTTATGGGACTTGCGATCACTTCTCTAAGTTGCATTTAAGGCTCAAGCTGACACTTTTCAAACAACCTCTAACTAAGTAATAATCTTTGGAGTTATAAAACTCCCAATACGTTACAACAGAGAAAAGTCTCTGCTAAACCTGTGAAAAAACGAGTAACACTCACCTTCCCGAAACGCGCTGTGCAAATGCCAGTAACTTATGTACTGGCCAAAGAGTTCAACGTTGCCGCCAATATTATCCGTGCCCAAGTTGCCCCAAATCAAATTGGCAAACTGGTATTGGAACTATCGGGGGACATTGATCAATTAGATGCAGCGATTGAGTGGATGCGATCGCGCCATGTTAATGTTTCTTATACTTTAGGCGAAATTGCGATCGATCCAGATGTGTGTGTCCATTGTGGCTTGTGTACTGGGGTTTGTCCTACCGAAGCCCTCAGCCTCCACCCAGAGACATCCAAGTTGACATTCACGCGATCGCGCTGTATCGTCTGTGAGCAGTGTATCCCCAGCTGTCCCGTCCAGGCAATTTCTACCAACATTTAAGATTACTGTCTAGATTAGCAGCGATCGCTCACATTAGTTTCTCACCAGTTTAAATAACCATTCTTTGACTTCTTCTTTCCATTGATAATCATTCATATTTATATGAGTTTCACTTCAATAAATGTATATTTCATGGAATGCATAAAATTATTTGAATAAAAAATTATAATTAATTTTAGTTTATTAATAAATTGCCAAATCCCCCTCCCCCAGGAGTTTCTATTACAAAAACATCCCCAACTTTCATCTCTACTGTTGCTGTGCTGTCTAAATTCTCTTCACTTCCATTCTGACGTTGTATCCAGTTGCGTCCTACTTTTCCTACTTCACCACCATTTAATCCAAAAGGAGGAATAAGCCGATGCTCAGAAAGAATATTAGCTGTCATAGGTTCTAAAAACTTGATCCGGCGGACAACTCCATTACCACCCGAATATTTTCCTTTGCCACCGCTATTGAGACGAAGACTAAAGTTTTCTACAAATACAGGATAACGAGTTTCTAAAACTTCTGGATCAGTCAATCGGGAGTTAGTCATGTGGGAATGGACACCATCAGTACCATCAAAATCAATCCCCGCTCCAGAGCCGCCGCAAATAGTTTCATAATATTGATATTGTTCATTACCAAAAGTAAAATTATTCATCGTTCCCTGAGAAGCAGCCATCACACCCAAAGCTCCATATAAAGCATCGACAATAGTTTGAGAAGTTTCAACATTACCCGCCACTACTGCGGCTGGATAGGTTGGATTCAACATACACCCAACTGGGATAATAATTTCTAGAGGGTTAAGACACCCGGCATTGAGAGGAATATGATCATCAACTAAAGTCCGAAAGACATATAATACTGCTGCTTGAGTTACAGCCTTGGGAGCATTGAAATTACTATTTAGTTGCTCAGAAGTCCCAGTGAAATCAATAGTAGCACTGCGGTTTTCTGGGTGAATCGTGACTTTAATTTGAATTTGTGCGCCATTATCCATTTTATAAGTAAATGAGCCATCCTTGAGAACTGCGATCGCTCGTCTAACAGACTCCTCAGCATTAGCTTGCACAAATTTCATGTAAGTTTGAACAATCTCAAGTCCATATTGTAAAACCATTTTACGAAGTTCTTGAACTCCTCTTTCATTTGCAGCAATTTGTGCCTTAAAATCAGCGATATTTTGGTCAGGGTTACGAGCAGGATAAGTATGATTTGAGAGATGCTCTCTTAGTGCGTATTCTCGAAAATTTCCCTCTTCAATTAAGAGAAAATTATCAAAAATAATTCCTTCCTCTTCTATTTTGGTACTGTGGGGAGGCATTGAACCGGGAGTAATTCCACCGATATCAGCTTGATGTCCGCGAGAAGCGACGTAGAAAATAACTTGTTTTTTATCTCCGTCAAAAACAGGGGTAATTGCAGTTACATCAGGAAGATGTGTTCCCCCATTATAAGGATTATTGGATAGATAAACATTTCCTGGTTTTATGGTGTCGCCTTTAGCATTAATTAAACTGCGAATACTTTCACTCATTGAGCCTAAATGTACAGGAATATGAGGAGCATTAGCGACCAATAATCCAGAAGCATCAAAAATAGCACAGGAGAAATCCAGCCTCTCTTTGATATTTACAGATGTTGCCGTATTTTGGAGAACAATACCCATTTGTTCGGCGATAAATTGATAAAGGTTTTTGAATATTTCTAAGCGAACGGGATCGGGTTGAGATATTGTATACATTTTTAACTCCTTAAAAAAAATTTTGTAGTAATCGCTCAAGCGCTTTTTTTTAACACTTCAGTGTTTACTACTAGCTACCACTGTCTACTTAAGCGGGAGCGAGATGTGCAAAATTTCGCCTATTGTAGAGAACCCAGCGCGGGTGTAAATTCGCACTTCCTCTTGATGTGCCGCCATCAGAAACGCCACTGTAACACCTGCGTCGAAAACTTCTCGCACCAACCGGGTTGTTAAAGCTCCTGCTATACCGCGTCGGCGAAAAGCAACACACACACCGATACCAGCGATTTCTGTCGTCTGATTTCCCGGCACGGAACACACTCCAGCCCCCGCAGGTTCGCCTGTTGACGCAACACGAGCAAGTACAGCGATTCCGCCTGCTGCTAGGCTATTGCCAAGACGTTTGCCATCTTCGGGGCTTGGTGCAGACTCTCCGTAAGCCTCGTTTTGTACCATAACTGTAGCAAGCATCTGAGCGTCTGAAACTGGGACGATTAATTCAATATCCGGGGGAACAGGAAGCAATTGCTCTGAACCAGGAGTGCAAATCATAAGTGGCAAGCGTCCCTCAACGATGAAACCAGCAGCTACTAATGCCTCCTCGACAGCAGGCGCAAGGGAAGCAACGTACTCCAAACGTGGTTTTCGTCCGCGACTTTCATAGGCAGCGATTAGTGCCTTGACATCGGTGAGTGACGGTGTGGCTGCGTCGTTGGGGATGGCATAGTTAAGAAAAGGATTGGCGCTATGGCGGTTAAAGCTAGCAAGGAAAGGCCCGATTTGCTCCGTATCACGTTGCTGGCTCGCCGCGAAGCGCAAATATGACTGAATGCGAGAGTCCATGAATAGATAGCCTGTTTATTGTAAAACCGTGTTGAGGTTAGTGTAGCGAGGGTGAGTATTTTCCAGCACAACAGCCAGTTTATAGACGTTCTAAAATTAGATGATTCCGTTCAGTTAATCTCGCTTGCCAGTTAGGTTCAACTACAATTGTACTAATTCTTTCAACAACGATCGCAGGCCCATTAATCCTATCTTCTGGTTGTAAATCTTCCCTCCGATAAACAGGACTATGATACCATCTATCAGTAGTAAACATCCTTACTGTCTCAACAGATACGGGAGCTTCATCTAAAGGTCGGGTACGAATAATTAAGGGTTCTTCGGGAGCCTCCATCTGCTGAATAACTTCCACTGAGGCAGATTCAACAATTAAGATTTTCTCTAATTGAATGAAACCATAACGAGATTTATGTTCAGCCTCAAATTCTTGTCGCATTCTTACCAGATCATCGGCAAAGTCAACGCTTAAGGTGGAGTTAGTTCCCTGATATTTTAAGTTAACTTTTTTGACTATTTCTAATTGGCTATATACTTCATCTATTTCATTTCTAGCTTGAGTTTCTAAATATTCCATTAACTGCTGTAATTGAGGAATTAACCCTTCAGTGAGAGGCTGTTCAACTCCCCCTTCTCTAATCGCCCGGACATCAGCTAATCCCATTCCATAAGCAGAAAGAACTCCAGCATAAGGATGTAAAAATATCTTTTTCATCCCCAAAGTATC
This sequence comes from Nostoc sp., assembly GCF_041747015.1. GTDB lineage: Bacteria > Cyanobacteriota > Cyanobacteriia > Cyanobacteriales > Nostocaceae > Nostoc. The sequence continues at coordinate 3,915 of NZ_JBGTFY010000264.1, forward strand.
GGCAATTAAACAAGCAACTTGCCCGGCTGCACCACCAAAACAACAAAGCAGATATTGAGTGACATCATAACCCCGTTGCAGACTGATTTTTTTAATTGCGATCGCCATATTTTCCACTGCGATCGCAATAAATCCCGCAGCTACTTGTTCGGGAGTATAATGATTTCCTGTAGCAGATGCAATGTCTTGAGCTAATTGTGTAAATCGCTGAATAACAATATCTTTATCTAAAGGTAAATTGCCATCAATTCCAAAAACCGAGGGGAAATACTGGGGGTGAATTTTGCCTAACATCACATTGGCATCAGTAACCGCTAATCGCCCTCCGCGTCGGTAACAAGCAGGGCCAGGATTTGATCCAGCAGATTCCGGCCCGACACGATAACTAGAACCATCAAAAGATAGAATTGAACCACCGCCAGCCGCAATGGTATTGATTGCTAATACGGGAACTCGCATCCGCGCCCCAGCAATTTCTGAATTTAGTTGTCGTTCATACTCTCCTTTAAAGTGAGCTACATCTGTACTTGTCCCACCCATATCAAAGGTAATTAATAAATCGAAACCAGCCCTTTTAGCAGTTTGGACTGCACCAACAATACCCCCAGCCGGTCCACTCAAAATACTATCTTTCCCTTGAAATTGTTCGGCTGTAACTAAACCGCCGTCAGATTTCATAAACATCAATTTGACTCCAGGTAATTGATTCTCTATTTGGTTGATGTAGCGACGTAGAATCGGAGTTAAATAAGCATCTACTACTGTTGTATCTCCTCGGCTAACTAATTTCATTAAAGGACTAACTTCATGGGATACAGATATCTGCTCAAAGCCAATTTCTTGAGCAAGCTGGGCGATTTGTTGTTCGTGGTTAGGATAGCGATCGCTGTGCATAAAAACAATGGCACAACTCCGAATTCCTATGTTGTAAACTGCTTGTAAATCACTTTTGACTTTCTCAATATGTATGGAAATTAATTCATTTCCATGAGCATCATAACGTTCATCTATCTCAACCACCTGCTCATAAAGCATAGTTGGTAAAACGATATGACGGGCAAAGATATCAGGACGGTTTTGGTAGCCAATTCGCAGCGCATCTCTAAACCCTTTGGTAATTATAAGAACAACGCGATCGCCTTTCCTTTCTAACAGTGTATTTGTTGCTACTGTTGTCCCCATTTTTACCACTTCTATCGCTTCAGGAAGAATGGGTTCATTGCCAGAAATACCCATAATATCTCGAATACCCTGTATAGCTGCATCTTGATATTGTTCGGGATTTTCTGAAAGTAGTTTGTAAACTATAATCCATTGCCGATTAGGCAGAGTCACAATTAAAAAACGTTCAGGATGTGTTGAGAGTCTGTCTATAATATCCTGATTATTAGTAACAGCAACAATATCTGTAAATGTACCACCGCGATCGGCAAAAACTTTTAACATTATTCTGTTTTCTCGACACTATACAGTTAGCATATAACTTAATTTCATAGTCTCTACATGGTTTGCTGGTGATAGGACAGATCATGATATTGTTACTATCTGATTCTGCAATTACTAAGGCAGGTCGTCTTTTAGTGGCTGATGCATCAGAAAATGGAAAAGGCACTGAAATTATATCACCTTTGCCAATGTTTTCTATAGATCCTTCCAAGCTTCATCTTCCTCTGAGTCAAGCCACACTTTGTTCAGTGAAGACTCACTCAATTGCAGAAAATACTTGACTATTATTTGAGAATTAACTGAGTCGTTATCTGACAAACTTTTAACTATCTCAAGTGGTAGTCCAGTTAGTTTTGCTACTAGAGCTAAATCAATACCTTCGTGCAGCATATTGAGTGCAACTTGGGTTAACCCCTGCTGCATACCTTGTTCCCATGCTGCGCGTAAGGTTTTAGATTGAATTGCAAAGTCATACATAATTGTTAGTTCGTAGCGCTCTACTTTAATAGTACCTCAAATATTACGCTCTATTTAATTAAGTAACTTAAGCCCACACTTTTTACAAAACCTAGCATCTACATCGTGGAAAGCTAAACCACAACCTAAACAAACTGTTTCTACCTGATTAGCAGTTTTTACCACTCGCTTAATTAAATCCCCCACTTGCCAAGGAATTAATCCAATTCCTGTGAAAATCATCAGTACTGTTAGCAAGCGTCCTAATTCAGAAATTGGAGTAACATCACCAAATCCTACAGTTGTCATTGTGACAACAGAAAAATAAAATGCATCCAAAAATGTACCATAATTTTCAGGATTAACCGGATGCTCTACTTGATAAATTAAGCCAGAGTAAATAAAAACAATTGCAAATAGTGTAAATAATATTCGCGCAAAAATAATCCCATCTTCAGTACTGATACTAGCGACTAAAAATTTTCTATCTATAAATCTGATTAATCGTAAAATTCTAAACCATCGTAGTAACCGGATAAAACTAATATCTACCATTCCTAGAAAAAATGGCAGAATTGCCATTAAATCAATAATCGAATAAAAGCTAAAAATATACTTAATTTTGTTTTCTGCACTCCACAGACGGAGGCAATATTCTACCGCGAAGATAATGACGATCGCAGTATCAGCTACTTTCAATTGGAACCGAACAAAATCAGGAATATTATAAGTTTCTGCCACAAAAATACCTGATGATATTAGCACCAAGGTGGCAAGTGTTAAATTAATCGCCTTACCTAAAGGTGTTTCCAGGTCTTTTAAATAAAATTCTGTTTCTTCTCTGCTCAATAACATATTTAACCATTAACTAAATTTTCATTATTTTCCAGTTATAGCATTAGAAATACGATATAATTAGCCATTATCTTTATGTTAAACTAAGCTTATATGAACCCAGAAGATTTTATGCGTTTAGCATTGGCAGAAGCAAAGAAAGGTGATGCGCCTTACGGTGCAATAATTGTTAAAGATAACGAAGTCGTTGCCGTAGCTCATAATACTGTCAGGAGAGACAACGATCCATCAGCCCATGCAGAAATCAACGTCATTCGCAGTTTAACGGCTAAACTTAAAAGCCATTCTTTAGAAGGTTATAGCATATATACAACTGGCGAACCTTGTCCAATGTGTGCAACTGCTTGTGTTTGGACTGGTATATCAGAAATTATATATGGTGCTTCAATTCAAGATTTAATCTCAGTCAACCAATCACAAATTAATATATCTTGCGAAGAAGTTATCGCTAAATCATTTAGAAACATCAAAGTCACAAAAGGCGTTTTAAAAAAGGAATGTTTACAATTATTTAAATTATCTTAATCTATATGCTGCATTGAGGCATTGGCTAAAATAAAAAATGAGCATTAACAAACACTATGGAATACAGTGATTTCACTTTACGAAAAGCCGCACAGGATTTTCAACTAAATATTATGCAGGGAAAATTCTTGTCAGATTTTTAGCCAATTTCGCCTGGTGATTATTTAATTCAATTTTTGGAAAAAAGTTTACCTTTAGCAATTGCTTCTGGCTCAGAAAAAGCTAGATCGGAAATGATTGTACTTTGTCATCGTACCTGCGGAATGTGGGTTGAATTATTTAACTTGGTTCATTTAAATAAGCTAAATACGTATTTGCCCAAATAGCAGCTTGAGTGCGATCGCGCAAGTTCAATCGATTTAAAATATTTGTAACATGATTTTTTACTGTCCCCTCAGAAATGTAGAGTTGGTGAGCAATTTCTCGATTATTAGCGCCTGTAGCAATTAACCGCAAAACCTCTTTTTCTCTAGGAGTAAGTTCAACTAAATTAGATGGTACAGGCAGTGACTGGGTTGGTGCAACATGAGAAAATTGAGTCAATAGTTTTTTAACTATTCCTGGGCCTAGTTGAGTATATCCTTTATGAACGGCACGAATAGCAACAGCTAATTCTTCTGAGGGCGTATCTTTCAATAAGTAACCCATTGCTCCATTTTGCAACGCCGCTGACACATATTCATCATCATCAAAAGTTGTCAGCACTAAAATTTTAGTTTTCGGAAAACGTTTTTGAATTTCCCGCGTGGCTGCTACTCCATCCATAATTGGCATTCGGATATCCAGTAATATTACATCTGGTTTAAATTCTGCAACTAAATTAATTGCCTGTTCGCCGTTTTCTGCTTCTCCTACTATCTCTAAATCTGGTTCTAGTTCCAATAATGCTCTTAATCCTTGACGAATTAAACTTTGGTCATCTACTAATAACACTTTAATCATCACAACCTCATTAAGGGAATATTAACTGTAATTTTGCAACCAGAACCAGGAGCGCTGTTAATATTAAAATCACCTCCAAGCGCTAAAGTGCGATCGCGCATACTATGAAGTCCAAAACCAGTAGTATTTTGCCCTAAATCAAAACCTATACCATTATCCTGAATTATCAATCGTAAATGGCCTCTTGTCGTAGCGAGTTCCAATTTAACCTCTGTTGGATAGGCATATTTAGATATGTTTGTCAATGATTCTTGAGTAATGCGATAAATAGCAGTATTGATTTCAGGTGGCAAAGAATATTCCAGGTTAATTCTATAACTTGGTAAAATACCATTTGAACGATGAAAATCTTCTGAAAGAATAGCGATCGCTCGTTCTAAAGATTTTTCTTGCAAGGGATTAGAACGCATAGTAGAAACAGATTCGCGCACATCTTTTAGCGCTTTTGAACCTAATTCTTTTGCTGTTGCTAGAAATATTTCAGCCTTACTTGGATTAGCTTCCCACAGTTTTAAAGCGGTTTCTAATTGCAGATTTAAAGCAGTCAAAGAGTGGCCTAATGAATCATGAATTTCACGAGCAATGCGGTTACGTTCTTCTAGAGTAGCTTGATTTTCAATTCGCATGGCATATTGACGCAGTTTTTCGTTAGCAACAGCTAGCTTTTCTCGACTGTGCCGTTCAGATAATACTGCATTCATCATCAACAACACAAAAACTAAACTTAAGCCAAATACCAGCGACCAATTCAAGCTAAGAAATCGAAAGCGCTCTTGCGCCTGTGGGGATGCTTGAAAATTGAAAAACTGATATTTTAGTTGTGTAGTAAGTAGAAATAAAGTAAATGATAGACTTGTAATAAACAAACGCCCAGGTAGATTAAAAATTAGGCAACTGCGAGTCACTAAAATTATGTAAAGAAAGGGAAAAAGGCGAGCAAATCTCTCACCAAAAAGTCCAGTTATTAAAATTAATAAAATTTCAGTAGCTGTATAGATTACCTTAATAGTACGATTACTATTGGGTAATCTTAAGCCCATTAAGGCAAAAATAATCAGACTATAAATTGAGAGTTCTGGCAATATACTACAAACTGACAAGTCTGGAAATACACCACAAATTGATATTTCTGAAAATCTAGGACGTAATCGCTGTAACGGAGGTGGTATAACTGCTGTCAATGCAGTGATCGCCAGTAGTATCCACTCCAGATAAAGCAGAGACGGGAAAGGATGTTTCTTAATTTGAATTGGCCGACTCATCAGTCGCTTTGCTCCAGTTATGAATAGGTTAACTACTTATTGTCAGTGACGTTTGCCAAAATTGAATCATGACTAAAGTCATGGGTAAAACCATGACTTTCTCCTCATGTGACTACTGAAGATAAGTTCTTATGATGGTGGTATCCAAACAAAGAAAAACCGCGAGATAATTCATGAAACTCAAAGCCTTATCGCTAATTACTGGAGCGATCGCTCTAACTTTAACTGCAACCTCCTTTGCTGTTGAAGCCCAAACAGCTTCTCCTTCACCCGTCCTACTTGCACAAACTCCACAAAAACAGTGGGGCCCTTGGCAAGAATTGAATCTAACAGATGCCCAAAAAACCCAAATTCAGACAATTCGCCAGAGTAGCCGCGCCCAAATGGAAGCAGTTTTCACCCCAGAACAAAAGGCAAAGTTAGAGGCCGCCAAGCAAGCGCGTCGAGATCAGCGCCAAGCCGGTCAAGAGCAACCCGGTCAACGTCCACAAAAGGGTAAATTTGCTGACTTAAATCTGACTGAAGCACAAAAAACCCAAATGCGGCAAATTCGGGAATCAGAGAAACAACAAATTCAAGCAGTGTTAACCCCCGAACAGCAGCAAAAATTAGCGCAATTCCGGGAAAGCATAAAACAGCGCCGTCAACAACGCAATTCCCAATAGTATTTTTCAAAAGATTGAAAAATACTTAATAAGTCTGGGATGGGCAGTGCCGCCCATTTCATCCCACATAAACTTATGATGCAACCCTTTGCCGCTTCCCCAAATCCTACTCCTCGCCTGCAACAGATTTTAGATTTACTCGATCGTATAACTGAAGCCCAAGGACAAAACGTTCCTCCAATTGTGGATATAGAAAAATTACGTTTCCTTCCAACTGCCACTTTTGGCAGAACTTGAGCAAATTTTCTCAATGAACATAACTTAAAATCCTTCACCACAGGTAGCCCGCCGTAAACAACTCCATGACGGGGTTCACGTCCTCACCAGTTATGGTACTGACCCCATCGGTGAAGCAGAAGTACAGGCATTTTTATTAGGAACGAAATTTAGCATAACTAACTTGATACTGGGGCTAGGATTGTTGCGAGTCATCCATAAAAATCTCAATTCTCGACAACAATTTAACTGGGACAGACTTTTGCAAGCATACCAACGCGGTCGTCACTCCCACTTTGACCCAGATACTTGGCAACCAGAATTACTTTGGCATTTACCCTTGACTAATGTGCAGGCATTATTTTCCATAGTCAAGAATTAACAGACTTCTTGCAGAAGATGCGGAAAGGAGAAAAAATTTTTCCCCTTTCCCTTTCCCTATTCCTTTACACCAAAATAGAAAATTAGGCAAACCCCTAGTAAAAGTTATGAGTTATGAGTTATGAGTTAATCAAAACTCCTAGCTTTTTCAAAATGTCCAAAGAATTTGTAATTGGTAGTAAAGTCCGGGTTCTGGCACTACCGCCCTACGTCAAAACTGCTGAACCTATGCCCATGCTGCGCCCCCCTAATGTGATTCACATTGGCGAAGAGGGTATAGTTATTGACCGTCGTCCCGGTGGATATTGGGGTATTCGCTTTGCTAAGGGAGCCTTTCTTTTAGATTGCCAATACATTGAAAGTACAGATATTCCTCCCGAATCTCACTTAGAATGAGATTTGCAGCAACCAAGAATTGTAAACTTGTGTAAAGTTGTGATTCTGGTTTGCACCATGATTTCTCGCCGCACTTTTTTAAGCATATTATTTGCCAGCTGTATTTCGGTCATCAGCTGGCTGAATTTTATCCCTGTTGCTGATGCTCTTGGTGGTAAACTTCCTACAATTAATCAACCCGCACCAGAATTTACTTTGCCAACTAATACAGGTGATGGCAAAATTTCCCTTTCCGACTTGCGTGGGAAGTGGGTAGTCCTCTACTTTTATCCCAAAGACTTCACCTCTGGTTGTACTATAGAGGCTCGTCGTTTTCAGCAAGACTTACCCCAATACCTCGAAAAAAACGCTCAGATTATTGGTGTAAGTGCTGATGATATTGATTCTCACGCCAAATTTTGTGATTCAGAGGGACTAAAATTCCCGCTGTTGGCTGATATTGATGGTTCAGTGAGTAAAACTTACGGTTCGTGGCTCGGTTTCTTATCTATGCGTCACAGTTTTATCATCGATCCTCAAGGCGTGTTGCGCGAGACTTTTGTCAAAGTCAACCCAACCATTCACAGTGCAGAAATACTAGCACGATTGGAAAAGTTACAATCCGCACCTTCTTAGACGATTAGCCTAAGCTAGGGATTCCCTGCCTGGCTTAAGGTATCTGGAAAACCTCTCTCCTTGTAGGAGAGAGACTTTGAATTTTCCCCCTTCTCGCGTCGGGAAGGGGCTAGGGGGTTAGGTTTTTCGTGGCCTTTTCGATATAACCTGAATTGTCAGAACACTAATTAAGCGATTAGTTCAAAATTAGCTGCTGTGAGGACTGGCAATACATCTAAAGTTCTCGAATAACACTGTTAGTAACAGTAGCTGTTGCGGAATAAGAGACGTTAGAGAAACCAGTATTTTTATTACTGTTAATCATGCTATTTTTTACATTAGCAATGGAATAATTGCTAATACCTTCTCCACCATTGCCACTAATAACGGTGTTATTTACATTGATAATGGTTGTACCACTAACAGCACCTCCAAGGTTATAGATACCTTCTTGTCCGTTATCTTTAATCGTGCTATTAATGGTAACATTACCTGCTTTTGAGTATAACTCTGGTTGTGAGTATAGCCCTTGAGTTGTATTATTGCTGATTAAACTGTCAGTAATGCTAAGGCTACCTTTACTTTCAATTCCACTACCTTGATTCAGGCTAATGATACTGTTATTACTGATACTTAATTGTCCCTGACTATTATAAATGCCATCGCCATTAGAAGCATTATTATTACTAACAGTACTACTCTTCAAGAAGATCCTGCCACTATAGTTAGATATTCCACCACCATTATAACGAGCAGTATTATTCTTGACAGTGCTGTTAGTTAAATTGAGTGTACCACTGTTGTATATTCCTCCACCATTTCTATTACCGTAGTTATTATTTATAGTGCTATTAGTTATTGTTGCTATCCCAGCGTTGTATAGTCCACCAGCACCACGATCAATAGCATTAGTTGTATTGTTACTAATAATGCTATCCGTCAGGGTCAAAATGCCATAGTTAGTTACATTAGCGGCTGAACCAGAACCGTTTAATATTCCCACTATATTGTCACTAACTGCACTTTTGTTTAACGTGGCTTTGCCATTTTGTTCAATTCTGATGGCATTAACATCTGCTTTAGTAACAGTTACATTATCTAAAATTAGATTGGCATTTCCGAAGACTTGTAAGATACTATCATTGTAGACAGTACCAATGGAAGCATTTATTCCTTTCCCATTAATAATAGCTCGCTCGCTTCCTACACCTCGAATCGTAGTATTCCCACCCGCTAGAATATCTAAATCACCCCTTACAGCAGCATTTTCACCCGCGCTAACTGCTGATTGCTTAAACTTTCTCCCCTCACCAACGCTGAGAAAACTTCTCCTTCATCGTGCGATAAAAATCGCCGACTTCATGCTTGAAACCCCTATTTTTAAATATGGAGTTCCCCTTTCCCCTTTCCCCCTTCCCCTTCTTCATGCTGCCAACCTGACGGATTGGCATTAAAGCTACGAGAGAAAGAGGAAACTTCAGTACGAAACCTGTCAAATTTAACTCAAATGTTTGTGTGTTTAATTTTTCTGAGCTACTTACTTGTTGTTACAAAAACTGTAACAGTCCCATTTTTCTATTGCGGCAAATGCAATAGTTAGTCATTGACACAGTATCTGCGTCAACCCTGAAGCACAGATCAACAATCTTTGGCAAGTGAGGTGGCAGAATGAACAGGCAGAAATTGAGTGATGCGAAAGAAAACTTTTTGCAAAGGCGTTACGGTGTTAGTCTGGGCAGACGTTATGCACTGGCAGCTGCCAGTGTTGTTCTATTTGGTGTATTAGGGTGTTCTCAGGTCGATAGTAATAAAAGTGTCCTTGCTCAATCTAGTTTACCTCAGCCAGAAACTCCATTGCAAAAAAAAACAGTCAACATTGATACAAAAATCGTTGAGTCTAGCAATAAGTTTGGCTTCAAATTATTTTCAGAAGTTCTGAAAAATGATACTGAGAAGAGCATTTTTATCTCACCTTCAAGTGTTGCGATCGCACTTGCTATGACTTACAATGGTGCTAGCGGCTCGACTCAACAAGCAATGGCAAAAACCCTGGAGTTACAGGGAATGAATCTACCAGAAATTAACTCTTCTTACGCGGCGGCATTAAAGCAGCTTTTAGACAATTCAGATGCAAAAGTGCAACTAAACATTGCTAACTCACTTTGGGCAAATCAAGATGTTAGCTTTGCGCCAGACTTTCTCAAGAGAACCCAGGATTTCTATCAAGCCAAGGTGAGCAATCTAAACTTTAAAGATGCCGCCGCATCTAGTATTATCAATAACTGGGTAAAAGAAAATACTAAGGGCAAAATCACTAAAATAGTTGAAACAATTAAACCCAATCAAGTGTTATTTTTGATTAATGCCATATATTTTAAAGGAAATTGGAGTGACGAATTTGACAAGAATCAAACCGCTCAACATCCGTTTTACATTACATCTGGCAGACAAAAACAACACCCAATGATGTCACAGAAGGGTGATTATAGATACTACGAAAGCGAACAATTTCAGGCAGTTAGTTTACCTTACGGTAAAGATGGTAAGGTCAGTTTTTATATCTTCCTACCCAAACAGAACTCTAACCTCAAAGGCTTCTATCAAAACTTGAATATTCAGAACTGGGATAAATGGATGACTCAGTTCAACGAACAAAAAGGTTTTATTCGCCTACCCCGCTTCAAAACAGATTACGACGTTACACTTAATGATGCCTTGAAAACTTTAGGGATGGAAGAGGCATTCAGCAACAAAGCCAATTTTTCTGGCATGGGTAAAAATTTTGCCATTAGCCAAGTTAAGCATAAAACTTTTGTCGAAGTGAACGAAGAAGGCACCGAAGCGGCTGCGGCTACTTCAGTGGGAATGGTAGCAACATCTTTGAGACAAGAACCAGAACCATTCCGAATGATTGTTGATCGTCCCTTTTTCTGTGCCATTAGGGATAATCAGACGGGAAGCATTTTGTTTATGGGTTCGATCATTGAGCCGCAATGAGATGGCAGGGGGTAGGAGGTGTAAGTAAAATTATGTAGTTTCTTCCAACTTTAAACTTCTAAATCATGAGCACTGATACAACCGGAGAATATGGCGATCACATTATTCTCCGGGACGGAGTCGCCTAACACCCAACTTGGGTTAGTAATTTAGTATTCGTTTTTATTAATTCTCTTGTACTATTTTGTTGACATTTTGGTTGATGTGTAAAGGTTGGGAGAGCAGAATGTGGGATCGAACGCGAATGGAGAAGACCGTGCTGCTTCACCAAAATCTAAAATTTAAAATCCAAAATGGTATTACCCAAAGTCAGCTTTTTCAGTGAATTGGGGATTTTCTGTTGTGGGTGCATAAATCCCAAAAGAAAATTTTTCTGAAAGTACTTTACAAAACGCAATAAATTCTTTAAGATGTGTAACAGGTAGTCAAACCTACCTAATTCATTCACAAATAACTGCACTTATAAAGCAATGACAGCAACCATTCAACGTCGCGAAAGCGCTAACGTTTGGGAACGGTTTTGTAGCTGGATCACCAGCACCAACAACCGCTTATACATCGGCTGGTTCGGCGTAGTCATGATTCCTACCCTACTAGCTGCCACCGCCTGCTTCGTAATCGCCTTCATCGCTGCCCCACCAGTAGACATTGATGGCATCCGCGAACCAGTCGCAGGTTCCTTAATCTACGGAAACAACATCATCTCCGGCGCAGTAGTACCATCCTCCAACGCCATCGGCTTGCACTTCTACCCAATTTGGGAAGCAGCATCTCTAGACGAGTGGCTGTACAACGGCGGTCCTTACCAACTAGTAATATTCCACTTCCTGATTGGCGTATTTTGCTACTTAGGTCGTGAATGGGAACTATCCTACCGCTTAGGAATGCGTCCTTGGATTGCCATCGCCTATTCTGCACCAGTAGCAGCAGCA
>NZ_JBGTFY010000265.1:0-50361 GCF_041747015.1 Nostoc sp.
TGATTTTAAGCACTTATTGATCCCCCCTAACCCCCTTAAAAAGTGGGGAACCGGAATCAAAGTCCCCCAATTTATCGGGGGATTTAGAGGGATCTAGAACGTTTTGCTACCGACAAAAGGACTTTTCAAACATCCTCTAAGGCGACTGGCTTAATTTTTGACCTCCTAAAACTTTTAAAACACCCTCTTAGAAAAGGTAAATCTAATATTGAGTTTTATGGAGTCGAAAAAGCTAAGTTCATATCTAAGCAAAACAGTCTAGGTCATCTAGGTTACAAACATACAAAAGAAACTAGAGCTAAGTTTAGTCAACAACGTAGAGGTCGAATTATATCGCCTGAACATCGTATATTATTATCAAAACGACGTAAAGATGGTTTTGCTAGTGGAAAATTGAAATTAAGTCCTAAAGTCGGATTTGGTAAAGGTGGTTTTAGGAAAGATATTGGACATTATGTACGTAGTTCATACGAGCATATATTTGCACTATGGCTCATACATCAAGGTTTATATTATAAGTATGAACCTCAATTTTTTACACTAAATATCAATAACGAAGTTACTACGTTTACACCTGACTTTTGGGTTAATGGTTACTGGTTTGAGATCAAAAATTCTTACAACATTACTCTCAGTTATTTTCAGGAAAAGCTAAAACAGTTCAAGCTCCAATATCCTGATGAAGTGATTTTTATAATTGTTGGCGATTCAACATGGAATAATCATGAAGCTATTAATGTAACAATATCTAATTTACCTGAATTAGCCGAACTAATAGTGATGCTTAAACAAGTTGTCTGCATCAAAGACTAACTCCAATAAACCCAGTTTATTCACCACTAATAAATTCCCAAAATTAATTACCTTCTAGTAATTATCTTGTAGAAGGGACATCCTTGCCCGTTAAATACTCGCTTTGCGCTTGCCTTGACACCTATCGCATAAGAAAATTTTGAGCGTTTTTATTTGTAAATCCCCTGGATAATAAGTCTATTTTCTGTGTTGCCAATTCCCCAAACTCTACGTCAAACATCCGCATGATTTTGCTAGATTCGTTATCCAGCCGATCGCAAAATCTAAATCTGAAGCAACGCCCGATAATTTACGCCTTGATAACACTTATTTAAAAGTTGGCTGAGATTTTTCTTTGACCAGAGTCATGGAAGAGCGTTACAGTAATGTTTTGTCGAGCGCTGGAATCTCTATGTCTCAGGTATCGCTCCCCCAATCGCTCCAGAAAGACCTCCCCCTCACCGCTCTTGCGCCCATGCAGGATGTGACAAACCTCTGGTTTATGAAGGTCATTGCCCACTACGGCAGTCCTGACTACTTCTTTACCGAGTATTTCCGGGTGAATGATACCTCACGGCTCAATCGGAGCATTCTGGCAGCAATCACCGAAAACGACACAGGTCGCCCCGTTTTTGCTCAAATGATTGGCGAAAGCATCCCCGACTTAGTAAGAACAGCAAAGGAACTCTGCAACTATAATATCGCTGGAGTTGACTTAAACATGGGCTGTCCAGCACCCAGAATCTATCGCAAAAATGTTGGGGGTGGATTGCTACTCTCACCAGAAAAAGTGGATCGGATTTTAGGAGAACTACGGCAGGCAGTAAACGATCGACCTTTGACCGTCAAGATGCGCGTAGGCTTTGCAAATACAGATACCTTTTACGAAATTCTAGATATGATCAATCGCCACAGCATCGATTTGCTGAGTTTGCATGGTCGCACGGTGAAAGATATGTACCACGGGGCAGTAAAATATGATTTGATCGCCCAAGCGGTCAGACGGGTTGATTGTCCAGTGCTGGCCAATGGCAATATCCACTCGGCGAAAACTGCCCTGGAAGTACTTTCTCAAACGGGCGCGGCGGGTGTGATGGTGGGACGCTGGGCGATCGGCAATCCTTGGGTTTTTAATCAAATTCGCCAGGCTTTGCGCTTTGAGCCGATTACGCCCGTTCCTTTAGTAGAGGTACGCAACTATATTGATCGTTTATGGCAAACCCCCACAGCAGCAACTATGCCAGTGCGAGCGCGCGTCGGCTACCTGAAAATGTTCCTCAACTACATTGCCCTAAGTGTTGACACTGAAGGTCATTTCCTGCGGCTGATGCGACTGACGCAGACTGAGGCAGAACTGCTTAACCTGTGCGATCGCTTTCTCCTTACTGATCTGACGAAAACTTTAGCCTTAGCACCCTACTTAGGCGTGTAACCAAGGTTTAGTTTTCCAGATTCAACCTTAGCTACGATGGGCTACGTCTACACTAAACTTGTATCAATAAACAGCCTAAACAGTACGAATTATATGAGCTAAAACTTGAGATTTACTTAATTCACTTACCAAGCGCTGGGCTTGGTGTTTGTAGAGGGGATATTGGAGAGTTTCGGGTAGTTGCTTCATCAGAGTTCTTGCTAGCTGCATATCACAACCACACACCCGCAAGATGACGTTTGCTCCTTCAAAAGCTGCTTCTGCTGATAATGCTTTCTCTACTCGCACTAACCATTGACCGACTGGAATGCTTCCTCGTTCTACTCGTTGCAATCCTTCAATTGTTCCTAAAACCACTAAGCGATCGCCTACTCTCAGCTTGATATCATCAGAGGGCATAAACTTTGCCGTTTGATCGGTAGCTTTAACGTGTAAAATTGGTACTAATCCGTAGCCGTAAGCAATATCTGCTAGTAATCGTCCGTTAAGAGTATCTTCGGCTTCAATTTGATATTCAGTTACGAGTATGGTTTGGTTATTTAAACGAAATAAATTGAGGATGTTTTCCCCAAATGCTGCTGCCACGAATGCTTCAGCCGCAAGTCCATAAACGTCCATAAACTTAGCATAGGGCAGCAGTTGCGCGACATTCTCGCCAAAACGCGGATCAAAGGTGCGGATAGCCAAACTGGCTGTGGGGTTAGCAGCGTGGGTTCTCAAGGCAATTTCTAAGTTTGCTACCTCATCATCAGTCACAACAATGACGCTTTTAGCGGTGGTTATATTGACTTTATTGAGAGCATTGGTGATATTTCCGACAATTAGCGGCATTTGGGGTAATACTCCTGGTTCCAAGTCAGTGGCATGAACTCCCACTAACGGTTGCTTAAGTTCTTGCAATAGCTGTGCAACTCGCCGACCGACTCTCCCCAAACCAATTATGACTGTATGATCTGCTTTGGGCACAGGGGGACGACCCTTGGAAAATTGAAATCTGGCAGCTAGGATACGTTCAGTCATAATGGCATAGAGAATACCGACAAAAACCGTACCCGCCACAGTCAAGCTGATACTGAAGAGATGCAACCACCAAGGAACGGCAAAGGGCAGTTTTAATTGTCCAAACAGGTTGTCGTAGCCACCAAGGCTTAGAACTAGGGAAACATTGATGGCATCCTGTAAGGTGATTTTGGGATATTGTAGCTTGTATAGTACCGTCCCACATAAGAATAATCCCACCATAAAAATGCTGCAAACTATAGCTACACGCTGGGTTTGGCTGTTTTCTTTCCAAAACTGAGTTAGTCTGTTTCGGAGATTCTGCACTGTTAGGGTAGTAACAATCGCCTGCCAGAATTGCTTGATACTTTTGACAGATCGTGCTGATGGAGGGATAAGGTTTTGTCTGACTTCAATATAGGCGATGGTATCTCCTAGCAACACTTGAGCATCGGGTTCCCATTGGTAGAATATTTTTGGTAGGGGTTTCCCTGCTTTGGCATGGAAAAGAACTCGGCGGTGGGAATTATTGATGTCGTGAAGTCGGTGATAATGGCTCCAAGGATGGGAAACATCTATGGGTATTCTAACCACACGCACTAAATGATTTTCTAAAGTGAAAAAGCCCCTAGTTTCACTGCTTAAAGCTGCGATCGCAAAACTTCTGGCAGATAACTGAGTAGCTTCAAAGGCTACAAAATTCCTTAATTTTTTACTCAGTAATTCATTGAGATTTTCTTGCGCTGACCGGATGACTAGGCGGATATTGGGATTAAGCGATCGCGCCGCAAATGCTGCCGCAATATTCACCCGCTCATCACTGGTGACAATCAAAATTGCCTGACAACGACGAATCCCGGCTTGTTCTAATACCTTGGGTTGGCGACAGTCACCAATCACAAGTTTATCTACTAAGTCGGATATGTCAGTAATTTCCCATTTTTGAATGTTTTCGACTTCAATAGCATTTACATTTGCACCAAATTCTTTCAGGACAGATACACAATACTGCCCTAAATGGCCCAGTCCACAAACTAAGAAATAGTTGACATTTCTTGTCGCATTTTGTTCCATAATTAACGTACTTATATTTATATAGGACTCCTACTTGAGTTTTACTTCTTTGATGTTCAGCCAAATTACGGATAAACTAGCGGATTAGATGGTAAAGTCCTCAAATGTTCATATTAGATAGGTTGTGTTGCAAAAATTAGGACTGGTAGAAATGTCGTTGTGCCATAGTCTTGTATCAAGGTTAGCTTGTTAGTGAACGCAGACATGATTGCCCAAGAGTCTCCCTCAGTCTTGGGATTATGGTTTAAGGAAAATAGGCATTTGAGGCGATCGCTACTCATTAATTTAATAGATCAAGTTAAGGTTTGTTTAGCCATTTTGTCATCAGATAGCGATTATGATCTTCAAACCCAACTCGGCGATAAAAACTTTGGGCAGAAGTATTTTTCCGCTCAACTTCGAGATGTAATACCTGAACATTGAGAGAGGTGCAAACCTCCTCAAGAAAGTTAATTGTTTGCTTACCTATGCCTTGTCTTTGGTAATTAGCCTGGATGTAGAGTTCATCAATGAAAGCATCACGCCCTCCGTATTCTAGGCTATAGCCTAATGTGAGAACCACATAACCAATTGCTTTACTCTGACACTTAATCAACCAGACCTGACCCATTGATTCATCATTCAGCAGTTGAATCAGAGCATTACGAGCAACTACGGCATTAAAAACGATACAACCGTCTAATTCATACAGTTCTTGGATTAAAATGAGAAGTGCTTCAATATCAATATTTTCTGCTAGCTTGAAATCAATTTTCATGATGTATTTACTCTAAATTGCATTTGAATTCATCTTCAAGCAATAGGATTGTTATACTGTGATGAAAGTAGTAATTGGGGCAATTTATGCTACAGCGATCGCCTTTTTATCCGGCTCAATGTCTGGTTCCTGAGATTGTACTTCACATTCACCAAATTGCTGAATGAGTTGAGCAACCAAACCTGTCCATCCAGTTTGATGACTAGCACCAATTCCGGCTCCATTATCACCATGAAAATACTCATGGAATAAAATTAAATTTTGCCAGTGCGGGTCATTTTGAAACTTCTGTATTCCACCATAAACAGGACGTTGACCAGAGGCGTTTTGTAAGAAAATTCTAGTTAACCTTTGAGATAATTCTGATGCAACTTCCCAAAGGGTCATCATCTTACCAGAACCTGTGGGACATTCCACTTTGAAGTCATCGCCCAGGTAATAATGAAATTTTTGCAGAGATTCAATTAATAAGAAATTCACCGGAAACCAAATAGGCCCTCGCCAATTAGAATTACCACCAAACAAATCACTACTAGATTCAGCAGGTTCATAATCTACACGAAATTGCGAACCATTGACATCAAAAATATAGGGATGTTCGGCATGAAATCTTGAAAGTGCGCGAATACCATAGGGGCTAAAAAACTCATTTTCATCCAGCATTTTTTGGAGAATACTTCTTAATTTATCCCGTGAAACAATTGCTAATAATCTTCTAGCACCAATTCCTTTTGTTTCCATACAAGCTACATTTTGCCGTAAGTCAGGACGGTTTTGGATAAACCATTCCAATCGCTTTTTAAAACCAGGAAGCACTTTTAACATTTCTGGTTCAATACTTAGAATCGCAAATAGGGGAATTAATCCCACTATTGACCGGACTTTTAAAGTAATCTGCTGTTCAGTTAAACGCAGCACATCGTAGTAAAATCCATCTGATTCATTCCATAAACTGGCTTCCATTTCACCAATTTTATTCATAGCATCAGCTATGTAAAGAAAATGCTCAAAAAATTTGGAGGCAATGTCTTCATAAACAGAATTGCTCTTAGCTAATTCTAGAGCGATCGTCAACATATTTAAACAATACATCCCCATCCCACTGGTACCATCAGATTGGTCAATATGTCCGCCGGTGGGAAGGGTTGTACTGCGGTCAAATACACCAATATTATCTAACCCTAAAAATCCCCCTTGAAAGACATTATTACCCTTAGCATCCTTA
The DNA here is from genome assembly GCF_041747015.1 of Nostoc sp. Classification (GTDB taxonomy): domain Bacteria; phylum Cyanobacteriota; class Cyanobacteriia; order Cyanobacteriales; family Nostocaceae; genus Nostoc. The sequence continues at coordinate 6,280 of NZ_JBGTFY010000265.1, forward strand.
CGATTCACCCACCAAGTAAAATTGAGCATGAGCTTTTGAAAAACCCGCTCTAAAAACTGTTGGTCTGTTCGCCCATACATCTTTTGTTCAATCTTATAAATGCGCCAAGTTGCCCAAGCATGAACCGGGGGATTAACATCACCAAATGCCCATTCATAGGCGGGAATTTGCCCATTTGGATGCATATACCATTCCCGTGTGAGAACATCCAATTGGTACTTAGCAAAATCCGGGTCAATCATTGCTAAAGGAATGGTATGGAATGCTAGATCCCAAGCAGCAAACCAGGGATATTCCCACTTATCGGGCATAGAGAGAATATCTTCATTATAAAGATGGAACCACTCTTGATTTCTACCATTTTGCCGTTCTGGTGAGGGTGTTGGTGTGTTGCGATCGCCTTTCAACCAATCCTCTACAATATAATTATAAAATTGCTTACTCCACAGCATCCCAGCAAATGCTTGACGCTGCACATTCCGCATATCTTCATTAAGAACATATGGAGTAATACGTTGATAAAATTCATCAGCTTCTTGTTGTCGCTGACTAAAAGTTACCTCAAATTCTTTGCCCAATGGCTCAACTAAGTTGGGTGTATCACTGAGTCGCAATTTGATAGTTTGAGTTTCACCTGCGCCAACTGTTAATACATAATCAGCAGATGCTTTTGTCCCAATTTTATCAGGATTTATTGCTGATTTTTGACCATGTATAATGTAGTCATTAATGCCATCTTTCACATAAGCTGAGGTATTAGGAGAGCCAAATAATCGCTGATGATTTGTCTCGTTTTCTGTAAAGAGTATCTCTGTTGCTTGCTGACAATACAGCCACTTGTTTCCTAAAGTTGGGTGAGATGCTTCAATGATATTGAAGCTATTACCTGATTTGATCTCTATTAAAGTAGGTTTATCTGTCTCTTCATTCCAAGACCAAGTATTGCGAAACCAAAGGGTAGGTAACAGGTGCAATGTTTTTGCTTCTGTGCCTCGATTAACTACTTTGATTTGGATGAGAACATCTTCAGCAGAATGCTTGGCATATTCTACAAAAACATCAAAGTAGCGATTGTTATCAAATACACCTGTATCTAGTAGTTCAAATTCTGGCTCTTGACGATTTCGGCGTTGATTCTCTGCAACTAATTGGGAGTAGGGAAAGGCTGTTTGAGGATATTTATACAGGGCTTTCATATATGAATGTGTGGGAGTGCTATCTAAATAAAAATAATATTCTTTTACATCTTCTCCGTGATTACCTTCACTACCAGTTAGACCAAAAATTCTTTCTTTGAGAATAGAATCTTCACCATTCCAAAGAGCGATCGCAAAACAAAGCCGCTGATGATTATCAGAAATTCCCAAAATTCCATCTTCACCCCAACGGTAGGCGCGAGAACGAGCCTGATCATGGGTGAAATAGTCCCAGGCTGTACCATTGGGACTGTAGTCTTCCCGTACCGTTCCCCATTGGCGATCGCTCAGATATGGCCCCCATCTACGCCAATGTGCTTTGTGATGAAAGGCTTCTTGTAATCTGATTTCTTCTGCGGTTGGAGTTGTCATAATTTCACCCTGTGCTTCTATACAGTTTAGTTTAATTTATTAATAATCTCAGCTATTTTGCATGACTTTTGGAGTCAAATAGTTATACCGATGCGCTGTCTATGGGACTATTCACAAAACTGCAAATCTCAAGTCTTCAAGTGTTAGCGATATAAAACCTCTCTAGGAGCGATCGCTTTATTCTGCCTAAAATTACTATTCTTATATATAGGAATATTATAGTAATACCTATATTATGGAGACAACAGACCTCTTCAGGAGCGATCGCCCCATGAATTCCCCAGTCATCACCAAATCTGTCAGTCCAAAGACTTCCTATGTTCTGCTGTATGATGTCAGTTGGGATCAATTAGAAAAGCTAGATATAGACCTAGAAGGTACAGGTGCCCGACTAAGTTATTTAGATGGAATTTTAGAAATTATGTCTCCACTTTCCGATGACCATGAAGATGCTAAAAGTACTACAAGTCGTTTGTTGGAGGCATACCTGAGAGAAAAGAAAATTCGCTTCTACGTTAGGGGAAGTGCTACACTCGGCAAACGCAAAGATGGTACACGACGAGAACCAGATGAGTCTTATAACTTTGGCACTAAAAAACCGATTCCAGATTTGATTATTGAAATTATTGTCACCAGTGGCGGCATTAATAAGTTGGAGATATACAAACGTCTGAAGGTTCCAGAAGTTTGGTTTTGGGAAGATGGACTACTTTCGGTATATTGTTTGCGAGATGAGGAATATGAAAAAGTGTCCCAAAGTTCTTTTTTTCCAGACTTAGATATAGAATTGCTGGCGCAGTATTCACGCATGGCTGATCAGTATGATGCAGTTAATGATTTTAGCCAGGTAATTCGAGAACATAGATAACAGGTCAAAATCAAAAAATCGAATAGTATCGCTTATGTTTCAAAATATTTCATTGCTGTTTGGACTTTCTCAACTTGCCTGGGTGCTTGCATTTCGTTAAAAAGTGCGATCGCTTGCACAAAACTTTCCATACTCATGTTGATTTCACCCATTCTTTGATAAGTCAATGCTCTTTGATAATAACCTTCAGCTAAGTCTGACTTAGCACCTATTTTATCAAGGATTTCTATTGCTTCTAAATGATGAAAAACCGCCCTGGCAAACTCTTCCTCTTCTCGATAAAGCACAGCCAGACAACTTATAGCTTTAGCCTTAATCTGGGTAAAGTTGTTTTCTTCAGAATGAAATATAGCTCTTTGGCATAACTCAAATGATTTTTTAAGATTACCTAAATTTTTATAAGTCAAACAAAGCTGTACTAAGCTATGCCCTATTCCCCATAAAGTCACTCTATTTGATGATGATATTGCAAAATAAGCTTCCTCAGCAATATGAAAAGCATCTTCTCTGCTACCAGAACATGATTGAATTAAAGCTAGACAGCATTGAGCATAAGCTATGTAATCATCAAGATTAGTATTTTGCTCAACAAGGCTACAAACAGAATTAAAGCAATCTTCGGCTGCTCTCATTTCCCATAATTCGAGCTTGCAAAGCCCTGTATTAAATAAAATAGAGATTTTTGTTTGCTTAACATCTAAATTGTCTAATACTTTTTCTGATTTCTCATAGCACTCTATAGCTTCTCTAATACACCCGATGATTCGATATGTATATCCAAGTATATTGTAAAGATTAATTAGTCTTTCTTGCGATTTTATATTATCTATTATTCGCTTGATTACAGAGAAATTTTTCTGTAGTAGTCCTAGTTGATAAAACGAGCAACCCAAAGGCAACCCTACACTCCACTGTTCACCTCGTCCTTGTAAAATTACATCACCAGCTTGCTCAAAATCACTAATTTCTACATAGTGATAATAAGCTTCTAAAGCGGTTAAGGCATCTGTGATATTTTTGACTACTTTAACCTGTTGTGTCCAAAATTGTGCGGCTTTTCGGTTGACTAATTCCCATTCTTCACCGACTAACCTTAACCTACTAATCGCTTCATCACGAATTACCGGATGCAACCAGTACTGTCCTTTTTTTGCTTCTATCAAAGATAAATCTTGCAGAGCTTTAATTACACGTCGATATTGTTGTTCTGGAACATCCCAAAGCAAGCATAAAACTCCCTCAACTGGTATGGAAGAAATATCTTGATAACGATAGCATCCTAAACGACACAGTAAATGGTAGGCTTCTAAGTCATGTTCTCGGAGACGACTAAATTGACTAGCGACTAAATCTTTTAACTCTCTTTCTATTAATAAATCTGTACAGTTTTCCTGCCAATACGCATATATATCACCGTGAAAATCTGTCAATATTGCTCCTCTGAGAATTTGCATCGCTTTGGCATTACCTCCATAAGCTCTGCACATTTCACTGAGAATAGTAGAATCACAATTGATATAGCGGCGGCTGAAAAACTGTCGCCACGCTTCATCATCTAAACCTTCTAGTGGGTAGAGATAAAGCTCTACACTAGACTCACGTAAACGCTCACGACTTGTTACTAAAGTAACTGAATGCACATCTGGATCTGCTAATACTCTTAATAGCTCAACATAAGGACGACGATATTCCAGAAACTTGCCATTTTTATCGAGAGCAGTTTCTAAATTGTCGATAAATACTCCAATTTTGGGAGTTTGCTGTCGCAGTTTCCGGCGTAATCGTTCTAAGTTGATACCAAAGTCGCGCCCTGGTTCTTCGTTAAAATCTCGCCTCAGCCACTCCTCAACCACACTCTCTACTGGAGTAATATTTTGGATTTCTGTGGCCATCCACAGTTCTAGAACAAAATTAAACTTTTGAGTTTTAAAATACTTACGTGCTAAGGTAGTTTTACCAACACCGCCTTCACCCTGGATCAGAATAACTTTTGCTCCCCCACTTACGAGGGTGTGGAGTTCGGCTATTTGGCGATCGCGCCCAACAAAGTTAGAATCTAAATCTTGGAGTTTAGCGCCATTAGTTGCTAAATCTGGAATATGGGAAATTTTTTGCGACTGTTGAGTTGTCCAAAATCCCTGAACCACGCCTTGGAAGGTTGATTTTGAGACTTTCTCCCCTAGCACATCTGATAATAGATGCCAAAGTCCTGCACCAACTGCTTTTAAATGCGCTTCTGTATAACCACGACTATTGGCGATATCGTGGTAAGTCCGTTTTCCATCTTCCCACAAATTACGCAAAATAATCCTTTGAATTTTATCTAAGTGTTCTCTCTTCTTGAGAAAAACCAAGTTATCTACAAACTCTAAGGCTTCTTCTGCACCCATTTGTTAACTTGATGTATCCTTTTTACTTGATTATAACCATATTTTTACTACTTCTTCCTACTTGTCATACTACAAAATACTTTTTCCTACTCGGTAGGAAACTTACTTTATCGTACTGCAAAGGATTATAAAGTGTACTATTCTTGTAATTAATACAAGCGAAGTTAAGTTAAGCGCCAAGAAAAGGTGTTTGAGGAGAAATTTTACCAGCGCTACTACTGCAAGCTTAGTAAATCACAGATATTACTTGTTACTCTCCCATATTAATGACTCATGAAAGTGGTGTTTACTAAACAGGCAGTAGGTATTAACTAACTAGATTCTGTAGAGCATATTTCCGACTAAGTATGTAAGTCTTCACCATACAGGAGGTTCAATGATGTTAGACAAAGATTGTCATCATGATTGCAATCAAAATCAGTGCCCCTTTGCCCAAGATACACGTAATCCTAATAGATATGTTTGTCTCAAATGTGGTGTTGAGCGAGAAATAAATAGATATCCGTCTGGTTTAAGCTCATTTTTACTGTTGTTATTGAGCTTGTTTATTGCATTTCAACTGTTGATTAACTATGAAAAGCAAAATAATCCCCAAAGGCAACAACAGTCTTTGAATAATTCATCGAATCAGGCAAATATCCACCTGTAAAACTAATACTGTTCAAACGGGATAAGATTTCCCATAGCCTAATTTTTGAAAGAGCAATGGGGAATAAAAAAGAATATTCACTGCTCAAAATTCAGCTACTTTCGTGAGTAAAATTATGGACACAAATCAGGATACGCTTCTATTCCGTTTTGCCTCTAAGTCCCTGAAATATTTCTTGTTCGTGCTGTTTGGGATTGCGATCGCCTACGTATTATCCAGTGGTTTGGGTATCTTACAAATCATACCCATATTGTTGTACGTTTTACAACAGTTTTTGCTGCCACTGGGATTTATTTTGTTGTGTTTAATTACAACAGCAGTAATTCTTGAATCCCTGCGTTAAGAATCAAGGAGTAGAGACGCGATTAATCGCGTCTCTACAAGAATTATCTTCTTTGTCTCCCTTGTCTCCCTCCTGTTCAAAAACTTCAGTTGGTGGTATAAACAGCTAATCTGCACGAAATCCACACCTGCTGTTGGACTTTTGGCAGCAACCATACTACGGTGATCACAATTTGGCTACATAGTTCAACGAAGTGCAATCTTCAAACTTACGGTAGAATCACTTTAATTCGATAGATCGGGAAAAGCCAAAAACTTTGCTAATACTGGGTTTTTCTCTATGGGATTTTGACTTACTATAGTTATGTTTAAGCCTCGTTTTATCCGTTTCTTTCGTCACCTGAATTGGCGCACGCTCAAAAAAACTTTCGCCAGGACAACCGAAAGACGGCTTTTGGGACTGGCTTCGGAAATTGCCTTCAATGCCATACTATCGTTGTTTCCAGCGATTCTTGCTGTCCTCACAGCCATCGGCTTATTAGCAGAATCTTTACAAGCTACCTTTAAACAACTGGCGGTGCAATTAAGTCAAGTTTTACCCGAACAAGCCTTGGTTCTGATTCGTGATTTTGCCACCACAGAAATTACCAACTCCAAAAACAGTAGTTTGTTTTCTTTAAGCTTTGTATTAGCAATTTGGACTGCTTCTGGGGCGGTGGGTACTGCGATGACAGCCTTAGATCAAATCCATCAAATTCCTCCAGAGAAGATACGCCCCTTTTGGAAAGCCAAACTCGTCTCTTTGGGATTAACAGTCGGTACTATGCTGCTTTTGGTGTTAGCTTCTTTTTTAGTATTTACCAGCGATTTACTTTTGGGAATAGTGGTGCGCGGAAATGATTCTTTACTTTTTTTGTTGCATCTTTGGCAGCTGTTGCGCTGGCCTTTAGCTTTAAGTATTGTTGCTGTCGCCTTTAGCTTTGTCTATCGCTATGGCCCAAGCCAGTGGAACCCAGGTACGCCAATGATGCCCGGAGCAATTTTAGCAGCTGTTTTCTGGGCAATATTGTCTGCTCTATTTCGGCTTTATGTGGCGAATTTTGGGAATTATAATAAAGTATATGGTGCTGTAGGGGCTGTGATAGTTTTAATGCTTTGGCTGTCAATGAGCGCTGCTGTTTTGTTAATTGGCGATCAGTTAAACGTGACTGTCGGCGAAGATATGCGCTTCAAAGCACAGCGTAATCTAACTAAAAATGTTAATTAGTAAATCCCTGAGAAAACTTTTGATAAATCTCAGTAGGGGGAGTAGAATATCTAACAATTCAATCCAAAGTGAGCGATCGCCTTCATGCCTAATTCTCCGCCTCGATTTTCGATGATTGAACCTGATGCCAAAGCATCTACCTTGAAGCGTCTGCGTCAGTTCAGTCGGCTACTAGATAATGCTATCACTATTCCCGGCACACAGATTGGTATTGGTCTAGATCCAATTTTAGGACTTATACCTATTGGCGGTGATTTTTTGGGAGTCATGTTTTCTAGCTACATCATCTTAGAAGCAGCGCGGTTGGGTGTATCTAAAGCCACCTTGGGGAAAATGGTTTTGAATGTAATCATCGATAGCTTGGTAGGCGCTGTGCCCATTTTAGGAGACTTTTTTGATTTTGCCTGGACAGCTAACACTAATAATATCAAGCTATTGGAAGACTATTTAAAGTTTCCCAGCCAGCAAAAGAGTGCAGACGGATGGTTTATCTTTGCCGTTTTGGCTGGATTGTTGTTGATCTCCATTGTTTTAGTAGCATTACCCGTAATCCTAATTAGAATGCTATGGAACGTCTTAACTGGTGGTTAAATTGTTTGTTGATAATGGAATGAAAGATTGGTGGCAAGTTACTTTTCCCAAAGGGCGGCAAAGTCTAATTATTAGTGATGCAAAAGGTTATCCTGTACAAATTGCTTATGGCGAAAAAGGTACAGGTAAACCACTAATTTTATTACATGGCATGGGTAGTTGGAGCTACAATTGGCGCAACAGCATAGCACCATTATCTAAACATTTCCGGGTAATTTGTTTTGATGCCAAAGGTTATGGTTTTTCCGAAAAACCATTGTCTCGTCGGGAAGATAAGGGTCATCAAGTTATTGAATTTCAAAGAATTATTCAGGCATTATGTGATGAGCCTGTAGTGGTTGTGGCTGAATCTCTGGGGGCATTAGTTGCCCTGGCCATTGCTCAAGAAAATCCCCATTTAATCGGGCGGCTAGTAGTAGTCAATGCACCGATTTTTACCGAACGTCTACCTCATTGGGCTATGTGGTTACTTGCCAAAATGCCCTTAGATATAATGCAAACAATTGATTCTTTGCGTCTGGCATATCTGTTTGCACCTCTATTTAGAGAAATTATGGCCATAGAAAGACGTAGGGTACTATTTGATCCGTCAATTCTGACACCAGAAGATATCTATTGGATAACTTACCCGTTTATTGAGTTGCCTGGTACGATCGCAAAAGTTGCCGAAGAATTACAAATAGCCGCGCAAGAAATTGAGAATTGGCAAGCAAATAAGCCAAATATGCTCACCAAAATTCAAACTAATCTGAGTGCGATTAAGTGTCCTACACTAGTTTTGTGGGGTGAACAAGATAGTTGGTTTCCTACTAGTCATGGTGAAAAATTGCATCACTATATCCCCAATTCCAAATTACAAATTTTGTCTAACTGCTATCATGATGCCTCAACTGGGGCTTTTGAGGTGCTGAATGCAGCGATTCTGGAATTTTTACAGGATACTGACTTGGACTGAAGATTGTGGATGTTAATAAAGCATAACTTTTGCCGGGTGCTGTATTCTCGCTTGACATCAGCGCAAATATGGGCTTTATCTTCTTACAGCTATTTTCAGGTAAATGAACCACATCTTTTTTATCTGAATATTGCGATGTTGAGGACAAATATCGCAATTTTTGTAAAAATGTTGCGATGTTTAAGACAAATGCTGCGATGTTGAGGACAAATGTTGCGATGTTTAGGACAAATATCGCAATTTTAGTAAAAATATTGCGATGTTGAGGACAAATGTTGCAATTTTAGTAAAAATGTTGCGATGTTTAGGACAAATATCGATCCCCCCTAACCCCCCTTAAAAAAGGGGGGAACCGGAATCAAAGTCCCCCTTTTTAAGGGGAGCCACTGCGTTGGGCGGCTCTGCCGACTTGAAGCACGTGGCGTGGATTTAGGGGGATCTAGAACGTTTTGCTACCTACAATAGGACTTTTCAAACAACCTCTCAGCAGCCAGCTTTAGTAGGCTTTGTTTAGGTAGCCCCAGACTTTAATTTGAGGGCATATTCAATGCAAACAACGAATCGCCTCTAATAAACCTCTAGCTTTATTTAACGTCTCTTCGTATTCTTTCTCTGGCTCAGAATCAGCCACTAAACCGGCACCAGCTTGCACGTTCACTGTATTATCATGCACTACCATTGTCCGAATTGCGATCGCAGTATTTAATTGTCCTTCAAAATCGTAATATCCATATACACCAGAATAAACTCCCCGACGACTAGACTCTAACTCGTGGATAATTTCCATTGCCCTAATCTTGGGTGCGCCACTGACTGTACCTGCTGGAAAGCTAGCTTTCAGTAAATCCCATGCTGTTTTACCAAGCGCTAATTTACCCACAACATTGCTGACAATGTGCATTACATGGGAGTAACGCTCAACTACCATTAATTCATCAACTTTGACGCTACCACTTTGACAAACCCGCCCCAAATCATTCCGCCCTAAGTCTACAAGCATTATATGTTCGGCAATTTCCTTGGGGTCTTGGAGTAAATCTTGAGCTAATGCTGCATCTTCTTGGGTAGTTTTACCCCGTGGACGAGTCCCAGCAATTGGCCGTACCGTTGCTACTATTCCACCAGATGGATCTGTTTCGGCTTTCACCATCACTTCAGGACTAGAACCGATAATTTGCCAATCTTGGAAATTAAAGTAAGCCATGTAAGGCGAAGGATTTATCTGACGTAGAGAGCGGTAAAGTGCAAATGGATCGCCTGTGTATGCTGTTGATAGTCGCTGGGAAATCACTACTTGAAAAATATCGCCTGCTTTAATGTAATCTTTGGCCTTTTGGACACTGGCACAAAAATCGGGGCGGGTAAAGTTACTGGTGTATTCCTCTGCTTCGCCAGATACACGACTTCCAGGCGGTTTCCATTCCAATCGGGTTTTTTGCGGTGATAAAGGTAGAGATAGCTTTTCGAGCATTTGAGTGACGCGATCGCCTGCTTGTTGATATGCTGCTTTTAAATCTACTTTCGGATCACGTAAATCAGCATAAGCGATCGCCCAAATTTTCCGCTTTACTTGGTCAAAAATCAATAAGTGGTCTACTTGCATCCACAAGCCATCAGGGATATTTCGCTCATCTGGTGGATAAATTGGCACGCGCGGCTCAATCCAGCGAATTAATTCATAGCCCCAAAACCCAAACAAACCGCCAATCCCTGGCGGTAGCTGTGGTAGCTTGACTGGCTGAAAAGGTGCTAAACATTCGGCTAAAGCTGTAAAAGGGTCGCCTGCAAAAACGACTTGCGAACCATCGCGGTTTTTCTGGGTTGTGCGGTACGCCGCAGGCGCATGCCCTTGGGGCTTATCGCCCCTTGCTTCCAAAACCCACAAAGGATCACAACCGACTAAACTATAGCGTCCCAGTTTTTCCCCGCCTTCTATTGATTCCAACAAAAAACTATAGGGCTGACCTGCACAGACTTTATACCAAGCAGATACTGGCGTATCTAAATCTGCCACCCATTCTTGATATATCGGAACGAAGTTGCCTTGGAGAGCTAGGCGAGAAAATTCTGAGAAATCTGGGAATACCATAAATAGTTTAGGGCATGGGGCATTGGGCATTGGGCATGGGGCATTGGGCATGGGGAAGAATTTAGTTTATATTCCCCAGTTCCCAATCCCCAGTCCCCAGTCTTTAGTCCCTATACTTCGTGGGTAGCTTTACCACTGAACTTGAGTTGTGCTGGACTGGGGTTTTCCCCAATGCTGTGTGGGACATAACCCACTTTCCCACGACCTTCATTCACCTTTTCAGGGAATACGCCGTCAGCTGGGTGAATTAAAGTAGTTTCACCGTTGGGTAAAATCCGGTAGATTTTATAATCTGTAATTTTGAGTTTCCGGAGTTTTTGACCGCCCAAAGCAATGCCATATTCTTTACGAGCTATATACAGTAGGTTTTCACCTGCCCGCATAGTAGCAGCGCCAGCTGTAGGCAATTCAAATACTTGTTCCTTTGGGCTAGTCCAAGTGATTGCGTACTTTTCTTCAGTTTGTGCTTTACTGAGCAACCCACCAGTGCTGCCAGCAAATAGCGGTGTTTGTCCAGAGAGTGTTTCTGCCATTTAAAGTATTCTCTCAACGTTTTTAAGGAATCCTAACACCGCAACCAGGATCATATTGCGATCGCGTTATAGACTGTAACAGTTTTTAGTCATTTATCCTTTGTCATTTGTTAAAAACCAATGCCCCATGCCTAATGCCCAATGCCCAATGACTAAATACCTATTTACTCTTGACTTTTGTCCGCTTTTCCTGTCTACTAACTTGAACAGTAGGTATAGTGAAGTGAAACTGACTACCCTGGTCTTTGCCAATTGACTCTGCCCAAATTTCACCACTCCAACCATTAACAATTTGACGGCAAATTGCTAAACCAAGTCCAGTACCGCCAGTAGTGCGGCGCAGCGCTCCCTCTTCTTGATAGAAGCGGTCAAAAACTACTTCTAAAAGATTTGGTTCAATGCCGCGTCCAGTGTCAGCCACAGTCACCTCGACCATTTGATCGTTGTTGTGAATCGCTTTAATGGTGATTTCTCCTTCGGGTGGCGTAAATTTACAAGCATTGTCTAGGAGTTTTGCCAGTACTTCTACCAACCAATCACCGTCAGCTCTAACTAAAGGTAAATTTTGGGCAATTTGAGTTTTGATTTTGGGCGGCTTTTCCGTTAAGGAACGTGTGCGATTTTGGCTGAGTGCTAAATCCACACACTCTTGTAAGGTGAGTGATTCTGGATGCCATTGCACTCGGCCACTTTCCAAGTTAGAAAGCGTCAAGAAATCTTGTACTAGTTTTCGTAGCCGCTCTGAGTCGGAAAGAGCAGTGTTGAGCATTAACTGCTGCAACTCCAAAGGCATATCCGGTTCACTAGCGAGGCTTTCCAAGCACACTTGAATAGTGGATAGGGGGGTACGAAGTTCGTGTCCAGTTATCGCTATGAGGTTGCTGCGGGTGCGGTCTAGGGCTTCTAGCTGCTGGTTAAGTTCTTCTAGGTTGGCGTAAGCTTCCGCTTGAATGAGAGCTGCTCCTACTTGGGTGGCGATCGCTTTTACCAGATCCAATTCCCCAGGTTGGCACTCGTGCGGTGGCATCCGGCAATAATGTAACTCCACAATGCCTAATAATCGCCCCTGAGAGAACACTGGTTCCATCAGCCAGGAACGAATGGCAAACTTTTTGGCAATTAAGGAAAGTCCTGGCGAATTAGCAACGCGAGGGTCACTCAGCGTATCGCTTACACAAATCCCTTCCCCTTGTTCCACTATGTCCCGAAATAGAAAATTTTTCTCTAACTCCCAGGTTTGCCCACGAACTGATACAATGCCAGGAGTCAAAAACTCGTGTTCAATTATGGCTTGGCTATCTGCGGCTTGAGCGCGGTAAATTAGACAGCGACAAGCTTCTAGGTGTTGTCCTAATTCTTGTGCCGCTACCTGGAGAACTTCGTGAGGATCAAGCGATCGCCTAATGGCAGTACTAATAGAGTTAACTAATCGTTCTTTTCGTGCCTGAGCAGCAATTGAACGATAGGCTTTGTGCAATTTGTACTGACTAGCTTGCAAATAAGTTAATAAGCGCTGCACAAACGGATCTGTGTCAATATCACAAGCATATTCATTAACCTGTTCTGCTCCAGAGTAGATTCTCGGCTCCCCGACGCCAAACCTCTGGCGTGCCTCCTCAATTTTACTTGCCAGTTCTGGTCTGTAAACCAAAATTCTATCTAATAGCAATTCGGCTGCTTTCAGGCTAACTCCCCTTTCCGATGTCCAAACTCCCTCAAATCTTCGGGCTGTGTCCATATCCAGACTAGGACTTAGTTCCGGTAGTTGCTTGTTTTTAGCAATAGAGCCAAGGTTTTCCCGACAAACCAGACAAGTCGCATAATTATCAGCAATCACAACCAAATGCCACTCGTGACTTAAAGCATCCTCTGTTTCAAAAGCGACCTTTTCGTATTCTTCCGATCTGTTGGTAAAATCTGTTTCTGGAGCAGATAATACGTATATTTGATTACTCCGCAAAGCAAGTCGCTGGTAGCGATGAGCTTCTTGGCGATAGAATCGCTCTCGCTGGAAACTAGCAATTATCAGGGGTTGGGCTAAAGTCGCAGCCAAAACTTGATCTTCCATCGCGTGGGAGAGCGCCGTTAGTGAAGCCTTAAAATATAGCTGGGGCCGCAAGTACGGTAGGGACTTTAGCAGATCACTCAGCACAGAAGTCGAAATGCTCATGAATTATTGTTTAACGCTCAATCTCGATCAGATCCACGTCACAGCTGCATTGTACAAATTCCAACGGAGTCTTAAGTTAAATAGACAGTTGCGATATGTAAAGAATGATCAGAAGCACTTTCCGCCAAGGCAAACGCAACACTTTGTTACCAATTAGGAGGAGGTGTGTACTGTCATTTACAAATTTAAAAGCCTTGAGTAGCAAATAGAGCAACAGCGGTAATGCATTCGTCTTTCGCACCCTGGCGGGCTGTAGACATAGATGTGGCGTAGCCATTTGCCGAGACCGCTTTGTTCTTCACCCAAGTCTTTATCCATTGATTAATATTATGGTGTTTCAATAAATAGGCTACTATGCCTAATATACATTCTTGACCAACTTTGCCATATACTGGCACAGGTAAAATCTTTCTGAACTACGTACTAGAATACTAACTATTGTATGGTTTTAACTGTTGTGTTCAATAAAAACCACTGTTTATTGATTGATAGTCCACACGTTGGCATAGCCCGCACTTCTCTACGAAAGGCGGCGCCAACGACAACGCTCAGTACAAGTTCAGTCACCATCGTAGACATTGCCTAGTTTGCCTACGTTAATTTATGCTAACTAAAGAAATTTTTTTACCCAAGAATCATTACTGCTACATTCAAACAATCTAATCCATAATTAGTGATTACAATTAATCAATCAATTATAATAAATTTGTCTAATTAAATACCAAAGATATTTAAGACAAAATCGTATAATAGTAGGGAACAAAATGTGTCCAACAAAAGCTGTGAATTTTGCATTTTTGCTGAGTACTCTATATACCTTATATCTCTGAAAGTTCAATGACTAATGAATTATCTCCAAATGCTTAGTTTTCAGTCTTGACTTTAGACTTACTAAAATATAAATTTATCAAGATTTACTTATATAGATTTGAACGCTGCTATTTTGTCAGCAGTATGTAAAGATTACTTTGGCTCGAATGGCTCAAACGAGTTTTAGAGAGTGCCTTTTTCCCAGAAGTTATGAGGGTCAGAGGCCTCTACTGGGAAGACCAGAAAAATATAGACCTGTACACGGAACTTTGGCTAATGACACCGGATACGCTAATGACCCCGGAAAAAATTTTCCTAGATGGAAAAACTTTTATTCCTGCTGAACAATTACCGATCCCGGAGTGGCCTTGTGTTGTGAGTGAAAGACCACAACCGACACTGACGGTTAAAGATGATGATTTATTTTTTGTGACAGATACTATCGGGAACATTTCTGGTTGTTCCCTCAACGATGGCAATCCCAGTATGGGACTGTTTTGTTGTGATACAAGATTTCTGAATCGCTTGGAGTTGCAAATTGAAGGGCGATCGCCTGTACTCCTCAGTAGTACCGCTGAGAAAGGGTTTTCACTCTCAGTTTTGTGTACCAACCCCAAAATCGACGATCGCTTGAAAGGCGACACTGTAGGAATTCGCCGGGAAATGGTGCTGAATGGGGCGCTATTTGAAGAAATAGAAATATCCAACTACAGCACAACAACCATCAGTTTTGAACTAAGCATCAGCTTTGATGCTGATTTTGTTGATTTATTTGAAGTCCGGGGTTATGACAGAGAAAAACGAGGTAGGCTTTTACGCCTGGAACCAACGGCTGAAGAAGGAACATTTTCTTTGGTCGATGGCGTTTCGCCTGTACCTAAAGATCCACACGCCTCTAGGGAAGAATCCATAACACTCGCCTATCAAGGTCTAGATGGCTCAGTTATGGAATCTCGTATTTTATTCCAGCATCGGCAACCAGACTATTTCAAAGGTTACACTGCGGTTTGGCAGCTAGAGTTAGCTTCTCACGAAACTCAAAAGCTGGGCTACCGAGTGAATATGTTTAAAAACAACCAGTCCAGTTCAACTGTAAGCGCCGCCATTACTTTAGGACAGGCGAAAGCTGCTGAGTTGATGGAGGAGCAAAACTGGGTACAGCAAATTACACGCATTAGCTCAGATAAGAGTACCTTCAATCGAGTAATTGAGCGCGCTGAACAAGATATGTATTTGTTGCGCCAATCTTTTGGGAAGTATAAGACTGTTTCCGCCGGAGTGCCGTGGTTTTCAACACTATTTGGTCGAGATTCGCTGATTACAGCTTCCCAAACCCTAATGTTAAACTCGCAAATCGCCAAGGAAACCCTGATCCTACTGGCGACATATCAAGGTAAAATTGACGACGAATGGCGCGAAGAAGAACCGGGTAAGATTTTGCACGAGTTACGTTTAGGAGAAATGGCTCGTTGTCAAGAAATTCCCCATACACCCTACTACGGTACAATTGATGCCACTCCCCTGTGGCTGATGCTCTATGCCGAACATTATGCTTGGACTCACGATCAAGAACTCCTAGAGCAACTTTGGCCAAATGCTCTAGCAGCAATGGAGTGGATCGATCGCAATTCCAAACAAACCAGCTACCTCAGTTACTTCCGTAAATCCAAACGCGGTCTTGTTAACCAAGGTTGGAAAGATTCTGGTGACTGTATCGTAGACCACAAGGGAGAATTAGCCAACGGCCCAATCGCCCTCTGTGAAGTGCAAGCTTATGTCTATGCTGCAAAAATGCGCCTAGCAGAAATAGCTAGGATGAAGAAACGCCTTGATTTAGCAGATCGTTGGCTAGAAGAGGCTAGAAGTCTCAAGGTTCGTTTTAATCGAGATTTTTGGGTGGAAGACCAGGATTTCTGCGCTTTAGCTTTGGATGGAGATGGCAAGCCAGTAGACAGTATTACCTCAAATCCCGGTCATTGTCTGAATTTGGGACTCTTCACCCACGAGAAAGCTTATAGTGTAGCAGAACGGTTGCGCGCACCAGATATGTTTAATGGTTGGGGCATTCGTACCTTGAGTAGTTTGTCACCCGCTTATAATCCGATGGGCTATCATATTGGTTCAGTTTGGCCTCATGATAACGCTCTGATTGCAATGGGATTGCGATCGCTCGGACTCATCGATCAAGCCCTGGAAATTTTCCAAGGTTTATTCGATATGACTAGTCAACAGCCCTATCAACGTCCTCCAGAACTTTTCTGCGGCTACGAACGTAACGGTGATAATGCCCCCGTCCAGTATCCAGTTGCCTGCACTCCCCAAGCTTGGGCTACGGGCAGTATTTTCCAATTACTACAAATGATGGTCAACTTGGTGCCTGATGCTCAAAATAACTGCTTGCGAATAATCGACCCCGCTTTGCCAGAATCGATTAATCGCCTGTCATTTCATAATCTACGAGTTGGCCCCACCATCCTCGATTTAGAATTCGAGCGTTCTGGTACTACCACTGCTTGTCGCGTTGCGAAAAAACGAGGCAACCTCCGGGTAGTTATCGAAGCATAGGAAGGAAGTAGGGAGTTTACCACTCCCTATTCATCGCCAGTGTGTAGAGTTCTCAAGAGCTGCTCTGTAAGCTCGATCAATTCATATACAGAATTTTGCGTAAGTTGTGTAGTTTTGAAACCATGAGCGATCGCATTACGTAATAAGAGTGCATTCATTAGTAACTGATACTCAGATTTTGAAATTACACCTTCAATTGCTAATTGCTTTACTAAGTAGAGTGGATCAAATCTTTCTAAACTTAGCTCTTCTTTTTCGGCAATAAGTCTCAAAGTTGCTTCTACCAAAGACCAAGAATATAGAATAGCTGATTCTGGATGTTGCGTTGTAAGTTGCCTTGCTACTTGCAACTGTGATTCTATTTCATCTTCTTGAAGAGAACCCTCTGCTTTCAGAGAATACATTATATCCTCCGGGTTGGTCATTACTAATTCAAATCTCCAACCAGGATGTTTTTCTACCGCTTGAGCTAAATTAACTAAATATTGATTAGAAGAAGAGGTAAGTGAGGAGCGTGACTTGACTTCAATAACTACATTTTCTTCTCCCCGACGTACTATCATGTCGGGGCGATAGTTATTAAGGAATTCAGGCAAGTCTTCTGGATTTGGATGAAAAAAAACTTCGTAACCCTTTTCACGATACTCTTCTGATAGTTTCAGCAATCGCTCTCTTTCTAAGTTTGCGGTTGAAGTTGCCATCAAGTACTTACCTCCTGGTTAGGAGCATCAATTACAACAATATGTAAGAACTCCTTGCCACGGGCAAAGCCTTCAGCCAATATCGAGGTCGTGTCTTTTTTTCTCAAGTCTAACAAATTCCTCTTTCTAACTAAGAGATCGCTTACTTGCTTATCATCGACGTAGGCTATTCCTTTCATTGCATCTTGAATAGGCTTCACTATATTGTCTACATCCATTTGATCAGAATCATAGAAATAGGTTATCTGGAGCATAACCCACCCAGTAGCTATTTTTTGTTCCGAAGACCAGTATTTTTTAGCCTCTTGTTTCACTGTGTTTTGCCAAGCTTCACGCCGATTACCCTTGCCTCGGTCACGATTCTGTTGTGATACTGGTGGACCATCTACTATAAACTCAAATCTGGTCAATGCACTTCTAAATAATAGATCACAGGTTATTCTATGCTAGTAACCTCGAACACAAGCAGATAACTCCTGCTACTCAGCTAGATTTAGCTTTTCTCTTACTGCCGTTACTAACTGTTGCTGTCTCGCGCACTAGCTTAAACCTGTGTCAAATGGACAACACAATATTAAATTACCAGCTTACCGACGCGATCGCCTCAAATTCAAGGATGGTAATAAATTTTTGCTACGCGAAAGATTAAGGATGTAAAACAACAATAATTTACACCCAAACTCCTGTACAGACGCGATTAATCGCGTCTCTCTTACGCTTCCTCTGAACTTTCGCCTTTATGTCCTGGAGATGCTTCGTAAAGTGCATCAAGATGTTGACGCGCATCTTCAACGTTAATCGAACGCATTACCAAAAGTGGCTCTTTAATTAAGTTGCCTGCACTATCTAATAACTCTGGATGGGGTACAAACTGTTTTTTTGATGAATAATAACCATAATTGCCTTGATTGTTCATTGACAAGGAATTCGTGGGGTAAGTTCGCTCCCGATCAAAACTGAACATAATCAGGTTACGAATTAAGTTGCCAACAGCTATAAATGCAAGGATTGTAAAAGCAAGAATGTAAAGCAGGTGTAACATTGAATTTTCCTCCAAGACAGCTATTTTTAAAACTTTATTTTGTAACGCTTTGCTTCGCCGAGACTATGACTCACAGTTAAGACGAGTATTTGACGCACTCTTTGTGCGGTTACATTTATATAGAGTTATTTGTCAACCATTATTTCACTTACGGTAACATAAGATACATTATTTTGTTAATCCAAATAATGTTAATAAATTGTTAAGAATTTTGTACTATCTTTTTGACGACTGATTTAGCGTCTTGTGTAGATGCTTCCTCAAATTGTCATTAGACATCGCTAAGTAGTCTGCTAACAATCAGTAGATGAGAGCATCTGCTGCTTAGACTTCACGCGCTTCACGAAAGCGCATTGCCACATTCCAGCATTCTGTTACTAATTGATGCCAAGGCATTAACGTTGCCATATCAAGCCCGACTTGTCCATCAGTAGCGCTAAACAGCATCTTCGCCGTGTTTAGTTCATTCTGCGCCTGCTTAACTCGCAAGAGCAAGGCAGATTGCTCTTGGTCACTCATAAATGAGAGCTGCTCGCTTTCCAGTAGATTACGCGATCGCGTAAACCAATATTGAAAATCGTCCAGCAAGGGTTCTAAAACTGTTTTCAGCAACTCAGTCCCTGGTAAATTTGAGTCTTGCATAAAAAAGAAGGATATTTTCAACTTGCTTACTAATATTAACGTTATTTACGTTTCTTAACAATTTTCTTATTTCTCTCACAATTCCCAGAAGGTAGAAATTATGTAACAAAAAACACATAATTTATTATGTAGTCTTGATTTTGGGTTTGTATCGTTCTTTTGGAGAAACGTCTATATATCCGCAGATATAGCTGACACCGAGTTGCAATTCATCAGATAATTTAGCGATGTCTACGACGGGCTACGCCTACGCGTAGAATCCTAAATTTTATTTATGAGGTAATCAATCAAAAATTTATCTTCATACCCGATTACAAATTAATTCCGCAGTTGGAAAATAAAGCCAAACTGGCAAAAATCAAAATCGTTATAGTTGAAGAAGCCGTACACATCGGATAAATTACCTTTTATAATCACTTTGCCAATGGTTCAGCAGCCAATGTCGCTAAAATCATCAGATCAGTCAGATCAATCAGAACAAGTTGAAAAAATATATTTGCCGCGTACCAGCGAATCGGAGACGTTAAAAAAGATTCGCCACACTGCTTCCCATGTCATGGCAATGGCAGTACAAAAGCTGTTTCCCAAGGCGCAAGTCACAATCGGTCCTTGGATTGAAAACGGATTTTATTATGATTTCGACAATCCAGAACCATTTAGCGAAAATGATCTCAAAACCATCAAAAAAGAGATGGTAAAGATTATCAATCGCAAACTGCCAGTAATTCGGGAAGAAGTCAGCCGAGAAGAAGCCGAACGCCGCATTCAAGAAATTAAGGAACCTTACAAACTAGAAATCCTGTCAGATATTAAAGCGGAACCAATCACGATTTACCACTTAGGGAATGAATGGTGGGATTTGTGTGCGGGGCCTCATGTGGAAAATACCAATGAATTAAACCCCAAGGCAATTGAATTAGAAAGTGTTGCTGGGGCTTACTGGCGTGGAGATGAAACCAAAGCTCAACTACAACGCATCTATGCTACCGCTTGGGAAAACCCGGAACAACTGACTGAGTATAAACGGCGAAAAGAAGAAGCGCTGCGGCGAGATCATCGAAAACTTGGCAAGGAACTAGGATTATTTATATTTTCTGACGTAGTGGGGCCGGGTTTACCTTTGTGGACTCCCAAAGGTACTGTATTGCGAAGTACTTTGGAAGACTTTCTTAAGCAAGAACAGGTAAAACGGGGTTATTTATCTGTGGTAACGCCTCACATTGCCAGAGTAGATTTATTTAAAACCTCTGGACACTGGCAAAAATATAAAGAAGATATGTTCCCGCTAATGGCAGATGATCAGGAAGCCGCTGCACAGGAACAGGGCTTCGTCATGAAGCCAATGAACTGCCCCTTCCACATCCAAATATATAAGAGTGAGTTACGCTCTTATCGAGAACTCCCGATGCGCTTGGCGGAATTTGGCACTGTTTATCGTTACGAACAATCAGGGGAATTGGGAGGTTTAACGCGGGTACGCGGTTTTACAGTGGATGATTCTCACCTGTTCGTCACCCCAGAACAGCTAGATAGCGAATTCCTCAGTGTGGTGGATTTGATTTTGTCGGTGTTCAATAGTCTGCAACTGAAGAACTTCAAAGCTAGACTCAGTTTCCGCGATCCAGCTAGTGATAAGTACATTGGTGATGATGAAGTTTGGGACAAAGCCGAAGGTGCAATTCGCCGTGCAGTGGAAACCTTGGGGATGGAACATTTTGAGGGTATTGGAGAAGCGGCATTTTATGGGCCAAAACTTGACTTTATCTTTAGTGATGCCCTAGAACGGGAGTGGCAATTAGGAACTGTGCAGGTGGATTATAACTTGCCAGAGCGTTTTGATTTGGAGTATGTTGCTGAAGATGGCGTTCGCAAACGCCCAGTGATGATTCACCGTGCGCCTTTTGGTTCGCTGGAACGGCTAATTGGGATCTTAATTGAAGAGTATGCGGGTGATTTCCCTTTATGGTTAGCGCCAGTGCAAGCTAGATTACTGCCAGTAGGTGACACACAACTAGACTTTGCTAAAGATGTGGTGACGAAGATGAGAACGTTGGGCATCCGTGCAGAAGTTGATACCAATGGCGATCGCTTGGGTAAACAGATTCGCAATGCAGAGAAAGATAAAATACCTGTGATGGCAGTGGTGGGAGCTAAAGAAGTGGAAACTAACACTTTGAGTATCCGTACCCGCGCCTCTGGAGACTTAGGTAGTATTTCTGTTGATCAAGTTTTGGATAAATTACAAGAAGCGATCGCTAACTTCGATAACTTTCAGATCGATGTCACAAGCGCAGAGTCTAAAGCTAGCTTCGAGAACTTTGACATTGATGGTACAGGTATAAAGTCTGAAGAACCACCAGTTGCTCAACAATCTATCTACTCTTTAAAATCTTTACTCTATGTAACAGGTTTTGTATCATATTTAGTTGTAACTGGGGCAATATCGCTATGGTTATACAACACAGGCGGTAACATTACCTTTGATATAACCAATATATATGATTGGTTGAAAAAACTAGGTAGTTTTTAGGGTGAAGGCAGTAGCAATCAATATGAAAAAATTGGATTAATTTCAAATAGCAAACAGTAGGCTGGGTAATGCCCAGCCTCAAAAATTAACTGAAAAATCAGAATTAATGCCAGCCAAAGATATTTATCATGATTGTGTGAAAAATGCACTCATCAAAGATGGGTGGAAGATTACGGATGACCCTCTTAGCCTTAAAATTGGTAAGAAGGATATATTTATTGATTTGGCAGCCGAAAAACTGTTAGCCGCAGAAAAACAGGGAAAGAAGATTGCTGTAGAAGTAAAAAGTTTTATCGGCATATCGGAAGTAGAAGACCTTAAAAATGCCCTTGGCCAGTACATATTGTACGAAAAAGTTCTTCTACGAATTGAATCAAAAATAATTCTTTATTTAGCAATTCGTGACACAGTATTTATCAAAATTTTTACAGAAGAAATTGGCAAAATTTTATTAGAAGACAATACTCTAAAATTGATTGTATTCGATTCCCAAGAAGAGGTGATTACCAAATGGATAAACTAGAGCCTTACCGAAATATAATCCGTAACACACTTGCAGAGTATCTCAATATTTTCTATGCAAACGCTAATATACGTAATCGAGCGGCATTTGACTCACAAAATGATCAATATCTAATTATTTCTGAGGGCTGGGACGATAAACAACACCTCCATAGCTGTTTAATTCATGTCGAAATAATTTACAGTAAAGTTTGGATTCAGTGCGATAATACCGAAAATGGTATTGCGAATGAACTCGTTCAAGCAGGTATCGCTAAAGAAGATATTGTTTTAGGATTTCACGAACCTAATGTTAGAAAATATACGGGATTTGCTGTTGCTTAAAAATTCAATTTAAATTTTCAAAGACCTTCAATGTTACTTGCCAAAGTGATTTACCTTGCTGCATGATCGGTTGCCCATTATTCTCAATCCACAAGTCCTCAAAAGCAGTTTCAACTTTACCATTGTGTTTTTCCAAGTGATTCAATGCGTGCTGTGCAGGATCGTAATCTTGTAAAATCTCGCGTGCAACACTAATTTCTGTAAGACTTAATTGAGCATCCATAATTTATCCTCATTTTCTAGCTAGTCATTTGTCATTGGACATTAATTATTCTCTCTCATCTCTCTATTCCTTACTCCCTGTAAAGGTTCAAACTAAGTCAGAATCTAAATAAACTCGATTGCATCTTACCGACAATGCAAATTACCCAAAGCCTCCATACAGCAATTCTTGTGACTAACTTAGAACGTTCTGAACACTTTTATGGCAAAGTTTTAGGATTATCTAAAATAGATCGCTCACTTAACTATCCTGGTGCATGGTATCAAGTCGGCGATTATCAAATTCACCTGATAGTCGCAACCATTGTTCCCACCGAAAATCCAAACGAAAAATGGGGACGTAATCCCCACGTCGCTTTCTCAGTTGTTGACTTAGATACTGCCAAACAGGAGTTGCTCAATTACAATTATCCCATTCAATCCAGTGCATCGGGTCGCGCTGCCCTCTTCACTCAAGACCCTGATGGGAATATTATCGAGATGAGTCAGCAGTGAGAGGAAGTGAGGAGTGGGGGGACAAGGGAACTAATGAAAATCATTGCCTATTCTTACACTGATCCGCTATTGGAATCTTCTCTTGATCAAGCCGATTGGGGATGGGAAGTGGATCGGGTTTATGAAGATTTGGGCAAGCAAGAGTCCTTTGGACACGCTACGCGAACGCAATTACAACAATTATTTACCGATTGCCAAACTGAACCAGCAGATTATCTCTTGATTCGTCGGTTGGAAGAATTAGGGGATACTGTAGAAGAAATTAGCGATCGCCTTCATCAACTCGAAGCAATGGGAATGGCGATTATCGCTACTGAACAGCCCTACACTTCCGAAAATTATCCTCTGGGCGCTGATTTGCTAAATTTGCTTCACGCAATCCAACGTCAGCAACGTAGTCGTCGTATCCGTCAAGGACACGCCCGGAATCGTCTTGATGTTGCACCTCCACCCGGTAAAGTTCCCTATGGCTACCGCAGAGGCAAAGGTAAGTATACCATTGACCGCAGTACTTCACCAGTGGTCAAAGATTTTTTTGAACACTTTGTACTTTATGGTTCCCTGCGGGGTTCAGTCCGTTACTTGGCGAAAAAATACAGCAAGAAAATCTCTGTTACTACTGGACGGCGCTGGCTAACTAATCCAGTTTATCGCGGCAATACAGCTTACCAAAATGATGAAATTATCTCTAATACTCATATTCCGATAATTTCTAAGGAAGAAGCTGCCCAAGTTGACCGACTTTTACGCCGTAACAGCCGTTTACCATCCCGGACTGCAAGTGCACCGCGTTCTTTAGCTGGATTGGTTGTCTGTAGTGAGTGTCAGTCACATCTGACAGTTACCCGTGTTACCCAACGCAACCAAGATCGCGAGTATCTTTATTTACGTTCTATTAGCTGTCCCCACCGCCCCAAGTGTCGGGCTATTCCTTACCAAGAGGTTTTAGAACATACAATTGAGACGGTTTGCCGTGAATTACCCTTAGCTGTAGCGGGGATGAATTTTCCTCAATTGGATGCAATGAAGAATAGTTTAGGGGAAGCGATCGCACGTCAGCAAGAAATACTCACTCAGTTACCCGCTTTAATTGAAACTGGAATTTTAGACGACGAAACAGCAAAGTTAAGGGCTTACAAACTCCGCACAGAAATTTCTACACTTGAAGCAAAGTTAGCGACTCTTCCCCCAGTCAACTTGCGTTCTGTTGCTCAAGCTGTTTCTATTGCCCAATTTTGGTTAGATTTGTCGGAAACAGAACGACGATTTTACTTTCGAGAATTTATTAAGCAAATTGAAATTGTTCGCCATGAGCAAGAATGGAATTTGCAAGTAATCTTTATTTTCTAATCATTCGTCAACAATTAGATCCCCGACTTCTTTAAGAAGTCGGGGATCTCAGCTTTCGGTATAAATATTTTTATGCTCTTGAACAATTTAAACTTTTAACTACAATCATCATCTGTAATATTCACATAATAGTATTAATAATAACTCTGGATAAAATATCAAACAATGTAGATTTATTTACAAACTACTCAACAGTTAACCAGCTAGTTTTTACACCATTCATTTGTATCATTCACTTCCAAATAAAATTTATTAAATAACTAAAATAAATTTCTCAATAAAATAGCCCTAATTAAAGAAACTTGAGTTAATCTTGGTAACTAGCAATTGTTAATAACATACGTTGTTACTGGGCGGCAACATTGGAGATTTGCTCTGGTCTCTATGTAATCAAACCAGCAAGTAAAATGATTACCAGAGAATATGCAAGAAGGAAGTTTTATTTGGAGTCATTTAGAAAGACAGCATCGCAGCGTTGGCAAATGGATTGATTGGGTATGGCTAATAGTGCTGCTTTTGGCAGCAGTGTTACTATTTAGCATCAATCTGGGAGGATTGCCGCTGCGAGATTGGGATGAAGGTACTGTGGCACAGGTTGCTCGTGAAATTTGGCAGGCTCCAGCAGGTTCAATGCACTGGCTTTATCCAACGCTAGGAGGTGAGCCATATCATAACAAGCCGCCTTTGATGCATTGGCTAATTGCTTGGGCTTATTCTCTAGGAGGCGAAAATGAATGCACAACACGGCTACCTGGAGCAATTTTAACAGCGACTTCTGTACCTTTACTGTATTGCATTGGTCGAGAGATATTTCGCCAACGTTGGGCGGCTATTTATAGCGCCTTGATTTACCTAACAATGCTACCCGTGGTACGTCATGGGCGTTTGGCAATGTTAGATGGGGCGGTGGTAAGTTTTTTGATGGTGATGATGTTGTGCGTGTTACGATCGCGTCGAGATTTACGTTATTGCCTTGGTGTTGGCATTAGTTTTGGGTTAATTTGTCTGACTCAAGGACTACTAGGCATATTATTAGGTGCGATCGCGATCGTATTTCTGTTTTGGGATACGCCACGACTGCTCACCTGTTACTATCTGTGGATCGGAATTTTAATTGGCATTCTGCCTGTAGCTGGTTGGTATGGTGCTCAACTAATGCACTACGGTTACAGTTTCGCCCAAATTGGACTTGTAAATCCATCCTTGAGCCGAATTGGGTCATTTGTAGAGGTAAATTCTGAACCACCCTGGTACTATGTTATTGAACTTTTCAAGTACACATGGCCTTGGTTGTTATTCTTACCGCAAACTGTACGCTTAACCTGGGAAAATCGCAACCTTAGCTGGGCAAAAGTAGTACTTGCGTGGAGTGGTGTTTATCTGCTGGTAATTTCTTTGATGATTACCAAACTACCCTGGTATGTATTGCCGATTTACCCTAGTTTAGCCTTAGCCTTGGGTATCCAATTAGCAGAGACGGAAAATTCGCCTTTAGTGTCATCCTATCCCCGTGCTTGGGTGGCTGGTTTGGCGATACTTGCTGTGGTGGCTTCTACTGGTAGTATTTATTTCAGTTGGGGGACAATACCGAAAACAGACTTACAACTGATTTTTGCAGCAGTAGCTTTAACTATGACCTTAGCAGCTATTTTGGCAGAGCGGGGTGATAGGGAATTTTTGAAGATTTTATTTTGGGGAAGTTATATTTCGCTGCTGCTGTTGATGAAATCTAATTACTGGGTTTGGGAATTATCTGAAGCTTATCCAGTTAAACCAGTCGCCGCCATGATCGTCCGGGCAAATCCGGCTACAAGGAAGATTTACACATCTTTTGCCTACTCTCGCCCCTCGTTGGATTATTATAGCGATCGCACCATTATTTCCGCTTCGACTGGCGAACTGCAATATTATTGGCACTACAATGGGCAACCCTACTTCCTGCTTGATACATCTGCTTTCAATAATCTCCAACTAGACTCGATGAAGCTAATTGATCAAGCCGAAGGTTGGAAGTTAGTCACGAAAGATACCAGTCGATTGTAGAAAGTCAACAAAGAAGAGGCAGTAAAAAACCCTATACTTAAAAATAGTTGCTTTTGCTTCTTACCTCGGTGCGATCGCTTTATAAACAAAGTCCGCTCACAATACGATTCGGTTAAAATACATAGTTCTTAGTGATCCTTTTTAGTCCTCCTTAAAAAGAGTGAAATAGAGCCATTCTGAGCAAGCCTTTTTAAGGGGGGTTTGGGGGATTAAGTCTTATCCGAACCGTATTGCCTCTAAGATGTTTCACTACGTAAAATCATCCCTCTTCGAGTCGCAGAGGCACAGGCTTGAACTTTAGTTGAAGGTAGGGAGAGGTTCGTCAAACTTACGTAATATTAATCACAAACATTAGGCTTTTAATCACAAACATTAGGCTTTTAATCACAAACATCAGGCTTTTAGTTAGAAATATCACGTTTTTAGTTACAAACATCAAGTTTTTAATCAGAAAAACTGCGTAGGTTGGGTTTCGTTCCTCAACCCAACCTACGCAGTTTAAGGTTTTTGGTGCTAACCCAAGCGTATTGACTTATAGGGAGCGAGAAGGGATTCAACTAATCACTGATCAGTCTTTAAACGGACATAATGTAAAACCGCGTCTCATTTGGGGGAATAAGACACGGCTTTACAAAAGTATTTCGTTATAATATTACTGAAATCAAAATAAGATTTGATTTATACTAAAGTATTTACTTATTGAGATTTGTTCTTTGCTTGATTAACTTTCTCTGTTGTGGGAAAGATTTGGCGATCGTAGCTTGTACTTTCTTGGGTTAGGGCGATCGCACTAAAGAAAATTGCACTACTTACAGCCAAGGCTACCATAGGACGCTTAAGCAGAATAAAATCTCTGGCAATCCTAGCTAAAGGTCGGCTTTGGCGACGTAGCGCCGAAGAAATCATCATTTGTCTCCAAGTAAACGGATCGCGGACGTAATGACCGCTTTGGCAAACTACTAGCCGTTCTTGGCAATAGGGACAGGTAAACAAACCAATACACGTCTTAACTGGTTTGGGTGTAGCATTTCTTTGGCAAATTGGGCAAGTAACATAATGATTATCAAAGGTGTGTATATTCATTTACCTCGTCCGCCTAGTCCACTTAGTCGCTCTATAACAATAGCTATATTGAATTGGATCACACTTAGCAGACTTTAAAATAAGGTCTGACATCAAATCTAAATCACACCTACATTGTATTACTATCAAGGATGGCTCAATGGTAACAACACGAGTATAGCTAAATTTAGGTGAGGATGACTCCTGCTTAATGCTTGCGGGTGTGTCCATCTAACCCACAGAAACTGTTTTGTCTTTAGAAAGTAATAGCGTCAGATGCTGACTCGTACCTTACCCGCGCAGGCGTAAGCCCAGTTTAGGCATCGTTGACCCTTAAATAATAATTGTCCCCTATTTAACTATTCTGTCTACAAAAATTTTGCACAGTGACATTTTTTGCTGAAGCTTTATAAATTAAGCAAATAAAGTCTACTTGTCTGGTTGCTAAATAATGGCTCACAATGAGAAGTAACAGATAAAAACTTAAATTTTTTCTTACATTTACCCCGCCTCTCGATGACTCTCTTGCCTCCTACTCAACTGAGGAAGGTAACGGAACAACCTGCCTTTCCTACACCTTCCACCCGCTTAACCAATGTAATTAACCGTTTTCAACCATCCCCAGAAACCGTTGTGCTGTTTTTAGCTATGCTAATTGGCGGTGGCACTGGTATGGGTGTAGTCACCTTTCATTATTTGATCCAGCTGATTCACCAGCTAATGCTGGAAAACTTGATGGGTCAAATCGGGGTCTGGGGTGCTTGGACTTTAGCTTGCGTTCCCACCCTTGGCGGATTAATCGTTGGCTTGATGCGGTGGCGCACTCAAGACTTTGGCCCGGAACTTTCATCTCTTATCGCCGCCTCTCAGGGAACAGAAATCAGGCGACCACTACGGCCAGTTACGAAAATGCTGGCCGCAGCTGTTTCTTTGGGTAGCGGTGCTTCTTTGGGGCCAGAGGGACCGAGTGTAGAAATTGGCGCAAATTTTGGGATGTTGTTGTCTGTGATCTTAAATGTGTCTCAAGAACGACGACGTTTGCTTTTAGGTGCTGGCGCTGCTGCTGGATTAGCGGCTGGATTTAATGCTCCCATCGCTGGAGTATTTTTTGCTCTGGAGGTGGTGATGGGAGCTACATCCTTTGCTACTTCTGCTGTGAGTGTGGTGCTGCTAGCGGCGGTGGTAGCAGCATTAATTGCTCAAATTGGTTTGGGGACACAACCTGCTTTTGATTTACCTGTTTATCAAGTCCGCAGCCCCTTGGAATTACCTCTTTATCTTGGCTTGGGTTTAGGAGCTAGTTTAGTTTCTCTAACTTATACTCAATCAATTCGTTTGGTCAAAGCCTGCTTTGCTGGAAAGGTTACAGGTTTTAAATTTTTGGGGCGAATTCCTGAGCCGATTCATCCAATTATTGGTGGTGTCATTGTCGGCGCTGTTGCTTTGCACTTCCCGCAAATTCTGGGCGTGGGTTATGAAACCGTGGAAGCAATGCTTCAAGATGTGGAGTTTCCACTATACCTATTGGTTGTGCTGTTGGTCATGAAACTATTAATGACAGCAATAAGTGCGGGTAGTGGTTTTATTGGCGGTTTGTTTGCACCAGCGATGTTTTTGGGTGCTTCTTTTGGATCAGCTTACGCCAAAATTTTGGCTGTGGGATTTCCGGCAATTTACGATCAGATGGCAGCTCCCCCAGCTTACGCAATGGTGGGAATGGCAGCAGTATTGGCGGGTAGTGTCAGAGCGCCGTTAACAGCTATTTTAATGCTGTTTGAATTAACCCGCGACTATCGAATTGTTTTACCGTTGATGGCAGCTGTGGGTTTGAGTGTTTGGCTAGTGGAAATGATTAAACCAACTTTCAACTCGAACTCTAATCTACAACAGATTGGTCTTTCGGAATTGAAAGATGAACAAGCGGAAATTGTGCAGCAAATTTTGGTAGAGGATGCCATGCAGCCTTGTCCAAAAAAGTTACCTGCAACTCTTGGGGTGTTAGACGCAGCTGTGGAAATGATCCGCGATCGCACCCGAAGTGCTTTAGTAATTGATCAAGCAGAGCAATTAGTTGGTATCCTTTGTCTAGAAGATATTAACCGCGCCCTTGCCCTTTGGCAAACTTACCAAAATTCGCCAACTGAAATTCAAGATAATTTAACTAGTCAAACCCTCATAGACATTTGTACTACTGAAATTCTTTACGCATGGCAAGATGAACTTTTATCTGAGGCTTTAGACCGGATGAATCTTAGAGGTTTGCATCAATTACCAGTGATAGCACGAGATCAACCCGATCGCATTTTAGGTTTACTAGAAAAAGAGCAAATTGCATTAACCTGCAATTTAGCCGTTACGCGCAAAGCACTGCGCCATTATTTACCAATCTTACCCACAACAGATATAGTCATTAGCAATTAGTCATTGGTCATTAGTCATTAGTCATTGGTCACTTGTACTGAGCGAGGCGTTGGCGTGGTCACTGAACTTTGCCGTATCCCTACGGGGAAGCAAGCTACGCGTAGCGTCTGTCTGCGACACGCTGCGCGAACGCAGAGAAGTATTGGTCATTAGTCGTTAGCTTTCACAAAGAACAAATGACAATTGACTAATGACCATTTATAGTCATTAGTTTTCACAAAGGACAAATGACAATTGACTAATGACTATTTATTAAGCAGTGGCTTCTGAGGTTTCATTATCTTCGTGATCTTCTGGATCTACCTGTCTCAGACGAATGTGCTTTTTACCTAAAGTGATGATAAACTCATCTCCTGGCTTAAGATTCATCTGTTTTGTATAAGCTGAACCGATAAGTAAGTTACCATTCGATTGCACACTAATTCTATAGCTAGCACTGCGTCCACCACGCCCATTAGCACTGGGTGTACTGTCCAACTGAATGCCTTCGGCATCAATTAGGGCATTTAAGAACTTCATCATATTGACGCGCTCTATACCATTTTTGGTAATGGTATAGTAGCCGCACTTCTTGGCTTTGTCTTCTTTGCTCTCGGCCTCTAGCTCTTTGACTTTTTTGAGCAGTTCATCACCGAGTAGGGGTTCAATTTTTTTCAGTTTAGGCATCAACTTAGGTCGAAAACGAATGTTTGAAGTGTTTGAATCGATTTTATTTTAGCTGAGGTTGAGCTAATAGGAACATAATCCTTTAGTTTTTATCTCAACATAGCCAAGTATATTACACTCAGATGCAGAATTGTTGTGCGATTAGCAATATTGGTAAGACAATCTATTTTAGAGAATGCTGATAACTATATATATAGTTTGTGAATCACTGCTAGACTATACTTATTTAAGTTTTCTAAATTAACGCTCAAAAGGTTGTCTAAAAGCTTTGGATGATAACTGAGTCATACAATGAGGGAGCAAAACTGATCCTTAGTCAAGAGTTAAGGATAAATATTTGGACTTTAGACATTGACTATTGACTAAACAACAAAGCTTACCAGAATGAAACTAACTACCAGAGGACACTACAGTGTGAAGGCGCTGCTAGATTTAAGTTTACAACCAAGATATGGCCCTGTATCTGTCAGAGCGATCGCCAAACGCCAAAATATTCCAGCTCCTTACCTCGAAAAACTACTAATAGAAATGCGTCGGGCGTCTTTAGTGAATTCAATTCGTGGTAGCATCGGCGGATATCAATTGGCCAGAGAGCCTGTACAAATATCTATAGGACAAATTTTAGAGGCAGTCGGCGAGACAATTACCCATTTACCTCATCACACCCCAGCACCGTCACAAGCTGAAGATTGGGTAACATTTACCCTTTGGCAGAGGCTCAACCAAAAACTCAAAGAAGCTTTGTACAGTATTACTCTGGCAGACCTTTATTACGATGCTCGGAGCTGGCAAGCTTCCCTTGGAGAAGAAGCTAGTTTTGTGGTTTAGTCATTGGTTATTCACAAAGGACAAATGACATCAGCGGTTGTTTTAATCATTGCTGCACTTTTAGATTACTTAATTGGTGATCCTTGGGGTTGGCCTCATCCCGTGCAGTTTATGGGGTGGGTAATTTCTCGCTTTACCAAATTTTCTCTAAAATTGTGTCAAAATTCTCTAACACAACGTTTAGGTGGAATTGTATTAGGCATTATCCTAATAATTGGCAGCGGTGTTATTGGCTTTTTGATAATTCAAAGTGCTAGATGGGTGCATCCGCTGTTGGGAGTCGTAATAGATAGCATTCTTTTGGCTAGTTGTTTTGCTGGCAGAAGTTTGCGAGCAGCAGCGGTGGCTGTCTTACAACCTTTAACAGCAGGAAATTTGGGGGAAGCTCGGAAGATTTTAAGTAATTACGTTGGTCGAGATACACAAAACCTCTCAGAAGCAGAAATTTCACGAGCCATTTTAGAAACAGTCGCAGAAAATGCCACTGATGGAGTAATGGCTCCGCTTTTTTATGCAATTGTTGGTGTTTTCGTGCCAGTTGTCGGACCTACTCCCTTAGCTTTAGCATACAAAGCCAGCAGTACCCTTGATTCAATGGTAGGCTACCGGGAAGCACCCTATACTTATTTGGGATGGTTTTCTGCGCGGTTGGAAGATTGTTTGACTTGGCTGCCTTGTCGGTTAACAGTCATAACTCTGGCACTGTTATCGGGTAAACCGATATACGTTTGGCAAATTTGTGGTCGGGATGCAATTACCGATCCTAGCCCTAATTCTGGCTGGAGTGAATGCGTCTATGCTGCTATTTTGGGTGTGCAGATGGGGGGTACAAATTGGTATCGTGGGGTAGCTAAACACAAACCTCTACTAGGAGATGCGATTTATCCCATCACCCCAACTTCTATTCAAAATGCTTTACAACTGACTCGATATTGTTTTTTGGTATGGTTAGAGGTAGCGATCGCTATATTCTTAATACTTCCAAATAGGTAATGATCAATATTGGGCATTAGTGATTGAGATTCTCCCAGTCTCCCCGCCCCTTAGTCCTTAATATTATTCATTCAGGGTTATCAATATATAGCTATAGGACTCATATTTGATTTTTGAACAAACTCAGTACAACTCAAAGAGACTTCTTCCCTACTCCCCACTCCCAGCCTACGCAAATAATTTCAGAAATCAAATCGGATTGCTATATGTCTGCCAAAGTAGTTGAAATTCTTTCATCCGAAGAAATCCGTCGTACCTTGACTCGCCTTGCTTCTCAAGTTGTGGAAAGGTCGCGCGATTTGTCCCAATTGGTGCTTCTCGGTATTTATACCAGAGGTGTGTTATTAGCGGAATTGTTGGCACGTCAGATTGAGACGCTAGAAGGTGTGAACGTTTTGGTCGGTGCTTTGGATATTACATTTTATCGAGACGACCTCGACAAAATTGGGTTGCGGACTCCGGCGAAAACCAACATTCCTTTTGACCTAACGGGTAAAACGGTTGTACTCGTGGATGATGTGATTTTCTAAGGACGGACGATTCGCGCTGCTTTGAATGCGGTAAACGAGTACGGTAGACCAGAAGTGATTCGTTTAGCTGTGTTGGTAGACAGGGGTCATCGGGAATTGCCAATTCACCCAGATTTTATTGGCAAGCAGTTACCTACTGCTAAAGAAGAAATTGTCAAAGTTTACTTACAAGATTTTGATGGACGAGATGCTGTGGAGTTGATTGGAGATTAGTTACGGAGCTTTTTTAAACGCTGAGGGAAGCGCAGAGGGGCGCTGAGTTTTGCCAATTTTAATTCGCTATGAATTTATAAAATTCTGTACTTAGTTATTTGTCTTTTGGAGTTGAGAGACAGAATTATAGCGCTTCTGGTTTAAGTTTCGGGTTCAGAGGTCGGAGTTTCGAGTTCAAAGCTAAAATAAGGTTGAATCAGCAGTTATTTTTACAAGCCAAGGGCTTCATACCAAGTGCTAAGAAGAATTACACTGTGATTAAGGAGCAAATAGGTAGCGATCGCTCACAATAAACTGCGTGTTTAACCTTCTTCAGCCAATTGTAGAATTCTACAGGCGCTAAACAGGCATACGGCGAACAAAGCGCGTAGGCGTAGCCCACCGCAGGCATCGCAGTCATTGTCTAAGCCATCACTGAAGATTAACTGTATTTCTGACTGTGTTAAAACCTTAGCGCGTCCATGACGATTTACTTTCATTTTTAGACTGTAAACCCTGTAATCCACAGCCTATAATGTTTTGACACATGGTTTGCATAACTGTTTGACTTTTAGGTGAAACTAGAGGTGGTAGTAGAAAAAATAAAAATTATGAGGAGGTTTGAATCAAACCACTGCATCCTACAATAGAACAGCTAGAAACCTTCTACCGCGTATGTGTACGAGCAAGCAATCTATTAAGAACAATTGAATTAACTCGCTACGATACACGCTCTCAAAGAATCGTAGTGTTAATAGGCGAAACAATTCAAGTAGAAATTTTAAGTAACGGTGAGGAATTAATTCAATGAGTAACTATCAACAATTAAGCGAAGCCGAACTGAGAACTTATGTAAAAAAACATCCAGATGATGAGGAGGCTTTTCAACATTATTTAACAATTATGAGGGCAAAACCTAACCGGGTTGTAGTTAGTACAGAGGAACAAGCCCTAATTGAATTTAGGAAGAGAATACAAGCGGAGTTAACACCCTAACCCGCCCTAACCCCATCACACCCATTCAATCACCCATTCCTCCACAACCCCAATACTCACACCGTAGCGTGTTTGTAGCTGTGGGGTTTTGTTTTAGGTGGTTGAGTGCGATCGCAAAAGGTAGTTAAGCTGTTGTGCAGCTTGATTGTATAATATAAATCAAGTAGCCAAGCGATCGCCTCTTATGACCAAGCTATCAATATCAAACCCGATGACCACGATGCTTGGTACAACAAAGCTTGCTCTTATAGTTTGCTAGGGAATCTCGATTTGGCAATAGAGAATTTGCAACAAGCTATCAATCTAAATCCTGAATGCCGAGAGATGGCAAAAACTGACACTGATTTTGACAATATTCGAGAAGATAGACAGTTTCAAGATTTGATTAGTCGTTAGTCATTAGGTATTGGGCATTGGTTAGTAGTTAATCTACCGCAAAATTGGGCTACCGTGATGATGAACTAAATACCACTTACCACCAAGAAACTGAAATACATTTGTAGCTGTTGATTGTGCTTCTAGTCTTCTCCCACCTACCACTTGAAACACATTTTCTCTCAATACAACGTAGGCGATATTATCACTTAGTTCTGTAGTAATTATATCTGTGTTAATTTCGATATAAGCGGTATTTGTAAATATCTGTTCCCAAGAAGTGCGAATCTCCTTCCAACCTCGCAATACATTACTTCCAGGATGAATACAAAAACTTCCTGTTCCTTGTGACCATAGTGCACTCATTGCCTCAATATCTTTTCTTTCAAAAGCTCGATAAAAAGCTGCATTAGCCGCTAAGACTTCATCCTTCGTCATAGGTAATCAAATATTTAAAAGTTATGAGTTATGAGTCACTAAATTATAACTCTCAAGTTTGACAAATTTATTAACTACCAATGCTCCAATACGGTTCGGATAAGACTCTATCCCCCCAACCCCCCTTAAAAAGTCTTGCTCAGAATGGCTCTATTTCCCCCTTTTTAAGGTGGACTTAATGGGGATCATTAAGGACTGTGCACTTAACCGAACCGTATTGACCAATGCCAAATCCCTTTGAGTGGATTGCGGTTTTTGGCTAACCCACAGCGTAATGTCATGAGAAATTGACATGATGGCGATCGCTCACGTCAAACCAGCCGCCAGTGTCATGATTCGATGACATTTTGATCCCAGAAAGGCTGATAAACTCGTGAAACAAGCAAAAACCTACTTGTTCCCTCTTGATCCCTAGATATGCTTAGTGGTTAATATTGACTTAAGAAATAGAAATCCTTCGATCCCAAAGAAATGCTGATTTTGGCATAACAAGGGATTTAAAGGAAGTTACCTGAATTTTAAAACAGACTAAAAAACTTAAAAACTGGGCAAAACCAGGAGTTAGGAATAAGAAATTCATCTGGAGTGGATGACATTTTACAAGCATTCTTTAACCAGGGGAAATCATTTACCACTTAAACTACTGGAGGCCAAATTAATGGCAAAAGAACGCCCGCCACTTGAAGAGATGACTTTACGCCAACTACGTAAAGTTGCCAGTGAATATAGCATCTCTCGCTATAGCCGAATGCGTAAATCCCAATTGCTGGCATCAATTCAAGAAGTCCAGCGCAGCAAACTTTCGCTCAGTCCATCTCGTTCATTGGAGGCACAGGAAACCGTGGAAGCTGCAAAGTTTGAATTAGGTCAGGAAGATCGGACTGGTGGATCTTTGGCTGATGTTGATGCAGGACTCGCAGATTTGCCCTCTGGCTATGGTGACAGCCGGATTGTACTTTTACCGCGCGATCCTCAGTGGGCTTACACTTACTGGGATATTCCCAATGAACACAAAGAAGAACTGCGACGCCTTGGGGGACAACAACTTGCACTACGGATTTATGATGTCAGTGACATTAATATCGAATACCAAAGTCCCCACAGCATTCAAGAATATCCTGCTGATGAACTAGCCAGAGAATGGTATCTACCAGTTCCAGTTAGCGATCGCGATTATGTGATCGATATCGGCTATCGTGCTGCTGATGGACGCTGGTTGGTACTAGCTCGTTCTACGAGAGTACACATTCCTCCCGTTTATCCTTCTGATTGGATTGAGGATGTCTTCATCACTGTAGATTTTGAAGAAGACTTGTCTGGCAAGACTCAATACGAACTAGTTCCCCCTACCAAAAATATTCCAGCGATCGCAACTGCAACTACTGCCAATGGTAATGCTGTGAATGGCAGCAACCCCATCTACGACCAAATCTTTGGTTTAGCGGAATCTGCCGAAGCACAACGGGTTGCTGGTTCTATTTTCGGCTCACAGCATGGTTTAGCGCGTCCTGAACAAGCTATTAGCTCCTACGTTTTCCCATCTGGTGTGGGTATGTGGGCAGTTCCCACCATGTCTGGCTTAACCGCTTCCGGTGCAGGAATGTCAGGTGTTGGCTTCTCAGCTTCCGCCGTACCAATGCGTCCGCGCCAGTTCTGGTTAATTGCCGATGCTGAATTGATAGTCTATGGTGCAACTGAACCCGATGCTACCGTAACCATTGGTGGCCGTCCAATTCAGCTAAATCCCGATGGAACATTTCGCTTCCAGATGTCATTCCAGGATGGCTTAATTGATTATCCGATTTTGGCTGTAGCTGCTGATGGTGAGCAAACCCGGTCAATTCACATGAACTTTAATCGTGACACACCATCCCGAAATACTAACACCAAAGAAGAAGCTGTTTTAGAATGGCTCCCTTAAATTTTGGCTGTTAGATTAACTGGGTAATGAAACTTTAAATTATTTCCCGCTATAGTAATTCTGTAGCGGTTTTTTTTGTATTATATGTCTATAAAAAAATTATTTTTGTTATTTATCTTGATAAGTGCAGCGAGTTTATTATCAGGTTGTCAAGAGATTGAAGCAAATTCAGTAGCAAAAGCATCTAAAACCTGCCCTGGGAAAGATGTCAAGTTCAGTATTGATTTTTTTAAAACCAATAATCAAGGTACTAAAAATCAAAGAGGTATTAACCATGTGATTATTTTTAATCCCAAATCAGTAGAATTAGATTTCAAAGTTAATCTTGGTCTATCTCATCGACTCTACGCCAAAGATGCTAAGGGGAAACTGCGTAAACAATATATACCAAGACAGTTTCATGAACTCATCACTGATGAAAATGCTAAATTAAACGGACAGCTACCCATTGCCGCAATTAATGCCGACTATATAGATACTAATGATCAACCACAAGGCTTAAATGTTTCTCGTGGCGTAGAGTATTCAGGAGCATTTAAAAATAAACGTTCTTCCTTTGGGATATCAGGAGGTAAACTACAACAGCGACAGGCTACCATCCAGGCTGGCAGAAGAAAAAGCGATATTCTCAATTACAATTTAGTGGGAGGTAATGGCAGATTTTATCGTCAGGGTAAATTTAAAAATATTTGTCAAGATTTGGGAGAGTTTGCTTGTAAAAATGCAACTAATCGCTCTATGGCAGCTATCACTAATAAAGGCTATGTAATTCTGTTAGTTAATGACTCTAAAGCTAATTCAGATATTGAATTATCTCAAGTTAATCAAGAGTTACTGCCAGATATGTTTGATAATGTCCTGGAAGGCATTGCTAACAATAATTGTTTAGGTAAGATTCAAGAAGGAATTTTATTTGATGGAGGTATGTCTCCAGGATTGTATTACAATCAGAAAACTTATGTAGAAAACGCTGGATCAATTGGTTCAGTTTTTTTGATTTACAAAAAATAAAGAGGTTTAATTAAGCAAGCAAATCTATATCTAACAAAAACTTATGACACCTGAAGAAATTGCTCTGACGCTAACAGAATTATTTGGCACAGATGCTGTTGGTGCGATGATCCCCCCTGGCTCATGGCAAATAAACACTTCTAGTTTCCGGCTGTTGGTGCTGCTTTCCGAAGATAGTACTTGGCTGCGAGTTTTACTGCCTATTGTCCCTGCCCAGGAAGCCCAACCATTTTTAGGACAGTTCCTAGAAGCCAACTTTGATGACACTCAAGAAGTACGTTACGCTTTACATGAAGGAGTACTTTGGGGGGTATTTCAGCATCACAGTGGCACTTTGGTAAGTGTAGATTTGTCCAATGCCATCAATAGACTTGTATCTTTACATCAAGCTAGATTAAATGATGTCTTTAATCGACTGATTGAAAGCCGTATCCGGCAAATTATTCAGGCAGCAAAACAGCAAGGGCAATCTCTGCAAGCTACTATGCAAACTTTGGAACGCTTTTATGCAGAAGGAGTGATGGGCGAAATAAGCCAAACCCCAGAGGCGCGAGAAGAAGTTATAGTTGCTTGGCGGCGTCAGTTAGAACGCCTGTGGAATGAAATAGATTTTAATCCTTGAATCAGGATTTTTATTTACGTCCCGCTTAGATATTACACTAATTTAAACATATTTGTATTCATTATGGATATCATTGAAATCCTCAAAGAAGACTATCAAAGATTCCCAGTAAATCAAACTTACAGCATTTACGCTCCAGACGTTTATTTTCAAGACCCATTGAATAAATTTCATGGCGTTAAACGCTACAAAGAAATGATTAATTTCATCGAAACTTGGTTTTTAAATCCCAAAATGGATTTACATAATATTCAAGGTTTGAAAGACACAATTAAAACTGAGTGGACACTCAGTTGGAATACTCCTCTGCCCTGGAAGCCACGTATTTCCATTCCTGGTTGGAGTGAATTAGGTCTTAACTGTGATGGTTTGATTGTTTCCCATGTTGATTATTGGAACTGTTCACGTTTAGACGTGCTAAAACAGCATTTATTTGCTGCAAAAAATAAATAAATTATGAATTATAGGACTTACGCATTGACAGGAAATACCAAATATGCGCAAGGTTAAAAACCACATCTTTCGTAGGGGTTTAGCATGCTAAACCCCTACAGCATGGCCTATTTACGATCAAAAGATAATTAAAAAAAGCCTGAAACAACCTATTTTCGTTAATGCACATCACGATGAATTTGTACAGTGCCTAAGTTCTAAATTAGTCTAAATTTATTACTTGTCTTGGCAAATAGAATTCGCGCGCCAGGTGCTTCTCCTTGCCGGAGACGCTGCGCGTAGCTTGCTTCCCCGAAGGGGTACAAGTCGGCGGAGCCGCCCAACGCAGTGGCTCCCCTTAAAGAAGGGGGACTTTGAGAGAGGTTGCCCCACTTTTTTAAGGGGGGTTAGGGGGGATCTAGAAGTGCCTAAAATCACAGACAATCACTTTTCAAACAACCTCTAGGACTGATATGCCAAGACCTTACGAGCTTCCCCATCAAAAATATCAAGCATTTGATCGCGCCAGCTATAAACTGGATCATCTGCTGCAAGTAGGGGAAATGAGCTAACGCAGCGTGCCCACTGAAAAGAGCTAAACACTACATAATCTGCCCAAGCTGGTGTCTGTCCAGCCAAGAAGGGTTGATGCTGGAGAGTTCGACGTAGTGGGGTTAGGCTATTGCCAAAGGTGATAACTCGCTGTTCCCGATCAGCAGAGATTGCTTCTAGTGTTGCACCAAAAGCCTTTTCGCGTGTTTGGCGGAAGTAGTCTTTGTCTTTTTCGTGTAGGTGCGAATAAATATCTGTGATGATCAATCGTACAATTTCCGGATTCAGTACTGCTTCAACCCAATCAGTGACAAACCGAGATAACGACTTGCCAATCTCTCCACCAAATAGTGATGGGTATTCAGGATAGCTCTCTTCTAAATATTGAGCGATCGCCCACGAATCGTAAACAACTTCCTCATTATCAACTATCACGGGTACTTTACCCTGTCCTGAGAAGGCAATAGTTTCCTTTTCAGTAAACCGCCAAGGTATAGCTTCAAAGGGCAATCCTTTATGAAGTAGAGCTAGCCGCACACGCCAGCAGTTAGGGCTAAAACGGCGATTGTCCTCGGCTCCTGCCAAATCATACAGCTTAATCTTTGTCAATTTCATCATAATTTGTAGGTTGGATTGAGCGATCGCAAAACCAATTATTTCTACGGGGATTTTTTGGTTTTACTTTAATTTAAGTCATCTTGGTTAAGAATATTGCCATACAATGTTTATTGACCAAGTTTCGCTAGGATATTGTAACCTGGGCAATAGCGACTCTCTATTGATGTGACACCAGGCGACGCCGAATAGCCCGTCGGAGACATCGCTTTTTCACATCCATGACAACAACCCTCGACTTTCTCAGTCACCTTAACCCTAGCCAACGTCAAGCCGTCGAACATTACTGTGGCCCGTTGCTAGTAGTTGCTGGCGCAGGTTCCGGTAAAACACGAGCGTTGACTTATCGCATCGCAAATCTGATTCTGAAACACCGTGTTGATCCAGAAAATATCTTGGCGGTTACTTTTACCAACAAAGCCGCACGGGAAATGAAAGACCGGATTCAACGGCTGTTTGCTGAACAACTGGCGATGAAACAACATGGTCAGAAGTTGGATTTGTTGACAGAATATCAACAAATCCAATTGCGATCGCAAGTTTATAAAAATACTATCAAAGACTTATGGTGTGGCACTTTTCACAGTCTATTTTCTCGTATTCTTCGCTTTGATATTGAAAAATATGTAGACGAAAAAGGACGGCGTTGGAATCGCAATTTCTCTATCTTTGATGAATCAGATGTTATGACTTTGATCAAAGAAATCGTTAATAAACAGTTAAATTTAGACGATAAGAAGTTTGACGCTCGCTCTGTCCGCTACGCTATTAGTAACGCTAAAAACCAAGCCTTATCACCCCAAGAATTTGAGCAAGATCAACCCAATTATCGCGGACGAATAATTGCTCAAGTCTACAATTTATATCAAGATAAGTTAGCAGAAAACAACGCTCTTGATTTTGATGATCTAATTCTTGTACCTACTAGATTATTTCAGCAAAACGAGCAGGTATTGGGTTACTGGCATCGGAAATTTTGCCATATTCTTGTAGATGAATATCAGGATACTAACCGGACTCAGTATCAACTCATCCACTTATTAGTTACTAATGGCGAAACCAGAAAGAGCGAATGGAAATGGCCAAATCGCTCAGTTTTTGTCGTCGGCGATGCAGATCAATCCATTTACAGTTTTCGGATGGCAGATTTCACCATCTTGCTGGGATTTCAGGAAGACTTTGGTGATGGTTTGGTAGATGATGACACCCGGACGATGGTTAAGCTTGAAGAAAACTATCGTTCTTGTGAAAACATTCTGCAAGCGGCTAATGAACTGATTGAAAATAACACCCAACGGATTGATAAAGTCCTGAAAGCTACGCGGGGCCCGGGTGAGCAGATTACTTGTCATAAAGCTGATGAAGAACTTGCAGAAGCCGCATTTGTAATCAATCAAATTCGCACTTTAGAACAGCAAAATCCAGAGTTGAACTGGGGTAGTTTTGCTATACTTTATCGGACAAATGCCCAATCTCGTCCTTTTGAAGAATTGTTGGTAAAATATCAAATTCCTTACATAGTTGTGGGAGGAATGAAGTTTTACGATCGCAAAGAAATTAAAGATGTTATTGCATATTTAAGAGCGATCGCTAACCCATCTGATACAGTCAGTTTGTTACGAGTTATCAACACTCCCCGGCGAGGAATTGGCAAAACCACTATTGACGCTTTGGTAAACGCTGCCCAGCAATTAGGGACAACTCTGTGGGAAATACTCAGCGATGAAACATCAGTTAATACCTTAGCTGGACGAGCGACAAAAGCTGTAAATAGCTTTGCTGAAATGATTAGCCGTTGGCAAGGACAAATGACTACGCTTCCCGTAACTGAGGTTTTACAAGGAATATTAGAAGATTCTGGTTATGTTCAAGATTTGATGAGTCAAGGCACAGATGAAGCCACAGATAGAGTCCAAAACGTCCAGGAACTTTACAACGCTGCACTGCAATTTCAAGAAGAAAACGAAGAGGTTTCCCTCAGAGACTTTCTGAGTAGTGCTGCCCTCAGTTCCGATTTAGATAACTTAAAAGAAGGACAAACAGCCGTTTCTTTGATGACTTTGCACGCTTCCAAAGGTTTGGAATTTCCCGTAGTATTTTTGGTGGGATTAGAACAAGGGCTATTTCCCGGCTATCGTTCGCTGGGTGATCCTGCATCTTTGGAAGAAGAACGCCGCCTGTGTTATGTGGGCATTACTCGCGCTCAAGAAAGGTTATTTTTATCACACGCGCGCGAACGCCGTTTGTATGGTTCTCGTGAAGCCGCCATGCGATCGCAATTCCTCGACGAATTACCAGAAGAATTATTAAGCACTCAACGCTTGAGTCGTCAAACTTATACAAAAAGTGCCGCTAATCCTAGTGGAAAACAAGACACGAAAGAGAATTGGCAAGTAGGCGATCGGGTATTACATAAAACCTTTGGTATTGGTGAAATAACGCATATTTTTGGAACAGGTAATAAAATGTCTGTAGCAATTAAATTTGCTAGCTTGGGGCAAAAAATCATCGACCCCAGAGTAGCACAGTTACAAAAGGTGGAATGATACAGTTTTTGTTTTTCATATTTCAATTTCTTCAAAGTGTTCAACAATGGGAAATGGCTCATAAAAATGATGCAGAAGTTTTTTCCATTCTTGAAACTCAGCAGAGCCTCTAAATACAACAGTATGAGCTTCTAAATTTTCCCATTTAACAAGTAATAAATATTTACCTTTGACTTCTAGGCATTTATGCAGTTTATGAGATAAATATCCGTTGATTGAGGAAATAAGACTAGAAGCTTTTTTAAAAGCAGCTTCAAAATCGGATTCTAATCCTGGTTTAATATAAAGCATCACAGCCTCAAGAATCATAAATTTTTTCGGTGATAATTAAACTAATGTTATTTAGTTTAATATAGATGCGATGTCTACGATGGTCACTGAGCCCTTCGACAGGTTTTACAGTGAAACTGCTCAGGGTAAGACTTGCCGTTCGCGTGGTCACTGAGCTTTGTTGAAGTGCAGCGTCTCGTAGAGAAGTGTGGGCTATGCCTACGCACATACCTTAATAAATCAAAACTAATTTTTGAGTAAATAGATAATCGCAGCACAAACTCTTTGTAATATCCTTTGGTTGGACTTTTAAACTCTTGCATTAACTTTTGTAGAGTTACGTACTTCTTGCATGAGAATTTACCACCTTAAAACCCTATACCTATCTCGTTGCTTGTCTTAACATAAGTAAAACTAATATTTGACATCAGTTTTATTAACTTAACAAAACTTGATTAAAATTTGTAAAGCAGTGTACAGTAATTTCACAGGCGAAAACAAAACCGCCTAATTCATTCACAAATAACTGCACTTATAAAACAATGACAGCAACCATTCAACGCCGCGAAAGCGCTAACGTTTGGGAACGGTTTTGTAGCTGGATAACCAGCACCAACAACCGCTTATACATCGGCTGGTTCGGCGTAATCATGATTCCTACCTTGCTAGCCGCCACCGCCTGCTTCGTAATCGCCTTCATCGCTGCCCCACCAGTAGACATTGATGGCATCCGTGAACCAGTCGCAGGTTCCTTAATCTACGGAAACAACATCATCTCCGGTGCAGTAGTACCATCCTCCAACGCTATCGGCTTGCACTTCTACCCAATTTGGGAAGCAGCATCTTTAGAC
The DNA here is from genome assembly GCF_041747015.1 of Nostoc sp. Classification (GTDB taxonomy): domain Bacteria; phylum Cyanobacteriota; class Cyanobacteriia; order Cyanobacteriales; family Nostocaceae; genus Nostoc. The sequence goes on from NZ_JBGTFY010000265.1 coordinate 50,209, forward strand.
GAGTGGCTGTATAACGGCGGTCCTTACCAACTAGTAATATTCCACTTCCTGATTGGCGTATTTTGCTACTTAGGTCGTGAATGGGAACTATCCTACCGCTTAGGAATGCGTCCTTGGATTGCCATCGCCTATTCTGCACCAGTAGCAGCAGCA
>NZ_JBGTFY010000266.1:0-7452 GCF_041747015.1 Nostoc sp.
GCCCGTTTTGCATCCGTGCCAAAAGTTTGCTGAAGAATAAGGGAGTTGAATTTATCGAATACAGTATTGATGGAGATGAAGCAGCCAGAAGTAAAATGGCTCAAAGGGCAAATGGACGCCAGTCTTTACCGCAAATTTTCATTAATGATGATCATATTGGTGGTTGTGATGATATCCATGCTTTAGATAGTCAAGGCAAGCTGGATGAGCTACTAACTTCTAGCAATAGCGTGTAGATTCAGAAGATATTGCGATGACTGGCGACAAGCCACTACACACGGCAGTCGCTACAACTCTGGAAAAACAATGTGCTGCCTTGTTTACGGACTTTTTCTCCACAAAACTAAAGTCTGTACCCAAGATGTTAACTTCAAGGTTTTGTTCATCAGTACATATGTACATCAATTAGTGAGATCATCAAGAGATAATAATTAAATAACCATTTAATTTCTTGGTGATTGAGGTACAAAGGGTGAAACTGGCTTTTATTATTGATCCCATCCATCAGCTTGACCCGTGTCATGATACCAGTATTGCCCTGATTGAAGCAGCGCAAATTCTAGGGCACGAAATTTGGATAACTCAGGCAAACTTGCTGAGTGTAGTGGAAAGCAAAGCTTGGGCTTTCCTACAGCGAGTCGAACTTGTACCAGTGCAGTTAGTTGAGGGACGTTGGGTAGCGGCGAATCCTTGGTATAAGTTGAGCGATTCCTCCTTAACTTCTTTAGAGACAATGGACGCCGTATTTATGCGGACAGATCCACCAGTTAATGATTCCTACCTCTATGCTACCTACATTCTGGATTACATTGACCAAAATAAAACTCTATTGATTAATAGTCCCGGCGGTATCCGAGGGGCAAATGAGAAAATGTACGCCCTCCAATTTACCAAAGCGATTCCAGAGACGATTGTCAGTGCTAATAAGCAGTTTATCCGGCAATTTATGGAAGCAAAGGGAGCTGCGATTCTCAAACCACTGGGTAACAAAGCTGGGGAAGGAATTTTGTTTTTGCAATCAGGCGATCGCAATTTTAACTCTATTGTCGAACTTAGTACCCTTCAAGGTCGAGTGCCAGTAATGGTACAAACCTATTTACCGGAGGCAAAAGAGGGAGATAAGCGAATTATCCTGCTCAATGGCGAACCGATTGGTGCGCTTAATCGCCTCTCTAGCGGAACTGATTTTCGCAATAATATGGCAACTGGTGGCACAGTCGCTAAAACAGAAATTACTCCAAGAGAGCATGAAATTTGTACCCAATTAGCCGAACGCTTACGCCAAGACGGCTTAATTTTTGTGGGTATTGACGTTATCGGTGGCTACCTGACTGAAGTTAACGTTACCAGTCCTACCGGAATTCGTGAGATTGATCGCTTAGATGGTATTCACCTTGGTTATCAAATTATTCAATGGATTGAACAAACTCTAAAAATCAAAAAAAATCAGACTAATTGAGAGTGCGATCGCGGCTGGTAACTACTCAGTCTTGAATGTACTTATGGGACGCACAACGGTCGAGCTTCTTAACATAATCGACCTGGAAAACTCATATTTATTCGATGGATCGTGTTGCATCAAGTTGGCGGAGTATCAGACAACACAAATACTTAAAGTTTCAGTTAGCCTGAACGCCGTAACCCTATCTTGTTCTGAGTAGTCATCTGGATACTGCATAAAGCTGGACTTTTACTAAAGTTGCAAGTGTAGGTTGCCAAGGGTTCTTTTTGATAATTAAATACTCGGATATTGTAACCAAAGTTGCGTGCAGCACTGCCCAAGCGATTTACGAAGTTGTAGCGATCTACATACTCTAGTAAGCTCCAAATTTGCTGATTTACGATCAAGTCTACTCGTGCAGGTTCTTTCTCAGAAGCTGGATATCCTATCCAATTATCCAATAACTTTTTCTCAGAGTTTTCTTGTGCCCACCATAAACTGGGAACGGTTAATCGTTCTGGGTTAATCGTGTTAGCTGTGATCACATAGTCTTTTGGCTTGGTTAATAAGTTTAGTTCTAGAGGTGCGCTAGAAGGAGACGGTATTGGAGTCGTTTGCGCTAGTGAGGGCGGGACTAGTAAAGTGGTAAGGCTAATGGTTAGTAGTAATGAAAATGATGTCTGGCGATGGCTGCGCCAACGCCTGCCGTAGGATGCCCGTACCCCTACGGGGAAGCAAGCTACGCGTAGCGTCTCCTTTAGGAGAAGGGCTGTAGGGCGATCGCACAATTTGAGTATATCCATAGCTAATACTAATTTGTAATTAAGACACAAGTCAAAATTCGCACAATCTAAAATTTAATCGCAACGATGCGAATTCTTCGATAGTCTGCTATCCAAGTTCCTTGTTGATACAGGGTTGGCTTCAGATGTTCCTCCACGACGCGAATTACTTGTATTTTTTGCTCACTAGAAAGTCCTGCTAAAAAACTGGTGGCGAACATCTGAATCCAGTTTGCCATACTTGCTTCTCCCTCTGCTAAAGGAGTTGGACGAGCAAAAAGTATGGCATGAATGACATCAAAGCCTTGTTGCTCTAATCGGCTGGCGTACTCACCAATACTAGGAAAATACCAAGGATTGAGGGCTTGTGCAGGGATATGAATTGCTTCTAAAGCACTTTCCAAAGCTGTAGCGATCGCTTGCACATTTCCCTTACCACCAAATTCGGCGACAAACCTTCCCCCTGGTTTTAGGGATTGATGTATGGAAGCGATCGCACTATCGGCTTCTTTCACCCAATGTAGTACAGCGTTGGAAAACACAGCATCCAATGGCTTGTCTACTCGAAAGTTTGTAGCATCAGCAACATCAAAGCGGATATGGGGATAGTTTTGTCTGGCCTTTTCTATCATCGCGGGTGCATGATCAACTCCCATGACTTCAGCACCAACTTGGGCAATTTTTTCTGTCAGTTGTCCCGTACCACAGCCAAGATCCAAAATCGATTCTCCTGGCTGAGGGTTAAGGAATTTTAGTAAGTCCTCACCATACTGCCAAACAAAGGCGTGTTTATCTTCGTAAAGGGAAGTGTCCCAATTATTGCTTGTCAAAATATTATTCATAAACAACTATGGTAGTTTTTAATTAAATATGATAATATAGATACTAAAAAATATGCAACAGCTTCAGGAGATGTATCCATTCCTTGAGCTATATTCAAAATCTTATGTGGTCGATATTTCGGATAAAGTCTTGCAAGTAATGTAACCCACATTCCGCACTTCACTTTGTAGTATATATATTGACAATAAAAAATTCTATATAATTTACGTAGAAAAACTTAAAATATTTAATAATTAATATTACCAGTATTACAGGCATCGATAATGACTTCTCCATAAATTTCTACATCAATGGGACGCTGAAATTGTGGGTTCTCGCCAGAAAAACTCTGACGCAGTTGCTTATCGAGTTCTGGATCACTGGTTTTCCAAATGCGATCGCCTATATGCACAAAGCGCCGTGAACAAAAACTTCCAAGGGTAGCGGAGTTTCCTGTTGGGCAATCTGCTGCTGAATTTTATTGATTTCCTTAAGAGAACATTCACGCGCCAGCACCACTAATTGACAGCCGCGGGACTTGGCAAATTCCACCCCAACCGCACTGGTGATAGTCATTTGAGTGGAAGCATGGATGGGAAAATCCGGTGAGAGGTGACGCATGAGACGGCATATACCCACATCTGGAACAATCACCGCATCTATACCCGATGCAATAATTGTACGGAGATTATTGCTGCGCTTCTGCTAGTTCTTTGGGAAATATTAGGGTGTTGACAGTGACATAACCCTTTACGCCTCGATGGTGCAGAAATGTGATCAATTGGGGTAAGTCTGCCTCAGCGAAATTTTGCGCTCGCATTCTGGCGTTGAAGCGATTCAAACCGAAGTAAATCGCGTCTGCCCCATTTTCTACAGCGGCTTTAGCACATTCCCAGTTACCTGCTGGCGCAAGTAGTTCGGGACGTTGAAGATCAGGTGGGGAAAGGGGTGAGGAGGCGTAGCCCATCGGAGATATCGCTTTTCATTAGACTTAGGGTTAACTAGCACCATACTGTTTTTATCGAAGTCGGTGGGGAAGGAGCGATCGCTATATTAAAATTAACAGGAGTTCAATAATTCCTGATGACTATTTTTAAATATTTTCCTAAATAATTTTAGATTTTATTTGGTTACATATTTCAGTAATTATACGGTAATAAGTATAGATTTAGTCAAATTATTATAGATTAAGTATTTTAGCAATTTTCTAATCTAAATTTCTAGAGTTTTCAATTAAACACATTAGAAAATATATACAGATTAAAGTATATGGAACAGCCACTTATATCTATTGTAATTGCAACATACAATAGAGCCTCAAGTTTACGTAGCTACAGTTTTCCAGCGATCGCTAAACTCAACTATCCAAACTATGAGGTAGTAATAGTTGATGATGCCTCAACAGACGATACAGAAAGCTTTCTCAAAACTGGTGACGAGAATATAAAAAACCTGCTTATTCTACGAAATAATCAGAACAAAGGAGCTTGCTTTTCTAGAAATCTCGGTGTTGCTTACGCCAAAGGTGAAATTGTCGTCCTGATGGACGACGATGTGAGTCCATTTCCTGATTGCTTTAATGAATTAATCAAAATCTATACAGAAGATCCAGATGTCATGACTATTTGGGGATGTATTTACGAACGTGGTGGTTCTAGCAAAGGAACAACAACATTTGGCACTGGTAGCCTCTGGTCATTACGACGAGAAATCTTTGATCATTTTCGTTTCGATACAAATCTTCGATATTTTAGAAGCAGTGCTTGCGACGAACACGAGTTAGCACGACGAATACAAAAGCATGGTTTCAAGATTATTAAAGCTAAAACAGCCAAAGCAGATCATTTCCAGGCTCCTGCTGAAAACAGAATCTGGAGAGGACTAGGCGGAGATTTGAATCACCTTTATGAAAAGTTGAAATATGGATCTATTTTCCAGTACTATGGTTTGTTAATTCTTGGGGTTTTATTGACGCTAAAACGACTACTGACAAAAGTAGAGTTGAATAAAAATTGGGATAATCATCCCTATCATCAAGTTCTGCAAACACCAAATCGTCTATTTGTATTTATCAAAGAACGACAATTTTTTCTAGCTGCAAAATGGTTCTTTTATATTCTGATAGATATTCCGTTCCGAGCAAAAACTAAGGGAATTACCGAGTCATTTGCTAAAGCCTACAGCACTAAATGGCCTGCATAATATTGTCAAGCAGTTAAAGTTTTAGGAGGTGATAAAGTCCCATCAGGTCGAATCGTCAAAGACGTTGTGCAAACAATAATGGAGCGTCCCAAACCGCCAAATCCTTTGTTTAACTTTCTTTAGAATAGGAAAGTTGTTCTAATAGTGCCAATCACCGCATCTTTATTGTCATCATTTTGACCAGGAGCCGTAATCCAAATCACGCCAGGGGTGATAGCAATGTTATCTGTAAGCCGATACTTGTAAAAGCCTTCAACGTGTAGGGATAAATCGTTAGCAGGTGATGGGTTCCCTCCCCGGTAAGGCTCTGCACCCACAACAAGACCACCAAGATTACCTTGCTTACCTAAATCTGGGAAAGCCAGTTCTAAGGCATAGTACCAAATATCTGCGCTACCACTGCCTGCTAAATTTTTGGCGCTAGTGTAACCAAAGAACCCATTGACTGCAAATCGAGGACTAAATTTATAGAAAGCTTCTACTCCGTAGGAGTTGGTAATCGTTCGCTCAAATGAAGTATTTGCTTGAGATGTCCCGACAAGTGTAAAACTACTACCGAGGTCAAATATTGCTCCCCGATTTTGATAGGCATTTACATAAGTTAAACCAATGCCAGAGTTATTGTTGGGGTTCCATGCTAATTGTGCAAGTGAGCTATATTGACCATTAAATAAACCTCTATCTGTTTGAGGACTGGCATGAGATCCTGCTAAGTAACCCAAGCTCAATACCAATTTGTTACTGAGTCGATAATTGATTCCTCCACCCCCACCGCCACCAATACGGTAAATAGGGCTAGAGGAAGCAAATTCTGTCAAAGCACGACTACCTCCTGTACCGCTATCGAGATAGGGACTGAGAGTAGGAACGAAATCAAAAAATACTCCGTTCACGGCTCCTATGTAAGCATCGATTTTGTTGCTAATGGGGAAGTAGTAAGAGAGCCAATCTACGGACAGGTTGTTGTTACTAGGAGCAAGATTGAAGGTTTGCAAACCTTCGGCTGTACCATCAGGAAGCTGCAAAGTAGTAGTGTTTCCAGTACTTAGACGAGTATTTAGAGCGTCTTTACCTGTAAAGCTAGTTTTCAAAACGAGGCGAACTCTATCTTGGAAAACAGTATTGCTATTATTCACAGAGCCTTGGAAGGCATTCGTAATCACAAAGATTGCTTCCCCAAAAAGTTTTGTAGTTGTAGAAAACTGATTTGCTTCGAGTTCAGCAGTGTGAGCTTCTAAACTATCAACACGACTCCGTAGAGTTCCTAGTTCAGGAGAAAATTCTTCTTGCAGCCTTTCTAAACTGGCTAAGTCCTCTTTAGTAACTAGGTCAGACGTACCTGTTACGATTAACTCGTTGACACGAGACAAACAGGCGTTTAAACCTGCGGCAAATTCATAGCGAGTGATGGGACTATTGCCCCGATAAGTACCATTTGGATACCCTGCAATGCATCCATAACGCTCAACTAAAAACTGGAGTGATTGAAAAGCCCAATCATTTGGCTGTACATCTGAAAGTTGAGATACGGAATTTACCTGAGACATATTGTTTGCCCCTGGAACCACAACTGCTTGTGCGATCGCTTGAGATTTAGTTAGGGGTGATGCTGCGAACTGATTAGTCAGCGCTTTTGTTTTAAGTAAATTGCTGTTTTCAGCATAAGCTGATGTACTGGTTAATAAAGTAGCTCCTAAAATCACTGCTTTGAGCAGTAATTTATGAGATGAATAATTTAACATTTCTTTCCTTTCTCATATTTTGTATGTCAAAGATTAGATAATATCCATCCACAAACTCAGATAATCGCCAAGCTAAAAATCTTTGCCCTAGCTAGTTAGTAAAGATTTTAAATGCTTGTATCAACCAAAATTCTTTCTAGCTTTTTTACAGAATAGAGTTATTTTTTTGGCAAATACTATCGCAATTTCAAATCAATATTTTTTAGATTTTGAAAAGTTATGCTACCTCACACATAAATATAAATTTTGTGCTAACAAACTATAAACTACATAAAGTCTATCCATTTTTAGTAGTTTGCGTATTTAAATTATGAATATCGCATATATAGGGCTTGCTGAACAAAAGTGAAACATAGTCTAGGTAAGGGTTTTGAGCATTTTTTCACCAAGCAAGTGCAAGACTATAGCATCCAGAGGTTCAAAAACCTTGCACTTTCGTCGGCGAGCGCCGGGCAAATTGGGA
>NZ_JBGTFY010000267.1:0-11145 GCF_041747015.1 Nostoc sp.
TCCCAATTTGCCCGGCGCTCGCCGACGAAAGTGCAAGGTTTTTGAACCTCTGGATGCTATAGTCTTGCACTTGCTTGGTGAAAAAATGCTCAAAACCCTTACCTAGACTATGTTTCACTTTTGTTCAGCAAGCCCTAGTTATTCTTTCTTTCCCTGCTCCCCCTGCTCCCCCTGCTCCCCCTGCTTCCCCTGCTCCCTCATCTCCTCACTCATCCCCTGGTTCAATAATTCGCTGGAAAAGATAACCAGTACCCCGCGCTGTCAGAATCAATTCTGGATTGCTCGGATCATCTTCTAACTTTGCCCGCAAACGGGATATATGCACATCCACTACACGGGTATCAACATGACGTTCTGGTGTGTAACCCCAAACTTCTTGCAAAATTTCCGAACGAGAAAAAGCTTCTCCTGAGCGACTGACTACCAACTCTAATAAGCTGAACTCCATACCCGTCAGTCGAATTCGTTCATCACCTTTGTAGACTTGTCGCTTATTCGTATCGATTTTAATATTAGCGACATGGATTACCCCAGAACTAGGGATGCCAGAAGCACCGTTTTTGTCTACGCGCCGCAACACCGAACGAATTCGAGCTTCTAGCTCCTTGGGGGAAAATGGTTTAACTACGTAGTCATCAGCACCCAATTCTAGCCCGGTAATGCGATCGGCTACATCCCCCAAGGCTGTTAACATAATAATGGGGACATCTGATTCTTTTCGTAATTCTTGACATACACCGTAGCCGTCTAGCTTTGGCATCATTACATCCAAAACTACCAGGTCAGGAGCAGTTTTACGAAAAGTTTCCAAAGCTTCTTCCCCGTCGCCAGCCGTCACTACATCGTAGCCAATCATGGAAAGGCGCGTTTCCAAAATCCGGCGAATGCTGGCTTCGTCGTCTACCACCAAGATTTTTTCTTTATGACTTTCCAAGTTTCTCAAGGCTCCTTCACTAAAAATTTACATGATTAATTTTTAATACCATAATATTAAGATATCATTCCATCAATTGATTTGGAAAAAGCTCTAGATACTACTATTATTGGTTTTTAGTTTTTTTCAAGAATTCAGTAAATATTAAGATTAATTAATAATATTTAAGAATGGCAAAACCAAAAACCTTTTTCGTTTGTAACGATTGTGGGGCAGAATCACCTCAGTGGTTTGGTAAGTGTCCAGCTTGCGGCACGTACAATTCTCTAGAAGAGCAGATTACTATCCAGTCCTCAGCAGATGTTCCGAGTCGGGGGGGAGTAAGTAGTTGGCAATCAACTCAAACCAATAGCAAATCTCACGCTAAACCAGCTAAAGCGCGAGCTTCTTTAACATTTGACCAAATTACCGATCGCCAAATCGCCCGGTGGGAGTCTGGTTATGAAGAATTGGATCGGGTACTTGGGGGTGGGATTGTCCCCGGCTCTATGGTGTTGATTGGTGGTGATCCGGGTATCGGTAAATCTACTTTATTGCTGCAAGTATCAAATCAATTAGCCCAAAAATATCGCATCCTTTACGTAACTGGTGAAGAATCGGGACAGCAGGTAAAATTACGAGCTTCTCGTTTGGGAGTATCAAAAAACGTAAGTGTGGTTAATGAGGAGAATGTGACAGTAGTAGATACTACACTTCCCATAGACCCTGACAGTATAGGCGCAGACTTATATGTACTGCCAGAAACAGATTTAGAAGAAATTTTACGGGAAATAGATTCTCTAAAACCAAACGTGGCGGTGATTGATAGTATTCAAACGGTGTTTTTTCCGGCGCTGACTTCTGCACCCGGTTCGGTAGCTCAGGTACGGGAATGTACCGCAGCACTGATGAAAGTGGCGAAGCACGAAGATGTCACAATGCTGATTGTGGGACACGTTACCAAAGAAGGAGCGATCGCTGGGCCGAAAGTTTTAGAACACTTAGTTGATACAGTATTGTATTTTGAAGGCGATCGCTTTGCCTCCCATCGGTTATTACGGACAGTTAAAAACCGCTTTGGCGCAACTCACGAAATCGGCATTTTTGAAATGGTAGCGGAAGGATTGCGAGAAGTATCCAATCCCTCAGAGCTATTTTTAGGCAACCGTGACGATCCGGCTCCTGGTACAGCGATTGTCGTGGCTTGTGAAGGGACTCGCCCCATTGTTGTTGAGTTGCAAGCTTTGGTTAGTCCCACTAGCTATCCTTCGCCTCGGCGGGCTGGAACTGGCGTAGATTATAACCGCCTAGTGCAAATTCTCGCCGTCTTAGAAAAACGGGTGGGAATTCCCATGTCCAAGTTAGATTCTTACGTTGCTTCTGCGGGTGGGTTGAATGTGGAAGAACCAGCAGTAGATTTGGGAATAGCGATCGCGATTGTTGCTAGTTTCCGCGATCGCATCGTCGATCCCGGTACAGTACTAATCGGTGAAGTTGGGTTAGGGGGACAAGTGCGATCGGTTTCCCAAATGGAACTGCGGTTGAAAGAAGCAGCTAAGTTGGGATTTACACGAGCGATCGTGCCAAAAGGCACAAAATTCCCCGACCTTAATATTGAAATATTACCAGTGTCTAAGGTAATAGATGCGATTATCGCCGCCATTCCTCACCAGGAACTAACAAACGACGATTTAGAACCCGATGAAGATGATTGACACTCCCCGCGCTAAAGCAACGGGGATTCTTAAATCTTACAACTGCAATTGCAACTGCTCAAAAAATATCCGCTTTTCAGGCATTGCCTTGGATGTGCGGTTCCTGCCCTCCCCCCGTTTGCCTTTCGGCGGGGGGATGTCTTTGTACTGGCTAGGCGTAACTTCCGACGAGTCCCGTCGTAGGTTTTTATGTCTTGTACTGACAAAATTAAGATTTGCTCGGCTTAGAATTGTTCTGGATGCCTGAGTGTCGGCATGATCGATGTGTCCGCATTGAACACAGATAAATTTTTCACCGTCTCGATTATCTTTGCTGATGTGACCACAGACTGAACATTCCTGACTCGTATATTTTGGATTAATCCCCAGTACTGGTTTGCCGGATTTAATTGCTAACCATGCAATTTTAGAAAATAGTTCACCCCAACTAGCATCACTAATTGAACGATTCAATTTTTAAGAGAGTTGGGGGAATCTAAAACAGTCAAACACCAGGGTAAAATCCCAGACTTTAACACTACACCAAAGGAAACCCGATTATGACAGCCCTCACCCAAGACTACCAAATCACTTGGGAAAAACTACCCGATGATTACGTACTACCAAACGATCCAGTGGATAACATCAACCAACCTTTCCTTGCTGCGGCCTTAACAGAAAGCTTAGAAATTGCTGGCAAACTCCCCGAAAAAGCCCTAACTCCAACGAATTACGGCATTTGCGCCACCTTGAATGGCAAAATGGTCATCAAAGCTCCTGATTGGGCATACATACCTAATATTCGTGTTGAACGCGAAGAGGTAAAACGCAGTTACACTCCTCAGCTACAAGGAGAAATACCAGTAATTGTGATGGAATTTATTTCCGATACACAAGAGACAGAGTATTCTGTCAAAGCGACATATCCCCCAGGAAAATGGTTTTTCTACGAGCGCATCTTAAAAGTACCAAACTACATCATCTTTGAGCCAGATAGCGGGAGTTGCGAGAGCTATCGCTTACAAACCACAGAACAGTACATATTGCAAGAGCCTGATGAAAATCAACGCTACTGGATAGCGGAAATGAATCTTTATTTGGGTGTATGGCAAGGTATGCGTGAAAACCGCACAGGAAAGTGGTTACGGTGGTGGGACGAACAAGGAAACCTACTACTCTGGGGTTTAGAATTAGCTGAACAAGAACGACAACGTGCTGAACAGGAACGACAACGTGCTGAACGACTAGCAGCACAATTGCGGGCGGCGGGGATTGAACCAGATATGTAATCAAATGTTTTAGGAACGAGGGACGCTAGACAAATGAGCGATGTCTAAGGCGAGTTCTCTCTCTACGATTAGGTTATGCGTAGCTTGCTTAAGAGCATAGCGATCGCTAACGTCCATAATTAAAATATTCCCCTCCATACCACTTAATTATGACTATTGCCAGTCAACCCCAACTAACTTTAGACGACTTCCTCAAACTGCCGGAAACTGAACCAGCATCAGATTTTATTAACAAGGAAATTATTCAAAAACCCATGCCTCAAGGTGAACATAGCCGAATCCAAGCTAAATTTTGTAATTTCATTAATGACGTAACTGAAAGTCAAAAAATTGCTTACCCTTTCCCCGAACTCCGATGCACCTTCGGCGGCGCTTCTATCGTCCCTGATGTGTCTGTATTTCGCTGGGATAGAATTCCTAAAACTCCATCTGGCAGAATTGTTAATCGCTTTGAAATTCATCCCGACTGGGCAATTGAGATTCTTTCCCCAGATCAAAGATTAAAAAAAGTGTTGAGTAAGTTATTGCATTGTTCACGCAATGGTACTGAACTAGGCTGGTTAATCAACCCAGAAGACGAAAGTGTGATGGGGGTCTTTCCTGGACAGCGAGTGGAATTATACGAAAGTGCTGATAAATTACCCATCCTGGAGGGTATTGAGTTGGAACTGACAGTAGAACAGGTTTTTGGGTGGCTGAGTTTGACATAAAAAAGCGATCGCTTTTAGTTTCTAAGGTTCAAATTCATCTATACCAAATAAAAAAGTCTATATTATCGTACTTTTATGGAAAATCAGCTAGGATTTATTCTAAAATTGCTTTTACTTTCAGCTTTGGTATCGGTATTGATTAAGTATGCAGCGCCAAGTCTATCAATTTCGGCAACGGCAACTAATGCGTTAATTATAGTTTTCTTGCCGATTGCGATCATAGCGGTCGCGCTACTGTGGCGATTCCAAGCACAGAAACAAAATTAACTCAAATTATCTACGCACAAGTGGCTAAAATCAGCTAATCTAGCTGAATTACCAGAAAATTGCATCTCGCCAACCGTTGGGAGTCAGCCTGTGAACCTCGGTCAATGGATCGGCTTAATCGCCATACTTTTATCTTTATACATATTGTGGCAAATTCGGGAAGTGCTTTTGCTGATGTTTGCCGCAGTTGTGTTAGCCACCACCTTAAATCGGCTAGCAAAACGCTTCCAACGCTTAGGTATGAGGCGTGGATTCGCCGTCCTCCTGTCAGTAGCTATCTTTTTGGCAGGCGTCGTGGGGTTTTTCTGGCTAATCGTGCCACCTTTTGCACAGCAGTTTCAAGAACTAACTAATCAGGTTCCTAAAGGATTTGGCCGCTTTAATACTTGGCTTGATGCCCTGAGAACTCGTATTCCTAGCCAGTTAGTTCCTTACATCCCAGATATCAATAGCCTCATCCAACAAGTACAGCCCTTCGTCAATCGGCTACTGGGAAACTCCTTCGCTTTTGTATCTGGCTCTTTGGAAGTCGTCCTCAAGATTTTGCTAGTGTTGGTTTTAACAGGAATGATGTTAGCCGATCCTCTAGCTTATCGCAAAGTATTTGTGCGGCTTTTCCCCTCATTTTATCGGCGACGGGTAGATGGGATATTAGATAAATGTGAAGTCTCTTTGGAGGGATGGATTACCGGCGCTTTCATTGCTATCTGTGTAGTCGGGCTGATGAGTCTGATTGGCTTATCAATTTTGGGTATAAAGGCAGCACTAGCTTTAGCGGTTTTAGCGGGATTTTTCAACTTGATTCCCAACTTAGGCCCAACAATTAGTGTGATCCCAGCGATAGCGATCGCTTTCTTAGATGAACCTTGGAAAGTTGTGGCTGTCTTAATTCTCTACGTTATTATTCAACAGGTTGAGAGCAATTTCATCACACCCATTGTCATGGCGCAACAAGTCTCATTGCTACCAGCTATAACCTTAATCGCCCAACTATTTTTCGTCACTTTCTTTGGCTTTTTAGGATTATTTCTAGCACTTCCCCTAACTGTTGTTGCTAAGATTTGGCTGCAAGAAGTTTTGATTAAAGACGTTTTGGATGAATGGGGAAATAATCATCAACAAGAGACTGAATTGGTAATAGTTTCTAAATCCCCTGGAGTAGATGATAATTGGACAGCAGAAAATCCAGATATTAATGAGAAGCCATCGATTGATAATGATGTCTTGAAACCAGAAAATTAGTCACTCGATTTTTGATTAATGAACAAATAGGAATAGTTAGATGGAAGCTCACAAAATTGAAGCTGTTTTAACTGAAGATGGAACTTTGATGCTGCGGGGCTTACCCGACTATTAGCACGGATCAACGATAATTCGATCAATTAGTGTACCTCATAACTTCGGGAAGTGCTGTATATGCTGACTACTCCCCATTCCCCAGGAAGCGCTAGCACTGATAAAATGCGAACAATTGCGGAAATTAACGACAAAATCAGCCGCCAACGTGCGGTAGTATTGACAGCCGAAGAATTAAAAGCACGAGTTTTAGAAATTGGTGTTATTAAAGCTGCTAAGGAAGTTGATGTAATTACCACTGGCACCTTCGAGCCGATGGAATCAAGTGGGGCAATTATCAATCTCGGACACACTGATCCCCCAATAAAAATCCGCCGTTGCTGGTTAGATGGCGTGCCAGCCTACTCTGGCTTTGGGGCAGTAGATTTGTATTTGGGTGCAAGTTGTGCTATGGAAGCAATGGACGGGGAAGAAGTCCGAGAACGCGGCGGCGGTCATGTAATCGAAGATTTGATCGCTGGTAAATCTATACACGTAAGAGCGCAAGGACAAGTAACAGATTGTTACCCCAGAGCAACTTTTGAAACTACCGTCACCAAAGAAACGATTAATCAGTTTTATTTATTTAATCCGCGTAATCTTTATCAAAATTTTATTGTTGGTGTGAATGGTGGCGATCGCCCACTTTTCACTTATCTCGGTCCTTTACAACCACGTCTGGGAAATGCCGTTTACTCTAACCCTGGTGCTATTTCCCCCCTACTCAACGACCCCGATTTGCAACTCGTTGGCATAGGTACTCGAATTTTTTTAGGCGGTGGTGTCGGTTATGTGGCTTGGGAAGGCACTCAGCACTTTCCCTTACAAAAGCGTTTAGCAAATCGTACACCCATTGGGCCTTGTGCCACTTTAGCTTTAATTGGTGATGCCAAGCAAATGAATGCCCATTGGGTAAGGGGTTGTTACTTTAAAAGTTATGGCCCTTCCTTGATGCTAGGTGTTGGTATACCACTCCCTGTATTAAATGAACAAGCAGTTGAACACTGTGCCGTACAAGATAAAGACTTAGTAGCTCCAATAGTGGACTTTTCTATTCCCCGGCGCGTTCGTCCTACCTTTGGTTTAGTGAGTTACGCCCAACTTAAGTCTGGGCGGATCACTATTGAGGGCAAAGCAGTACGCTCTGCCCCTCTAGCGAGTTTGTTTTTTTCTAGGCAAGTTGCCCTAGAGTTAAAACAGTGGATTGAAGCAGGTACGTTTACCCTCACAGAACCAGTTTCCCCAATTCCAATGGAGCGTTCTTTTCTACCCCAAGACCGTTGGACAGATTTTTAATTCTGGGGATTGGGGCTGGGAAAGAGTTTTCCTCATGCCCCATGCCCTAATCTTGAGTTGATTTCGGTCGCTTAATGGGTTTAGGAACGGGCGTTTTTGGTATAGGTTTTGATACCACAGAGGCATCGCCGCCTGCGCTTGTTTTCTTGACAGGACGCGGAGTTTCACCACTGCGTTTGCTGGGGAATGGTTTTCTAACACCAGTACCACCACCACTACCATCACGAGGACTACCTTTAAATGGTGGTCTGCGTTTTTTGGGCAAGTCAGCGATCGCCTCAGCTTTTTCTACTACCAAAACGTCAGCTTCTCGCTTGGCTTGGAAGTCCCAGAATTTCCCTACCGCTTTGGTGGTCAGCACACCCCTCAATTTCAACTTAAAATACTTGGGTTTATCAGTTGGTTTGCGTGCAGCCTGCCTAATTTTAACTACCAAGCTCTTAGCGTCAAAAGACTGGTACACTACTTCACCACGAACAGAAAAACCACCATCTGCAACTTCTGATGAGGGTATCGGGGCAGTTGTACTTAGTTCAGAGTTCTCGGATAAGCCATCATCGGGCGTCTGTAACTCTTGCAACTCCAAATCTGGCTCCTCTTCATCTGTGGAGTTTTTAGCCAGATTTTCTGGCTCCCAAACTCCGACGATTTGGATGTGCAAGGTATCGTTTTCTTGCCTTGTGCGTGGATATACCACCCATAAATGTTCTTTTTCTAAGTCTAGGTGATTTTTGACCAGACTCATAATCCGACCTAATAGGACGGCATTGAGTTCTACACCATCTGCGGTCAGCAGCGTGCCTTGAGTAAATTGTTCGCTGCTAGCATGATAGCGACCCCGGACTAACCCGATCGCTCGATACTGCATCGGTTCACTAGGAGGCGGAATCGGTTGCTGTCGATTGGCGAAGTTGCCATTTGAGTCAGTCTCGCTGGGGTTAACAGGCGAATTTTCAAGTTTAGAGGACTGGACTGCTGCTATATGATGAACATTAGCGGCTGTCTCTATGTTAGTTTGGCCTTGGTTAGAGGCAGAAGAATTGGAGGATTCAGGCAATGGCATCAGGTCGGAATTCATAAAAACTCCTTGCGGCACAGACACATCCCATTGTGGGACTTTACAAAGGCAGATGAAAAGGGCGTTTGTGCGATTGATGAAAGTCTATTTGCTTTCTCCAAAGTCACACCAGAGTACTCTACACAATCCTAAAGGCGCTAAATTTGGTGTTTACACACTAAATGTGTAATTTAGCGCCTTTACACTAGTTTTGGAAGCATATCGAAGCATATCATAGGTACAATTTTTACGGCTCCTCCTAAAGTCATCACTTACTTTAGCAGTGTAGATAGTTAATTGTTATAAAATTCACAGGCAATTGGCAGTATTCCGCAAAGTTTTGGAAATTTTTAACTTTACGATTTGTGTAAATGATAATGTCATTAGAGTTCAGGAGAAAGACAAAACTGTGTCTCAACCGCGCAATCGCTGGATAGTTCAAATCATCTTGGTGCTGGCAGTTCTTGCTTTTGTGGGTGTTTCGGTGATTCCCATAATTGGAGCATTTAATAATACGCCACCCTCAACCCAGAATACTGCTAACATCAGAGGCAGTTTGCCCTCCTCTGACCAAAAATCAAAACTGGAAGACGAAGTTCGGGGTTATGAACTGGTTTTGCAAAGGGAACCAGAAAATCAAACCGCGCTCAAGGGCTTATTAGAGGCGCGGTTACAATTACTAAGTCAAAAAGAGAAAGGTGAGATTAAACCATCTGATATCCAAGTCGTCATTGAACCTTTAGAAAAACTAGCCAAGCTGAATCCCGATCAGTCAGAATATGCAGTGTTACTGGCTCAAGCCAAACAGCAAATTGGCGATCGCGAAGGAGCTGCTCAAGCTTATCGCTCGATTTTATCCACAAAACCAGGCGATTTGAAGGCTTTGCAAGGAATGGTGGCTCTGTTGATCAGTCAGCAACGCCCCGAAGCAGCCATTGGTTTGCTGCAAGAAACCCTTTCTAGCGCAACTCAAGCAAATACAATCCAGCCTGGAAGTGTAGATACAGTAGCCGTACAAGTGCTGTTAGGTTCTGTTCACGCTTCCCAGCAACGCTATGCTCAAGCTAGCTCTGTATATAATCAGGCAATTAAGAAAGATCCTAAGGATTTTCGCCCTGTTGTGGCAAAAGCCATGCTCTTGAAACAACAGGGTAAAGATGCAGATGCAAAACCTTTGTTTGATAGTGCGGCAGCTTTAGCACCTGCTCAATACAAAGACGAAATTAACAAAGCTGCAACTGCTTCCCCAATTCCTAATCCGGCTGCATCTCCCGCGCCTTCAGCGGAAAGTACTCCGAAGTAATTAATGGGCATGGGGCATGTGGCATTGGAAAAACTCTTCCACTTGTCCCCTCGTCCCCTCTGCCCCTCAGGCTCCTTCAATGGCAGCAACCACGCCAAAAACCAAAAACAGGCATCCGCCCATAAAGGTGAGTTGACGCTCAGAAATGCGTCCGGCAATCATTTTGCCACCGATAACAGCGATCGCAGCACAAATGGCGTGTCCTAAAATTGCACCTATTGTCACTCCAATTGGATTATTACCTGCTGCTAGGGCAATGGTGGCAATTTGGGTGCGATCGCCCCACTCTGCCATAAATGTCAACACAAAGGCTTCTATGACAATTGCTAAGGAGGTCTTTTGTTTTGGTAGCTGCAAATCTGCTTTTTTCACCGCAGTTTCGGCCTCTTCTACAACTTCTGTAGCACAACTAGAGGCGGACATCTTGCTAGCGTCATATAACAGCTTGATACCAAAAGCGATAAATAAAACTATTTCGGCGTAGTGAATATAAATTTTTGGTAAGAAAGATACCGCTTGTCCAAATAGCACCGAAAGAATTGTCATCGCTGCTAAAGCAGCTGTCACACCTATAAATACCAGCCGCCGCGGGTGGTGCATTGCCAAAATTACAGCAATAAAAAATGTTTTATCGCCTAGTTCTGAAACTGTAATTAATAATAAACCTGCGGTAAAAGCTGTTAACACTCTCTCAAGCTCCTGAAGAATCGTTTACCGATGTGAAGCTTGATGAGAACCAAAAGACCTCACCAAGTTTACACTTTTCGGTGTGAACTCAGTGAAGGTCTCGCTTTCAAATATTTATTACTTGCCATCTGAACCAGGCTCATCGCCAGTATGTTGATTCAGATGTACTGGCTTTTATTTTTCTGCCAGCAGCTACTCCCCTTCTACGTAATTAAAATTATACATCTGTTCCAGCTAAAAGTCAAGGGGGTAAGGAATCAGGGCTATTTCATTCTAGACATAAACCGCCCAGAACTAAAGTTCCTTTTCTTATAGCTAAAGTCCGTTTTAACGGACTATAACATGAGTCTCAGTCGCCTTTAGACGACTTTCGCTATTAGACTCAGAATTCATTCTGAGGCGGACTAGATGAGAATGATAATCGTGTGTGGGGAGAGGGGAGGAGGCAAGCGACGCTTGCCTCCTCCCCTCGATTTGATTATCATTATCTTTAAGGTCTTTGACCACTTAAATAGGATATGAAAAGGTATTGTAACGAGAGAATAATTTTGTCAAAAGTGGGCTTAATTCTTAGGTAAATTCAATTATCAAACG
>NZ_JBGTFY010000268.1:0-17349 GCF_041747015.1 Nostoc sp.
TCCCAATTTGCCCGGCGCTCGCCGACGAAAGTGCAAGGTTTTTGAACCTCTGGATGCTATAGTCTTGCACTTGCTTGGTGAAAAAATGCTCAAAACCCTTACCTAGACTATGTTTCACTTTTGTTCAGCAAGCCCTAAGTATGGTTTTTGAAAAAAGTTTCTAAAATAGTTGCTAATTAGCCAAAAAACTATGGCAAAATTACTCTAGAACATTTCCGGCAATTTTTAGATCAAATAAAAGAAACTCAAAAGCACCAGTGAAATCACTAGATTTTTAATGATCTGGATCTTCAATTCAGTGTTTCCTTTGTTACCATTTTGATTGGTATATTTGCTCCAACGGCTGAAACAACCAGTTTTTATTTAATTGATAGCAATATATCGGCTAGAAATTTAGACCTGATACATGAAAAACCGTGCTTCTAGTGATAAAAATAATCAGTACTTCCGTACTGAACATCTTAAGACTGACTTGAAAGGGCGCTCTGTTAGGGGTGGAGCAGTTACTCTTGGTGCCCAAAGTGTGAAATTTTGCTTGACTCTAGGATCAAATGTGGTGTTGGCTCGATTATTAACACCACAAGATTATGGCTTGGTAGGTATGGTAACTGTAGTTACTGGTCTTGTCGCCATATTTAAAGACTTGGGGTTGTCAGCGGCAACTGTTCAGAAGGAAGAGATTAATCACCAGCAAGTTAGTACCCTATTTTGGGTGAACGTAGCACTAGGTATCGTAACTATGCTAGTTACGGTAGCGATCGCACCCGTAATCGCTTGGTTTTATCAGGAACCACGCTTGTTCTGGATTACTCTAAGTCTAGGATCGGGATTTATTATCAGTGGGTTGGGTGTTCAACACTCTGCTTTGCTCAACCGCCAGATGCAGTACAAAGCGCTGACGATCAACGAGATTGTATCTGTAACGATTGGCATTGGAAGTGCGATCGTTGCGGCCAGATTTGGTTTAGGCTATTGGGCTCTGGTAATTTTGCCACTAGTGACGGGAATTGTTAGCACTGTCGGACTTTGGACTGTATGTAGCTGGCGTCCAAGTCTTCCTGCTAGACAATCAGGAGTGCGCTCTATGCTAGTTTTTGGTGGCAATCTAACTGGCTTCAATATTGTCAATTACTTTGCCCGTAACCTTGATAATTTACTTATCGGAAAAGTTTGGGGAGCGCAACAGTTAGGTTTATATGCCAAAGCTTATCAATTGCTATTGTTGCCACTCCAACAAATCAATGGACCATTTCAAAAGGTAGCTATACCGGCTTTGAGTAGATTAGTCGATTCACCAGAGCGCTATCGACAAGCATACCTACGAATTCTAGAAAAGCTAACTATCATCACTGCACCCCTAGTTGTATTCATGATTGCAACCTCCGACTGGATAGTGTTGTTACTTCTGGGGCCACAATGGATTGACGCCACTCCGATATTTTCACTGCTCGGTATTGCAGCTTTCACTCAGCCTGTTGCAAATACAACTGGTTGGCTTTTCATTACCCAAGGACGCACTAATCATATGTTTCAGTGGGGAATTGTTGGCAGTATATTGTCGGCTACGGCTATTGTTTTTGGTGTACAGTGGGGAGCAATCGGTGTAGCTGCCTCCTATTCAATATCTGGTTTACTCATTCGTACACCCATATTGTTCTGGTATGTTGGACGGTCTGGCTCAGTTAAAGGCAGGGACTTGTATCGCACAATGGCGCCATCTACCCTTGCATCTTTATGGAGTTTATGTGTCCTACTAGTAAGTCGTCAGTGGTTAGGGATATTCCATCCGATAATTAGCCTTACCATAGCTTTTTTAATTAATATAGCAATAACTTTATTAGTTCTTATTGCTTTACCAGCAGGAAGAGCGGCACTTCAAGATTTTAAGAATTTAATACCATTGATCACCAAACGTAAAAGCGAAAATTCAGCATCATGACTACCATTAAAGAAATTGTTCGTCCAGTTGTCCACAAAGTACAAGATGCAAATTTTTTCTCCACTCATAAATACTTAAAAAACCAGCGCAAAATTATTTATGCTTTGACCCCTCCACCTAAATTAAAAAATATAGGAGATCATGCTCAGGTAATTGCCATCAGGCTTTGGCTACAAAAACACTTTCCGGAATTGCCAGTGATTGAGCTGGATAAAGATGAATCTAAAAAGTTTATTCCAGCGTTGAAGCAATTGGTTCAACCAGGTGATTTATTTTTCCTTCACAGTGGAGGAAATCTAGGCAATCGTGGTATTTGGTCTGAGACTATTCGGCGTTTACTGATCAGTTCCTTCCCTCAGAACCAAATTGTTAGTTTACCACAAACGATTTCCTTTAGTGATACTCCAACTGGCAGAACAGAGAGGGAGAATACACGCCAAATTTATGCTACTCACCCAAATCTCACAGTCATAGGTCGCGATCCGCAAAGTGGTGAGTTGGCTAAAGAGTTATTTCCCAAAGCTCAAACATTCTGTATGCCTGACTTCGTACTTTCATTACCTCCAAGGCAGTCAGATAGAAAGAATAACCCACCAAAAGTCCTTCTTTGTTTGCGGCTTGATGACGAATCTGCTTTAAATGTAGAGCAGCGAAAGGAAATAGCTGAAAAGCTGCCTTATGATTGCACCTACTTTGATACAACAATTGCAAGCCCTATTAAAGTTAATCAAAGACAGGACGTTTTAGAACGTGCACTTGATTTATTTCAGGCTGCGGATGTTGTAGTAACTGATCGTTATCACGGCTTAATCTTTACAGTTTTATGCCGAAAACCATGTGTAGTATTGCCAACTGTAGATCATAAATTGACTTCTGCAATGCACTGGTTTAAAGAAATTCCTTTCCTAAAATTTGTGCCTAACATTGATGCAATTCCCTCAGCGGTAGAGGAGTGTTTATCTGTTGAAAGTAGAGAAGTTCCTGATTGGAATAAAACATATTTTGATACAATTCCTAAGACAATTGGTGTTAAATGAATTGAACACTTAAGGAATTAACATTTCTCCATTAATGAATCTACCCTAAATTGAAGGATAAATGTCTAAAATACACCAAAATGAATCAGAAGAAGTATCCACTCTATTTAATACCGTAGTTACAGGTGGATATTGTATTGGTTGCGGAGCCTGTGCATCAGTTCAGGATTCACCAATTACTATGAAATTAGATAAATATGGTCGTTTTTGTGCATCACTAGACCCTTCAAATGATAGTAAAGCTTCTAATCTTTCTGTGCTGGCAGTATGCCCATTTTCAGGTGTTAGTGCCAACGAAGACCAAATAGGTCAAGAGCTTTTTAGTGAGAATTGCCAGCACCATAACCGGATTGGTTACTACTGGGCTAATTATGCTGGATTCGTCTCAGAGAAAGATTTTCGCCAGCATGGTAGTTCGGGTGGTATGGGTACATGGATTATTAATGAACTATTTAGTCAAGGTTTGATTGATGCTGTAATTCATGTGCATGGACAAAAACCATCGGAAACTGATCCGAAATCAAATTTTGTGAAAATTTGGCTGGCGTGTCATATTGCAAGCTAAGTAGTATGGCTTAATAATTGAGGATATTTATTGATGAAAATAGCTTTTATTGTTCACCCTTTTCCAAGTGTCTCTGAAACTTTTATCCTTAACCAAATTACAGGTTTAATAGAGCTTGGGCATGAAGTTGATATTTACGCTCATAAGGTAGGAAATATTTCAAAAATACACCCTGATGTTGAAAAGTATCACCTTCTTGAACATACCTACTATTATAATAAGGGCCCTGAAAATAATGTTGTGCGAATGATCAAAGCTTTGATCTGGTTAACAGCAAACTTCTCTAAACACTCTGTACCATTAATAGAATCGTTAAATTTTTTCAAATATGGTATCCAAGCTATATCCTTACAATTATTCTACGCGACGATTATACTGCTAAAACATAAACAAAATTATGACATTATCCACTGCCACTTTGGTCCATTCGGTTTAAAGGCAGTCTTATGGCGTCAAATTGGTGCTATTCAAGGAAAGATAATCACTGTGTTTCATGGCTATGACATGACCACCTATCTAAAGCAACATGGAGAGCAAGCATACGACATCTTATTCAATCTCGGCGATCTTTTTTTACCAATTAGTCAACATTGGAAACAACGCTTAATTGAAATGGGATGTACTGACAAAATAGCTGTACATCATATGGGAATTGATTGTCAAAGATTTGCCTTTGCTGTACGCAAACCTCAACCTGATGGCCAAGTTAATATTGTAACAGTCGCTCGATTGGTTGAAAAAAAAGGTGTGGAGTATGGTATTCGGGCAGTTGCTAAATTGATCGCTAGCAATTTGAATATTCAGTACACTATTGTAGGTAATGGCTACCTAAGGGAAAAATTACAACAGTTAATTAAAGAACTAGGCGTTGGTGACAGCGTAAAACTAATAGGCTCACAGCCGCAACCAGAAGTAATTGCGGTTCTCAATAACTCACATATCGTTTTGGCTCCTAGTGTAACCAGTAGCACAGGTGATCAAGAAGGTATTCCTGTTGCGTTAATGGAGACAATGGCGATGGGTTTGCCAGTAGTATCTACTCAGCACAGTGGGATTCCAGAATTAGTTCAAGACGGTATTTCAGGCTTTCTTGTTCCAGAGAGAGATGTGGAGGCATTGACTGAGAAGTTGAGCTATTTGGTCAAGCATCCAGAAGTATGGCCTGAGATGGGTGCAGCAGGTAGGAGCTTTGTAGAAAAATATTACAATATAAGTAAGCTAAATGAGGAATTAGTGGAAATATATCAAAATTTATTAGATGATAGTTCAAATAAGTCAATGAGCAATACAATATCTAACATTACTTGTAGTTCTGTTGATTCTTCTCCATAATCTTGATATCTCCATTAAAGAATTTCATTATATTAGTAGCTGAAATGTCAATTAGGCAAAGATATTGCTGAGTATTTGACTTTCTGAGCAAATTTTTGGAAATCTTGTTTAATAATCTAAAGCTGCCAAAGCGTAATGGATTCGACTTTTAGCCCTGAGAGTGTCAGACTCTGATAATTTTTGAATATTCGTAGGGGCGTTCACTTAGCAGTTTGCATAAAGTGGGAAACCTTTTTGGCAGTTTCTCTAGGGAAGGCAGTTGGTTGCTAAAGTTATAGGAACTGGTGTGGAAAGTCCTATTTCTCTTGGCATCTCACGCCACTTGCTACAATGTGGAACCCCTGCAACGCAGTGGCTCCCGTTGAGATAAAAGTCAAAAGTAGCTAAGAAATTTGACTTTTGGAGAGATTTATAGTGGTGAATTGTTAAACTTTAAGAAAAATTTTCTTGCAGTTAATCAGACCATTTAGTTTTGTGTTAGCAAAAATGGAATTTCTCTCACCATTAATTGGTCAAAATCGAAGGAACCGTGTCTTCCCGATGCAAAATCCTATTTTGTGGCTAGTGCTATTAACGTCCCTGCTACTGACTGGCTGTGTTAATTACGATATGGGGATTAACTTTGATAATTCAAATAGTGGCGAAGTAGTACAGCATATCAAGTTGGGAGAGCGCCTAACTAGTTTTAGTGGCGATTATGTGTACGAATGGTTAAACAGCATAGAACGTCGTACCCGTAAACTAGAGGGTAAAGTGCAGCGAGTTTCCCAGAAGGAAGTTATTGTAACAATTCCTTTTAGTAGTGGTAGGGAATTGCAAGAGAAATTCAATGAGTTTTTTAACTCTGGTGTTAATGAACCCTCTGGGTCTGTGCAGAGCGAATCTGACTCAGAACTGCCGAAAATTGAATCAAACGTACTCTTGGAGCAGAATAATTTTTTACTTTTAGTCCGAAATCGGTTGATTTATGATTTGGATTTGCGATCGCTCTCTCTAATCGCTAGCAAAGGTAACGTCCTGGCTAATGCTGGTTCAATTCTCGACTTGGAATTTAGCTTAAAGACTCCTTGGGGAGTCAAAAACATTCAACAAACTGAAACTGCCATGACGCCAGAAAAAAATGGCAATCAACTGGTGTGGAAACTCCAGCCTGGTAAGCTAAACCACATAGAAGCTGTTTTCTGGCTTCCTAGTCCCCTTGGTATTGGTACGTTGTTTATTATCTTGTTTGTCTGGGGAGGATTGTACTTGAGATATAATTTCATGCCAGATCCCAGAATTCAATTTCCTGCCAAAGCAGCCACCGTTCAAGATCAGTAGACTATTCATTGTTTAGTATTGTCAGCGAAGCCGATGCGTTCTCCATCGGCTTTTTTACTTACTTTATGGTAACTACTTTACTTTAGTAACTAGTTACTTTTAGTATCTGATGTAATGCTTTGAAATTGAGACTCAAAAACAGTAAAAGCAGTAAAAGCAGTAAATGCTAGCTAATCAGGAGATATTTGGTGGTAAACATTCTACATATTGATTCCAGCCCCCGTGCTGAACGATCGCACTCCAGAGAACTATCTAAAGAATTCGTCAGTGGTTGGAGGGCAGCGCATCCTGAAGATGCGATCGCTTATCGAGATTTAGGCCATCACCCAGTTCCTCACGTCGATGAACCTTGGATTGCAGCATCATTCTCACCACCAGAAACCCATACCCCAGAATTAACTGAGGCAATTAGGATTTCTAACGAGTTAGTGGATGAGTTTTTGGCTGCCGATCGCTACGTCTTTGGAGTGCCAATGTATAACTTTAATATACCTTCCACTTTCAAGGCTTACATTGACCAAATAGTTCGCCCTAACCGGACTTTTGCTATAGATCCTCAAGGCTTAAGAGGCTTAGTCGAGGGTAAAAAGGCAGTTATCATTACATCTCGCGGCAACGACTTTAGAGCGACATCTCCTTACGCTGCTTATGACTTCCAAGAACCATACCTGCGGGCAATTTTCGGCTTTATTGGGCTTACAGACATTCAATTTATTAACGCTAATAGCTTGACTGAAGGTGATGATGCCCGTACCCAATCTCTATCAGAAGCACGGGCAGCGATTCAAGATGCGATCGCGCAGTGGTAAGAGGCAGGGAGCAGGGGGGGAGAAATTGCAGTAAGTTTGTCCCCAATGCCCAATGCCCACCTCTTCTTATGGTGACAATCGCTCAATTTTCCAAGTGCCATTATCTAAACGGCTATAAAGTAAGCGATCGTGCAGACGACTAGGGCGGCCTTGCCAAAACTCAATTTTGGTGGGGATCACTCGTAAGCCTCCCCAATGAGGCGGTCGGGGGATTTCTTCATTTTCATATTTAATGTGGAACTCCTGCAAGCGTCGCTCCAGAAGTTCTCGGCTTTCTATCACCTCGCTTTGATTAGATACCCACGCACCCAGGCGACTTTTGTTAGGGCGACTTTCAAAATACTGGTCGGACTCGGTTTCAGAAACTTTCTCCACATACCCATAAATTCGGACTTGACGTTCTAGTTCTGCCCACCAGAAAACTAAAGCCACCTGGGGATTTTCTGCCAGTTCTTGCCCTTTGTGACTGTTGTAGTTGGTGAATAAGACAAAGCCCCGTTCATCAAAATCCTTGAGTAACACCATTCTGGCAGAGGGCTTACCGTCTGGGGTGGCGGTAGCAATAGTCATGGCATTTGGTTCGGGAAGTTGTGCTGCTAGTGCTTGCTCAAACCATTTTTTAAATTGGATAAAAGGATTGAGGTCAACTTCAAGTTCGCTCAAACTTTCTAAGGTATAGTCTTTACGAAGGTCAGCTACAGTTTTGTCCATTGTGATTTGTTTCCTTGCGATCAGATACGCTTATACATATCTTTGTTAAAAATATCTATGATGATGATCAGCGCCATCAAAAATTTTATAAATGCTCTCAAAGAATAACTAAAATAGGTTGCATAAAATGCGCCGTTCGGCCTCCCTTCAACGTCTATTAATTTATGGTCTGAGCGGTCCAATTATCGCTCTTAATGTCTGGCTGCTGTCGGTGCTTTTTCGCTATTTCCAGCATCCGATTACCGTCTTGAGCATTGCGGCGATTCTGGCTTTTCTCCTAAATTATCCGGTTAAGTTATTTGAACGCGATCGAATCACTCGCGCTCAGGCGGTAATCATAGTTTTACTTGTAACATTAACTTTGTTTGGAATTCTGGGCGTTACCCTAGTGCCGTTGATCATTGAGCAAACAATCCAACTCTTAAATAAGATCCCTGATTGGTTAACCGCCAGTCAAGCAAACTTAGAGCAGTTTGAGATGCTGGCAAAACAAAGACGTTTGCCAATTGATCTGAGGGTTGTGAGCAGTCAAATCAATGCCAATATTCAGAATCTGGTACAACAGCTAGCTGCTGGTGCAGTGGGATTTGCTGGAACACTGCTGTCAGGATTGCTTGACGTAGTGTTAATCATCGTGCTGGCATTTTATATGCTTTTATATGGCGATCGCGTCTGGCATGGTCTGATCAATCTTTTGCCCTCTAATATTGGAGATCCCCTGACTGCATCCTTGCGCCTAAATTTTCAGAACTTCTTCCTCAGCCAGTTGTTGTTAGGACTTTTCATGATGCTAACCCTGACGCCAATTTTCTTAGTGATGAAGGTACCCTTTGCTCTATTGTTTGCCATATTAATCGGGATTTCAGAACTCATTCCCTTTATTGGGGCATCTCTCGGCATTGGTCTAGTAACGATTTTAGTACTGCTGCAAAATTGGTGGTTGGCAGTTCAAGTTGCTATAGCAGCGATTCTCATGCAGCAGGTTAAAGATAATCTGTTAGCTCCCAGGTTACTCGGCAACTTTATTGGACTGAATCCTATATGGATTTTTGTGTCTATTTTAATGGGATTTGAGATTGCTGGGTTGTTGGGGACGCTTGTTGCTGTTCCCATTGCTGGGACTATTAAAGGCACTTTCGATGCGATCAAGAGCGGCAAGCCGAGTGACTTTGTATCAACTGTCATTATTACTCATGACTCGCCCCTTGATTAAGGCGGCAGAGGAGTTAAAACTTAAAATGACCTTCTGAGGCTGAAACATTAAGTTCTAACTTCTGATGTTTAATCACCAACAGGACTTACGCAAATAATAACCAAAACCCTTATTTTTAGGTAGGGGTAATTCATAAATTGCTCCTACAGCGTGTACTTTTGCGTAATTCCTAACCAAGTTAAAAGTTGCACAATCTAATCTCACAATTCACAATAGGATTGATTACAAATTTTAGAGGATACTGCCAGCAGGAAATTTCTGATTAAAAGAAGCGCAAGGGAATCTATAGAGTCTACGCTTTGCCAATAGTCAATGAGTTTAGTATTAAATTTACGGTCTTTTGATTCTGATTAATTAACTTAGAACCCGTTGATGGAAGCTTCCGAGCTATTAGAAACAATCACACTCTTGATCTACCAAGCCCAGCAGGGGGAAATTGACCCTTGGGATGTCCAAGTGATTGAGGTGATTGACCGTTACTTAGAACTGATGGCACCGGAGGCAATAGGAAGAGGTTATGAAGCGGACTTGTCTCAATCTGGACAAGCATTTTTGTCAGCATCAATGCTGGTATTATTCAAAGCCAATACCTTGATGCAATTGTCAACAGTCGGAGATGCACAGGATGGTGTAGAAGATGATGCCCTCTTAGAAGGTGAAGACGGTGTGTCACATCAGGGTCATCGTTTACCATTAGAACGGCAATTGCGTCGTCGTCCAGCGGCAATGCCGCCACCAAAGCGCCGGGTGACTCTGCAAGAGTTAATCGAGCAATTGCAGATCATGGCGAACCAGCTAAAATTAGTAGAAAAAGTCAATAAACCCATCCGTCCCAGACGTCAGCCTAGCGTCCAAAGTATGCGGGAGGCGCTGGAGTTAGCTCACCAAGAAAATCTGACAGAAGTTGCTGGCGAACTGGAGCAGGTGTTGAGTTTGTCTGCAAGAGAGCTAAGTTTAGAACAAAATTGGTTAAATTTAGAACAACTTGTAGAGTTGTGGACTCAAACAAAGCTTCTCAAGCAAAATGGGTCTGGACATGAGTCTAAAGACAGTAACCTAGTTAGTGTTTTCTGGGCGTTACTACTACTTTCAGCTCAATCGAAAGTAGAGCTATTTCAAGAGGAGTTTTACCATGAGATTAAAATTCGCTTACTTAAAGATTCAGCTAACCCCTGCAAACCTTTTGAGCAGCCAATGAACTAAGAAAACCAAAAGTAGCCCTACAGATAATTTACAGATTTTTGCTTCAGCCCCAAAATCCGAGTAAATTGAAAAGATAAGCGATCGCTTGTCATCTAAGTATACTTATGGTTGCAATAACCACTAAATCCCTGTTATCCCTGTCTTGAGAGATAACTTCGAGCAGAAATAAAAACTGATGATTAAGTATCACTCGATAAAAGTAAACTGGCTTGTGGTTGAGGAATAAATTTTTATGAAAGCGATGATTCTCGCGGCTGGTAAAGGTACTCGCGTGCGTCCGATTACCTATACAATTCCCAAACCGATGATTCCCATCCTGCAAAAGCCAGTGATGGAGTTCTTGCTAGAACTGTTACGCCGACACGGATTTGACCAGATTATGGTCAACGTTAGTCATTTAGCTGAGGAAATAGAAAACTATTTCCGTGATGGTCAGCGGTTTGGTGTACAGATTGCCTATTCCTTTGAAGGCAAAATTGATGACGACGGTAAACTCGTGGGGGAAGCAATAGGTTCGGCTGGAGGGATGCGGCGCATTCAAGACTTCTCACCGTTTTTTGATGATACCTTTGTGGTTTTGTGCGGTGATGCCTTGATTGACTTGGATTTAACTGCGGCGGTTAAATGGCATAAAGCTAAAGGGGCGATCGCTACTATTATCACAAAATCTGTCCCCAAGGAAGAAGTCTCTAGCTACGGTGTGGTTGTCACCGACGAAGACGGACGCATCAAAGCTTTCCAAGAAAAGCCCTCAACGGAAGAAGCCCTCAGCACCAACATCAACACAGGTATTTACATCTTTGAGCCAGAGGTATTTAATTACATTCCTTCTGAAGTCGAGTATGACATCGGTGGCCAATTGTTTCCGAAATTGGTGGAAGTCGAAGCCCCATTTTATGCCATCCCGATGGATTTTGAATGGGTAGATATTGGTAAAGTACCAGACTATTGGCGGGCGATTCGCGGTGTACTGCTGGGTGAAATCAAAAATGTGCAAATCCCCGGTCATGAAGTTGCCCCTGGTATCTACACTGGCTTAAATGTCGCTGTAAATTGGGACAAAGTGGATATCACAGGCCCAGTTTACATTGGTGGCATGACCAGAATAGAAGACGGAGCTAAAATTGTCGGTCCAGCGATGATTGGCCCCAATTGTTGGATATGTAGTGGCGCAACAGTAGATAACAGCGTGATCTTTGAATGGTCGCGCCTGGGGGCCGGAGTCCGCTTGGTCGATAAGCTGGTCTTTGGACGTTATTGTGTAGATAAAACTGGCGCTGCGATCGATGTTCAAGCGGCTGCTTTAGACTGGCTGATTACCGATGCGCGTCAGACAGTGCCATCACATACCCCTATTGAGCGACAAGCGATAGAGGAATTGTTAGGAACAAATGTAAGTTAAAGTTAGGAGTTAGGAGTTAGGGGTTTGTGTTTCACTTTCCACTTCTAACTCTTAACTTTAGAGATTTCCAACAAATAACTTATCCAATCTTGTGGGGTGGGCATCTTGCCCGCCCAGTTCATAGGGCGGGAAAGATGCCCACCCCACAAGAGTTATGTTTAATTCAGTTATGCAAATTAGATGTTTTTCAGCTTAACTCTTCACTCCTAACTCCTAACTATTCTCCACTCCCTAACTATTTAGATACGTATATCTTCTGAGACTCTGCTCGTAGGTTTGTAGCAGTCGCTGAGATTCCGCTAGGGTGATGCGCTTTTCTTCTAAAGCTTTCTCGCAACGCTGGCGAATGTTTTCCACCATGTCTTCCGAGTCATACTGCACGTAGCTCACGACTTCGCTCATGGTGTCACCTTTGACGACGTGTTCGATTTGGTAGCCTTTGGGCGTTAATTGAATGTGAACGGCATTGGTGTCGCCAAATAAGTTGTGCAAATTGCCCATGATTTCCTGGTAAGCTCCATTCAAGAACATCCCCAAATAATAGGGTTCTCCGGGCTTGTAGGTGTGCAACTCTAAAACCGACTTGACATCGCGCAGGTCAATAAAGCGATCGATTTTACCATCACTATCGCAGGTGAGGTCTGCTAATATTCCCCGCCGCGTTGGTTCTTCATCCAAGCGGTGGATTGGCATAATTGGGAATAGCTGATCGATCGCCCAGCAATCTGGTGCTGATTGAAACACTGACATATTCACATAGTAGATGGAAGCCATGATTTTCTCTAGGTCTTCCAGTTCATCGGGTACGTATTCTTGCTGTCTAGTGATGTTGAGAATTTTCTGACAACAAGCCCAGTAGAGGCGTTCGGCTTTGGCTCGTTCTCTGAGGCGTAAAATTCCTAAGTTGAAGCGGCTGATGGCTTCTTCTTTGAATTGTGCAGCGTCGTGGTACAACTCTTGGTAATTCTCTTGATTGATTGATTGATAGCTTTCCCAAAGATAATTAATAATTGGGGATTCTCCCTCTTGCGGAGGTTCTGGTTCGTCGAGGGGGACATCGCTAGTACTAAGAACATCAAAAATCAGCAGCGACTGATGGGAAGCAAGCGCTCGTCCACTTTCACTAATTAGTGTTGGTACGGTAATCTGTCGTTCAGCACAGGTATCTTTTAACTCTGCCACGATGTCGTTGGCATAGTTCTGCATATTGTAATTTTTCGATGCATAGAAGTTGGTTTGAGAGCCATCATAATCTACGCCCAAGCCGCCACCAACATCAAGGTATTTCATATCTGCCCCCAGCATCGACAATTCTACATAAATGCGGCTGGCTTCTTGGATGGCATCCTTAATCACGTTGATGGCAGAGATTTGAGAGCCGATGTGGAAGTGCATCAACTGCAAAGAATCGAGGAGGTTAGCTTCCCGTAACTTGTCAACAGCCTCGATTACCTCTGGCATTGTCAAACCAAATTTAGCGCGATCGCCACTAGATGCTCCCCAACGTCCCATACCTTGGGTACTGAGTTTAGCACGAACACCTAATATCGGCTTAATACCTAACTGGCGATTGGCATCAATCACCAAATCAACCTCTTCAATCTGTTCTAAGACGATGACTGGTGTTTGTCCTAGTCTTTGGGCTAACATTGCCGTTTCGATGTATTCTCGGTCTTTGTAGCCGTTGCAAATTAACAATGCTCCTGGTGTATCCAGGACAGCCAGAGCAATCATTAATTCTGGCTTGGAACCGGCTTCTAAGCCAAATTGATGAGGCTTGCCAAATCTCACTAAATCTTCAATCAAATGCCGCTCTTGGTTGCACTTGACGGGAAATACGCCACGGTAGACACCAGGGTAGTTGTAGCGGGCGATCGCTTTATTAAAACAAGCATTCAACCGCTCAATCCGGTCTTCCAAAATATCGGAAAAGCGAATCAACATGGGAAGTCCCAAGTTGCGATCTTTCATGGCGTTGACCAATTCAAACAAGTCTAAAGATCCGCCGCGATCGCCCTTGGGTGCCACGGTGACGTGTCCAGCAGCGCTAATCGAAAAATAAGGTTGTCCCCAACCTTCAATGCGGTATAATTCTTCGCTATCCTCAATTTTCCAGGAGCGAGGTAAATCTCCTGTGGTAGGACTAGGTGGTAACAGTTTTTTTTGCTTATGATTTTTCACTTCAGATTTTTGTCCATTGGACGGTACTTGTACCACCTCGTCAGATGTAGCAGTTGATTCAACACCCATTTCTTCCTAACCTCTGTGTTTCACCCACAAATTAACAATTTAACGCATTCATTTCAGAACCGATATGCACCCAAGGTTAATTTCTAAGATAAACTCTGATTGGTCAAGAGTCATGTGTCATTGGTCATGTGTCATTGGTCATGTGTCATTGGGCATTGGGCATTAGTGCAAAACCCTTGGACAAAAGACAAAGAGAGAAGTCTGATCTAAGGCTTCCTTAGCTCAGAACTTCGGTGATACAGCACAATTGACTAGATAAAAACTTTATTAAGTTTTGGGAGATGGCAATGGAGCGCACATTTTTAGCAATTAAGCCTGATGGAGTACAGCGTGGATTGGTGGGTGAAATTATCTGCCGCTTTGAAACTAAAGGTTTTACCTTAGTTGGGTTGAAGTTCCTGAAAGTCAGTCGGGAATTAGCTGAACAACACTATGATGTTCACAAAGAACGACCATTTTTTGCTGGCTTAGTCGAATTTATTATTTCTGCGCCTGTAGTAGCGATGGTATGGGAAGGAGATGGTGTCATTGCTGCTGCTAGAAAAATCATTGGCGCGACGAACCCCTTAACAGCAGAACCGGGAACAATTCGAGGCGATTTGGGGATTAATATTGGCCGCAATTTGATCCACGGTTCCGATGCTCAAGAAACCGCACAACAGGAAATTGCCTTGTGGTTTAAAGATGAAGAATTGGTCAATTGGCAACCGCATTTAACACCCTGGTTGCACGAGTAATGGAGAGTTAGGAGTAGGAGTTAGGAGTTAAAAATTCATAATTAATAACTCTTAATTCCTCACTCCTAACTTACTTAGAGACTTCGCTCTTTTCCGGTTCTACTTGGGGTAATTCAGTGCCAACGCGCTTGGCAAATCCCCAGCCTAAAATCAAGAAGATGGCTGTAATCATTAACCATTCTGGTGGAACTAAATTATCATTTACCACTTTCAACAACAAGCGCAAGCCCACTAACGCTACAGTTATATAGCCTGCATCCTCTAGGTTTTCATACTCGTCTAGCCAACGGATAAACAATCCCGCCATGAATCGCAGTGCGATAATACCAACTGTTGCACCCGTTAGCACTAGCCATTTTTCTTGAGAAACTGCGATCGCAGTTGTGACGCTATCCAAAGAAAATGCCAAATCTGTAAGTGCAATCACGGGGATCGCTTGCAATAAGGAGGTAAAACGCGGCCCGTGATGATGCTCGTCCTTGCTTTCTTCAGAGGTAAAGTGTTGAAATACCAACCACAGTAGGTAAGCACCGCCCAATAGTTCAAATTGCCAGAATTTTTGTACCCAGGTGGCGGTAAGAATCAGGGTAATTCGCAGCACATAGGCAACCAGTAAACCAAAGTTAAGGGCTTTACGCTCAAGTTCTTTGTCTTCTAGCCCCTGAGCGATCGCAGCCAGAGCGATCGCATTGTCAGCAGATAGCACCGCCTCTAAAAATATCAGGATCAGCAGAACTATCAGGGCTTCAACGCTGAAATGAAAGTGGAGGTTATCAAAAATTTGGTCTAGCATTCCGAGTTTCTCAAGCAGAAAAAATTAAAATTTGACAGTCACAGAGATTTGCATATTAAAAAGCGCAATAAATTGCTACTCTAATTCAGCTTAACGTGGTTGTGGTGGATTTTAAAGAGGGTTGCATCGATGCGATCGCAGTGACACTATGGTATTTCTGGTATTATTCAATACATTATAAGTTTTGATATTTAGAGCAATGCGATCGTAATGGATTGCTGTAATTTCGCATCTAGAATTAGAATATGAGAACAAAAATATGGTAAGAGTTTATGAATATTTCCTTAACGACCGAGCTTGAGCAGTTCATTCAAAGTCAGGTTGCAAGCGGGAAGTACACATCAAATGAGGAAGTGATTCTTGCAGGCATTAGGCTATTAGAGGAACGGGAACGTATTTACAAAGGTCGGTTTGAGGAACTCCAAAGGGAAATTATGATTGGGGTTGAGGAACTTGATCACGGACTACGACTTGACGGTAGAGAAGTAATTGAGCAGTTGCGTCAAAAGAACCAAGTTTTGAGAAAGACTCAGGCACAATAAATAATGAGTTTATATTTTCTATCGTTCCAAGCTACCAAAGACTTACAAGAAATTAACGATTACCTATTTACTGGAAATCCAGATGCCGCAGATAGGTTGCTCACACTCATTACTCAAAAGTTCGATACTTTGGTACAGTTTTCCAGTATGGGACGTAGACGGGATGAACTTTTACCTGCGTTGCGAAGCTTTCCAGTTGATGATTATTTGATATTTTATCGCCCAATTGCAGAGGGGATTGAAGTTGTGCGGGTAGTGAGTGGCTATCGTGATTTAGAGACGCTGTTTTTAGATGATGATTCAAGGTAATAATTTTCAGTCTATTAAAAAACAAATCTTGTTACAGTAGGCTTTAGCTTCCCATTCTAAATATTCAATTTCCCTTTTCCACCGCTCAAGCCTGTTTTCTCGGTTTTGTAATTGAGATGTTGTAGGGGTTCTGGAAGGCTGGGTATCTTGATTAGGCAAAATTCCATTATTTGCAAGCCAGATGCGGGAAAATACCTGCCAAAGAAAGACATGATCGTGCTTATCGCCACCCAGACAGCGAATACGTTTAACTGAAAGTGTGGATTCACCAAAAAGGATTTGCTGATTTCTAAAATTTTTAGGAAACAGGCGCGTCTCACCACCTCTTCCACGAAAGAATTCGACTACAAACCACTCACCAAAATCGAATATACACACCTCTGTCGGATCGCTACCATCATCCTTTAGTAGATCAACATCATCTTGGATTTGATACCCTATGGCAATTTGTGATGTCTTGGGTAACAAGATGCGAAGCTGTTCAAAGCGGTTACTGTAATTAGCCCAAAAGTCCCTGCGACTACATAGCCGATTTGACTCGAAGTCTGGTAAATCGAGCTTGTTCAATATTAGATTTACTAACTTTTGGAAATCACCATAATTGATACCTCCAATCCACTCTCGAAGTCTTTGCGTTGCTGGGTCTGAAAGTTTATACCATTTTTCACCATTTCTATAGTTATGTCTCAACCAATCAACCAGTAAAGAATGATTGGTTGCTATATCATTAGAAACATTTGTTAGTAAATAATTAACAGCTTTTATTTGCTGACTCTCTGACATTTCATCAAAACAACTTAACAGCCATTTTATTTGCTGCTGATTTGGAGAAATAATTTTAGTAAAATAGGGGGTAATGTCTTCTATAAATTTGGTAAATAATTGAATCCAAACAGGCAAATATTCTCGGATTGTGTTTAGCAATTCAGTTCGATTAAGACGTTGTTCACAAGCAATTTTTGCTAATTCTCTACCTGATTGTTTACTGCAAAGCGCCCGAATAATTTTAACTGGTAGCAGGTGACTAACTAAGTCAGAATTAGCAAAGACATCAAAAGATTCAGCTAAAGACTGTGCTAACACCTGTTCTTGCTGATCACCATAATAAAGAGCTAAACGCCACAATAGCTGATGTTGCAGCCATGAATTATAAATTGCTACCTTCCAAATAGCTGCTGATGTTTTCC
>NZ_JBGTFY010000269.1:0-3758 GCF_041747015.1 Nostoc sp.
ATGCTGCGATCGCGCCAAATTTGCCGTCTGCTTGGAAGTTCACCGCTATTTGATGTTTATCAGGAAATTTACGAACAAGTCTGACAGAAGTAACGCTACTAGGATTTGTTGAGAAGATGGCAAGGTTGGAGTTATCCCTGAGTTAATTGCGATCGCTTGCAGAGTTGCTCCAATTTACCTTTTGGTAAACTTCAAAGAAGGTGAGGCTGTGCTGTACGCCGATAGGATGCAAAGGTTAGTCAATCTTCCTAAAAGATTGTAAAAATCGGAGACACAACTCTTTCTTTAAGTCTCAAAAATCTGCAATGCTTTGAGACGATAATTACTATAGCTTCTAAAATAAGCTAGAAGGAATATAGTCTAATTCCAATGAGTTACACTAATTTGAAAACTGAAGAAAAAACTCTCAAAGTTTCGCGATTACTACCTCAGTATTCTTATACAAGTTACACTCCAAAGCTTCATTCTGAGCGTATCGAAGAACCTTCGAGATACTTCACTTCATCCAGTGCGTTCTGCTCGACATGGTATTTACGCTTGCTACTTCAGCTTTCAAGTATCTGAGCTGGAATTGGAGATACAACTGTCTGAATCATGTTCAGGAACATCGGTTACAAACTTCATCTTGTACAGTCAATTTGTCAAAGTCTTATATATTTCGTTCAACAAATTCCTTCTACAGCGCCTAGCCAAAATGGGAGACATAACTGTTTTGTTATATCTTAGAAAGAAGCTTCCTAAACTTGACTTTCTAAATTTGATTTTTTAGAAATGGACTAAGTGGATAAAAATCTATTGTTCATTTCTAAAAAGATGAATTTCCTTAGGAAGATAATTTCGGATTGGAAACGACGCCATTTGAACGGGATGAAAGCGATCGCAAACAGACCTCTCAGAAGCGTGTGGGCTTCCTACACTACCACTTTCTCTAGTTTTTACAACACAATCTACAAACTCGAAAAAGCCTTTAGTTTCAGGGGTTGAGCATTGACCCAGCCAGCAATGAGTTCCACTTTAAGGAGTTTCTATGAGCAAGATATTCGGGATTGGTCTATCTAAGACGGGAACAAGCAGCCTGCATAATGCACTGGAATTATTGGGGTACAGCAGTGTGCACTTTCCCTTAACGTGGGCAGCTTTCGATAGTCACGACGCAGCCAGTGACCTGCCCGTGGCGTGCCGGTTTAAGGAATTGGATGAGCGTTATCCAGGGTCAAAATTCATCCTGACTATCAGGGACATGAGGGGATGGCTGCAGTCTTGCGCTGATCATTTCGGTCACCGGGTGAAGCTCGAACAGTTCCCCGTTCAACTCAGGGTTATTTTCATGTGGCACAGGCAGCAGGTCTTTGGAACCGTAGGCTATGATCCAGTGCTGTTTGAGGAGGCCTACCTCCGACACCTAGAGCACGTTCAGCAGTACTTCCTCTCTAGACCCCAAGACTTACTGGTTCTCAACATCTGCGTGGGGGAAGGCTGGAAGAAGCTGTGCCCTTTCCTGGGGTACCCAATTCTCGAGGTTCCCTTTCCCCACAGCAACCGTGCTTCGAGCCTAACCAAGCCCAACCAAGATGGAAATAAGGGACAAATTCAGGGATTGGCAAAAGGTGACATTGAAGATCAAGGGAAATTCATTACCCAAATTTTCGGAGTGGCTACATAACGAGTTCCCACTCAACAGGAACTTTTGTCCTCAAAAAGCTTTTACAACACAACCAACTTATCTTAGTTTCACCTCTTGCACCAACTGTAGGACGGGCGGGACGCCCACCTCACAATAAAATCAACTTCTTATTAGAATGGGCATCTTGCCCATCCTCATCTTGAAAGGGGCAAGATCTAAGTTTTAGGTAGTTGTGACCAAAAGCCCGATTACTAATTTGACTTTTTCGATTTTAGTTTTGAGTAGACAATTTCAACTCTATTGCGTGAGGTACATATGAGAATTGCTTACTTTACTGCCGGGACAATCGGGGCGGGGCATCTAGCCCACGGCATTGCCATTTTACGTAGTCTTAAGCGGTCGGGATGTGCCGCCACTTATCAGATGTTCGGACCTAAGTTGCCCTACCAAGTAGCACAATTGGATAACTATCAAGTGGTTGATATTCACCCAGTAGAACTGCGAGAGCCGCTCAAAGTAGCAGAAAGCGCGTTAGTCTTGGCTCTTGAAGGTTTCCGTCCTGACCTTCTACTGGTGGACATGTTCTGGGCACCGCTGCGCTATATTCTTCCTCGATTGCAGTGCGAAGCTTGGCTATTAATTCGCTGCTGTCCGCCTCAATGGTTTATTGGCTCGGCTGAGATGCCCTTTGCGCCAGAGCAGTTCCAGCGCATCATCGGGATCGAACCATTGAATTATTCGTTACTCCATGAAGAGATTGACCCGATTGTTATTTGCAATCCGGATGAGTGTAAACCAAAGACTGCACTGCGGGAGCATCTTCGCGTTCCCGCTGACCAACCACTAGTGGTGGTTACGCAGGCAGGGTTACCTGGGGAATGCGAAGCAATATGCCCCAAGCTGGAAACTGGAGAACTCTTCCGCTTTAACATGCTTGCCCCAAACACGCTTTTCCCTCTTTGCGAATGGTTACCTGGGGCAGATGCAATCTATTGTGGAACTGGATATAATTCCTTCTGGGAAGCAGTGTGGCTGGGGTATGCTAACCGCACACATTTTACGCCCTTCGGGCGTCATATTGATGACCAGGCGTGGCGTCTGACATACTGCCAGAAGCATATGATGAAAGAAAATGGGGCCGACATCCTGGCTCGCTGGATTAAGGGTTCTTAGTACTATGAACCGCTTGCTAAAAGCGGATGAATTGTCTGATTTGAAACGGAGAGGACGGGTGGGACGCCATCGCATGACCTAATTTCAGCATAATATTAGCATTGTTTGAAATAACTTATCTTCTAGAAAAGAAAGATTGGTTATTTCTGTGATCGCCCAATCAACAACCTCATCTAAGCGGGTGATCGCAATTTAAATTAGGACTTTGATTATCTATCCTCTTTAGTTTTAACAGGCATAAAGGCTTTAATTATGTCTAAAGAATGAGCTTTATAAACTCGATTTATCAGTCGCTTAAACAGCATAAATTGTTTTAGAAAAGAGCGCTTAGAATTTCTGTGATCGCTGTCTCATTAGCCTCAGTTTATCAGGTAACCACTATCTCAATTAGTACTCTCACTCTCTAACTTTCTCTTTAAGCTTGAATAGACACAAAGTTTTATTTATGTCCCAAAAAGAAGCTTTGTAAACTTGATCCTTCAGCTTAATTAAGTAGTATTGAATCAAGATTACATAATCCAAAGTCGGAGCTCATTCAAGACAATCGCAACTCTACTTAGGAGGAATTTACAAATGGCTAGCATCAAGATTGGTGACTTGCAACCTACAGATTTTAATATGCATCATCTAAGTAGTAGTAACCTCAACAATATCACTGGAGGCTGCCTCCCATTCCCAGAGCCTCCTTGGGTATTCCCAGAGCCAAATTACCCAGAACCGGAGCCTTGACCATGTGAAACAGGACTTGTAGGATATTGGGGTTAATAGCAATTGAGGGATTTTTGAGCTGCTGAATCAGGTAATCAGACAGTAGTCCATGCTTGATTTGATAAATTGTCAGATACTTATACTTGTCCCCAGAGTTACATAATTCTAGGGGCTTTTCACTGTCAGACTTTGACAACAAAACCACTTTTTGATGTTCCTAAGATACTCTTTAAAGCCTTGATATTCTAACTTT
>NZ_JBGTFY010000270.1:0-82863 GCF_041747015.1 Nostoc sp.
AACTTTCTCCATCCACCTCGTCTGTCTCTTCATTTTCATCAATGAGGTCTTGGTTTTTCTCCTCTAATTCGCGCATATACTGCCTGAGTATACCCCCAACAGCGATCGCTCTACTTTTATGCAGTTGACGGGTTAACTCTAGAAACCATTCTCTATCACCCACTAAATCTGACTCTTTCACCTGATACTTGAGAATTTCAGGGATGAGTAGTGAAGGATTATGATATTTTGCGATCGCGCTAGTATGAATAATTGGCTGGTAATCAATCCGTAAACACTGCTGCCACAACGTTACCCATTTGGTATGAGAAAGATAGCCATGACTGAAATATGAAGGCGGCACCATTACCAAAATATGTAAATGTGGGTGTGCTGAGACTCCATCTCTACCTTTAGTCACTTCTATGGATTTCACCCAGCCTTTCGCAGGCCATACTTTCAATTCAGTGAATCGCTTAAAAGCCTTATTCATCGAATCCAAGTTTTCCCTAAGTTCCTCAATCTGGCAATTCTTTACAGTCAAGGTAACAAATAGCCAACGGTGCTTGGGGTAATCAGTGACAACCTGTGGGAGAATTTTGTAAGCTCTTGCTTTCCACATGAGCGAGCGTCGCCACTGACAAACCGGACAATGACGAACCCTACAAAATCGCGCATCTAATAATTTTAACTTGAGAATACCTTCCGATTCGTCTGGCACTAATTGAAACTTCAGCAACTCGGAACACATTCTCATCCGCCAAGCATACTGCTGAAAATAATCTTCGTCTGCTTTAGCGTAATAATGCAAGACTTGATCAGTATTAGCTCTGTGCTTGTCCCAAATTTTACCTATAGGCGAAACTTCGGATAAACTCTGTACATTTAGATTTTGTTGAAACTTATCTTGAGACGATATATTAAAAGCAATAAGGTTACTGTCTGAGGCTTGAGCAGACACGAAATTACCAAATCAGTTTGTATTAACGTCCCAAATTAACGCAAGTTATACTGTCAAGCCTCAGTAAAAGTATTTAGGTAAATCAGATGTGATGATAATTCATAATTATTACCCCATCCCTAAATGAGATTTTTTGTCTCCATTAATAAACAACGATGCAAGTACTCATTAATTACGAATTAGTATTCTCGTCAGGCACTTCAAACTTATAACCATAGCCCCGCACAGTTTTAATAAACTCCGGTATGCTGGTATCAACTTCCATCTTCTTACGTAACTGACCAATATGCACATCAACCACCCGTCCATCTCCTGCATAGTCGCAACCCCAGATTTTTTGGATTAGCTGTGGGCGACTCCAAGCCTGATTAGGATGACTTGCCAAAAAATGTAAGATATTAAATTCCAATGCTGTTAATATCAGAGGCTTATCGTTAAGTGTTACCTCCCGACCTTCTGGGTTAATTGCTAGCTGCTTGAAGACAATACGTTGTGTTGGCGAGGGATTAATGTAGCGTATCCGCCTCAAAAGAGCTTCTACTCTCACTTCAACTTCTGCAAGACTAAATGGTTTAGTCATGAAATCGTCAGCACCTGCACCTAAGATTTTAATTTTATCAGCTTCGTCAGTCCTACTAGTTAGTATCAGCACTAAAACATTATTACGACTCTGCATTTCTTGGCAGAGGCTATAGCCATTAACATCCGGCAAATTCCAATCCAGAATCACTAAAGCTGGGTTGAATTGCTCAAACAACGATAAAGCAGTCTTACCATCTGCTGCCGACTCGATTTGATATTTCCGACTCAAAAAACGATAGACGAGATTTCGCACGCCGAAGTCATCGTCAACGATCAGAATTTTGGGAGTAGTAGCAGTAACCATGACCATAATGTTGCCTATTGTAGATTGGGCGATTCGCTGTTGCACCAATTTTGCTTTACGTGTTTCTGTTGAAAGTGTATTCACGCGCGTCTCTGCTGAGTGCGATCGCTACTGTAGTACTTGTATACAATTAATTTTCCATGAAGTTTATGAAAACTTCAGCCTTCATAACGCCGATAAAATGTATGAGTATTGTATGATTTTCATATCATTTTAGATTTTTACGATATATTTTTAAACTTACACATTTAAAGTCGAATCGCGCTACCAATTTTGTGAGAAATCCGGGTAGCGAGACTGGTAATATAAAATTGGACTTCATCGGTAGTTTTATTTTAATGCTGAATCGAACGCACTACCATTACTGCTGTTATCAGACCTGCCCACTGGTATTGTTGATGAAGTGCTGGTAGTTGTGACACTGAAACAGTATAACAGGTGCGGTTTTCTTTTTCTAACCGTTGACTAATACTCATGTCAATACCTTTAAATCCAAAGGACTATACTAAATCTTAGTCTTAGAGCGTGCAAATTGCGTAAGTACTGATAAAAAAATCATACTAATGGGAGAAGACAATTATCTATAGAGAACACAATTTCTCTGCAAAATTGAGAATTTAAAGGTTTGGTGGTAGTTTTTAAATAAAAAACGGCATAAACAGAGGTATATAGACTTATAACCAATTTGTCATATTGATATTAGTCTGGTAAAACTGTCTGGAACTTCACATTGAACAAATGATTAGAACAACAATTTCCAGTGTTGCTTTAGGCACTATCGTTCTCAGCAGTGCATCGATCGCTACACCTGCAACAAATCCAACTTTTACGCCGATATCTTCACATATATCAAGTCATACCGTTCAGATTGCACAATCTAGTATTAACACTGCTGCTCTAGAACAGTCGGTTTTCAACCAAATTAATAACTACAGAGTTTCCCAAAGACTACTAGCGCTGACTCGTAATTCTGCCATCGATAATCAAGCCAGGAATCATAGTCAGAACATGGCTAACGGTACAGTTGCCTTTGGACATACTGGATTTTCAGAACGTGTTAGAGCAACCGGTATTTCTTTTAGAACAGCTGGTGAAAATGTCGCTTACAACCGGGGATATAGTGACCCTGCCACAATAGCTGTTCAAGGCTGGCTCAACAGTTCAGGGCATCTTAACAATATTAGAGGTAATTATAATTTGACGGGAATCGGTGTCGCTGTCACCAGTACAGGCAGAGTTTACTTCACACAAATTTTTATTCGTTGACAAGTTTAGCAAAATTTAGGTTTTTCCTCGTTAGCTAATCTTTTGTCAAACGTTAAATAATGTAGTTTAAATGACATTTGTCTATTGAATACTACATTATTTTTTTAGTAATTCCGGAAAATTTTAAATTCTCAGCAAAAACAACCTGAATTATCGACAATTGAAAATGATTGTTTGGGTTCTTTGTAAGTGATATAGCCAAATTGCCGAAATTCATCAATCCTTAATAGTATCGTGGTATATATCGTCGGAACTATAAGGTAGAGTAGAAGTCTTATATCTCTACACATTACGCAATTCTCCATGTTCCGACAAACTGCTTTTGGCATCGCTTTAAGTGCGCTTGTCCTTGCTAGTGGATTAACGACTGTCCCGATACCAAATCATACTTCTACGAATACATCCACCCGTAATAAGCTGTTGTCGCTTTTTTCCAGTCAGGTTGCAATATCGACTCCTACTTTTAAAAATACTGAGTTAGAAAAATCAGTTTTTGACCAAATTAATCGATATCGGGCTTCTAAAGGGCTGCCAAAGTTGACCATAAATGCAAATATAACTCGACAGGCAAGAATTCACAGCCAAAACATGGCTAAAGGTAAAACCCCATTTAGCCATCAGGGATTTGAAGGGCGAGTCAAAGCTATCCCTATTCGCTACAACAGTGCAGCGGAAAATGTTGCTTTCAATTGGGGATATAGCAACCCCGTGGATGAAGCTGTTACTGGTTGGATCAAAAGTCCCGGACATCTAAAGAATCTTAAAGGAAATTACAACCTAACTGGAATTGGCGTTGCGACTAATAATCAAGGCGAAGTCTACCTTACACAAATGTTTTTTCGCACTAGGTAAATTTAATTTCTGATTTTTTTGCACAATAATAATGTAGTGTCTGACAAGACTTTTATCTGCTGGACACTGCTATTATTTTTGAACGTCTCATGATATTACAAGATTTTCAGGTGAGCGATCGCGACCTTAGTGACGCAGCCCTTGAACAGTATTTAGAATCTACAGCGATCGCAGTTGATACCGAAACGATGGGATTATTGCCCCTGCGCGATCGGTTGTGCCTTGTCCAGCTGTGTAACCCAGAGGGCAAAGTGACTGCAATCCGCATAGCCAAAGGACAAGTCGAATCGCCAAACTTAAAAAAACTCTTGGAAGCAGCGAATGTCCTAAAAGTGTTTCACTTTGCTCGTTTTGACCTTGCAACTTTGCGATCTAATCTAGGGATTCAGGTTAGCCCTGTTTTCTGCACCAAAATTGCCAGTAAGTTAGCCCGTACTTACACCAATCGCCACGGACTCAAAGATGTGGTGCAAGAGTTAGAACAAGTAGAGATGGATAAAAGCGCTCAAAGTTCTGATTGGGGTAATGCTACTAACTTATCTGAAGCTCAATTGAGTTATGCTGCCAATGATGTGCGCTACTTACTTAGTGTCCAGCAGAAGCTAACAGAAATGCTTAAACGAGAAGAACGTTGGGAACTTGCTTTAGAATGCTTCAATTTTTTACCAACAATAGTTTCTTTAGATTTGTTACAATTCAAGGATTTGTTTGAACATTGATAAAATATTGAAGAAGAATTCAGAATCAAGATATCGGGGACTACCCGTAGGGCACGGTATGCCGTGCCCCTACACCTTGGGATATAACGTTGTACCGCATCTGAATGGGAACCGCTATATCCATTCTGAATTCTGACTCCTGAATTCTGTTTTGATAAACCTCTTGCAAAATTTTATAATCTGGAGGACAAACTCCGAAAAGC
Source organism: Nostoc sp. (assembly GCF_041747015.1). Lineage (GTDB taxonomy): Bacteria > Cyanobacteriota > Cyanobacteriia > Cyanobacteriales > Nostocaceae > Nostoc. The sequence continues at coordinate 4,867 of NZ_JBGTFY010000270.1, forward strand.
TAGAATAGCTTGTCTCTTCAATTCTGGCTTTTATCCTGATCAGAAATCGATATTTTGCAAGAAGTCTATTAATGATTTTTTAGATTATTTCTGGACTAAGACCTATCGTCTGGATTTTTCAATTCGTTAATGCCTTCCTTGAGGTTGCTGGCTCCCTCTTGAATGCTCTCCTTAACATTACTAGCTCCCTCTTGAATGCCTTCTTTCAGGTTACTGGCTCCCTTTTTAATAGCTTCTACCGCGTTACCGCCTCCCTGTGGCTGATTTTCTTGGTGATCCTTTAACCGATCTACAACGTTATAATCACCTGCACCTGGGGGAGTTTTTGATTCAACAATGCCTTCTGTTGGCCCACCGATCGCCTTCCATGCAGCAAGACCACCTTTGAGTTGAGAGACATGCTCAAATCCATTAGAGCGCAGTTGTTGTGCGGCTTGGGCAGTTTCTTCTTCATTAGTACCGTAAACGTAAATATCACGGCTCTTATTCAAAGAAGATGCTGCACGCTCTACCAATTCATCTGCTGGCATCGGCATCGCTCCCATAATGTGACCTTGGTTGTAGGTCATGCGATCGCGCACATCCAATATTGTAAAAGCTGGTTCACCCCATTCCAGCCGGGACTTCAAAACATGAACATCAGATTGTGCTTCTATTGGTGGTTGTGGGGGAATGATACCGCCGACTAAATTATTATCCATATTTATTCCTTAACTGACGTAATCAATAGTAATTTACCAAAGCACACACATTTAATTGCTCTTTCTCTGGTGTGAATATTCTTAAACTCTCTCTTCCGATAGACTGTCTTAATCAAATAATTATTAGTAATTAGTAAAAATATAAAAATATAATAAAGTTTATATAAATTCATTTAATTGCTTAACTTTTCTTTGTTTAGGAAAAAAATACATACTTTCAAAACCGAGAATTAATATCAATTAAATATAAAGATGCACCACAATTAAAGTTCCCTGCAAGCTTTCTTTAAAACCTCGCAAAGAAATGCTATGAGATATTTACAGAAAGCTCTTGAATCATTTGAGAAATCAACCTTTTTATAGATATGACAACATCTAAAAATATTGCTAAATCCAAATTTTTAGGTTCTGTTACGAATGACGATCCTCTATCTAAGCTCGTTTTTTTTGAGTTTTGGACTGATCAGCGTCGGGCGATCGCTCTTTGGTGTAGGATAATATACGGTAACTTTTCGGTTGTCATGATGGCTTTCCAAAAAAGATATGAGGTAATTTGCAGTTTTACCCTTGGCAATAGCCAGCAAAAAACCATGCTGAATTTGGTTAGCCGCCTATTTATAAGATAATATAATTTATTTGACCGTAGTCACACACCTCTTTTGTATATGTCCAAAACTTACACCGTAGAAATTCATCACCAGGGCAAAATTCATACCTTGCAAGTTCCTGAAGATGAAACAATTTTATCAGTTGCCGATGTTGGTGGTTTGGATTTGCCAAGTTCTTGTCATGCAGGCGTTTGCACAACTTGCGCCGGTCAAATAACTGAGGGAACTGTCGATCAAACTGATGGTATGGGCGTTAGTCCAGATTTGCAAAAGCAGGGTTACGTATTGCTTTGTGTTGCCAAACCCCTTTCTGATTTGAAAATTCAAACGGAAAAAGAAGAAGTAGTCTATCAGTTGCAATTTGGTAAAGACTAATAAAATCAACAGTTATCAGTATCCAGTTTGATTATTGATAACTGCCACGCTCAAAGCTAATAAATAATATGAGTATTTTGTTGTACCTCAGATCAGCTATTATAGAAACTATAAATCAACAGGATTTACAACGATGACGACTCATTTCATTACCGCAGAAATTGATTTACAAGAAACTCCCGCAGAGTTACTAAAGGCAATTGAAACAGAGTTGAACAAACAGGGTGAACCCCTTCGTTGGGCAATTACCTCTGTGAACGTTGACCAAGAAAAAGCTACTGTTGAAGCTGTTGTTACAAAGAGTGCACAGTTATGAGTGCACAGTGATGAGTTGGGAGTTAACGCGCTGTGCGACTTATTATTGGAATACTTCTCCAAACCTCTCCCCCAAAGAGAAAAGAGAGGCTTTGATTCTTGCTCCTCTTTCTACAAGAGAAGGGGTTGGGGTTAGATTTGAGAGAAAGTCTTACACAGCGTGAGTTAGTATTTGATGGTTTCTGCTTCATAACTCAGGACTCAATATGCGTCCATACACTGTTGTCTTAATTATACCAACTGGCATTGGTGCTGCCATTGGGGGTTATGCTGGAGATGCTTTGCCTGTTGCCAAAGTTATCGCACAGGTTTGCGATCGCTTAATTACTCACCCCAATGTCCTTAATGGCGCTTCTTTATACTGGAATCTCCCAAACGCTTTTTATGTTGAAGGTTATGGACTTGACAAATTTGCTGCTGGATGCTGGGGTTTGCGTCCAGTCCGAACTAACAAAGTAGGTTTGCTTTTAGATCAAGGCATTGAGCCAGAGTTGAGACTACGACATATACAAGCAGCAGATGCAGTCAGAGCAACTTTGGGATTGACTTTAACAGATTATGTAATTACTGATGCACCGTTAAATGTGGAATTACAGACTGCATTATCGGGTTCTAGTTGGGGGACAATTGGTAATCCAGATAGCTTGTTACGGGCAGCTGAGATATTAATTAAAAAGGCGGGGGCAGAAGCGATCGCAGTTGTTGCCCGTTTCCCCGATAATCTGGATGAGGAAGCAGTACAGAAATACCGCCACGGTGAAGGCGTTGATCCTTTAGCGGGTGCAGAAGCCGTAATTAGCCATTTGCTAGTGCGAACTTTTCAAATTCCTTGCGCCCATTCTCCCGCCCTTTTGAGCGAATCCCCAGATCCTAATTTATCTCCACGTTCCGCCGCTGAAGAATTGGGTTATACCTTTTTGCCGTGCGTCCTTGTCGGTTTGAGTCGTGCCCCACAATTTATAGTGGAGAAAAAACGGGTAGCATCACAGCAAGAAGATATTTGGGCAGATCAAGTGGATGCTGCGATCGCACCTGCAACTGCTTGTGGTAGCAGTGCCTTACTTAGTTTAAGCCAAAAACGATGCCAAATAATTACAGTCGAAGAAAATAAAACTCTTATAAAAGTTCCTCCCCAACCCTTAGGGATCAAAGCTATAGAGGTAAACTCATATTTAGAAGCAGTGGGTGTATTAGCAGCACACAAAGCAGGCATCAATCCATCTGCTCTCCGTCTTAAATTATTGTCTTTGCAGTCAGTAGCTAGTAATTAAGAGTTAGGAGTTAGAACTTATTTCTCCCCCCACTCCCCACTCCCTTAAAAACCCGTGGTTGAACAACAAAAGCAAAAACCAGAAATTCCCTACCTGACACGCATCCAAGTACTTGGAGCGATGGGAGCGACTGCAATCATTTTATTGATAGTCGCTAAACTATCGCTGTACTTTGGCAACTTTTCCCTATTTTCCTGGAAGTTGAACCAAAGAGAGTTGCTGTTGGGTGTAGGGTTGGGGTTCGTCATCACCGCGTTAAGTGGCTTGGCTTATCGCCTTTGGACTGCCTACCGTAAAAGTGCAGATTATTATCTAGAAGTAGTACTAAAGCCCTTAGCTTTACCAGATTTAATTTGGCTGGGGTTACTACCGGGGTTAAGTGAAGAATTATTATTTAGAGGTGTGATATTGCCAGCTTTAGGTTCTGATCATCTGGCTGTCATTGTATCGAGTCTTTGCTTTGGTGTATTGCATTTTAGCGGTTCCCAACAATGGCCTTATGTAATTTGGGCAACGATTGTCGGAATGATCCTAGCATATAGCGCCTTGATTACTGGCAACTTATTAGTGCCGATTGTCGCCCACATCGTGACAAATTGGATTTCTAGTTATATGTGGAAAATGTGGCAATTGTCTGCAACTAAAAGTTAAAAATCTTTTTGTAGGGTGCGTTACGGCTTTAACTTAAGGCACCATGTTATGTAGCGGTGCTAGGCGATCATGTAATGTTTTTTGTGACAAATCATTTTAAAATATGCGCCTAATACACCTACAGTAATTTTACTTTTATTTGAGCAATGACTTTTTAGCGATCGCACACTATTGCCCACTATTAACCATAGATGAAGCTGTAATAACCACAGGTTCTATTTTGCTTATCACAACTGGTAAAGTATAAATATAAGACTTACGCATTGACAATAAATACCAAGCATGAGTAAAGGTAAAAACCACATCTTTCGTAGGGGTTTAGCATACTAAACCCCTACAGCATGGTCTAATTACGATCAAAAGATAATTAATAAAAGCCTGAAACAACCTAGTTCATGAATTGCCCCTAGAGCGTGTGGTTTTGCCTAAGTCCTATTACTTTGACAAGTTGGCTGCTAAAGCGATCGCCTGTGGTAAAATTCGATGTTCTTGAATTTGAATCCTGGCGTGGAGTGTTTCTGGTGTATCATCCGCCAGCACTGGGACTGCGGCTTGCATCAATATTGGGCCACTGTCCATTTCTAAACAAGCTATATGCACAGTACAGCCGGTGATTTTTACCCCAGATGCCAAAGCTTGCTCTACGGCATGAATTCCCTTGAAACTAGGTAACAAACTAGGATGTATATTGATAATTCTGTCAGCAAAAGCATCAATTAATACTGATGTTACCAGTCGCATCCAACCTGCCATAATTACCCATCCTACATTGTAATCTTGCAATGTCTGCACAACTTTCTCGTCAAACTCTTCGCGGCTTTCATAGTTGCGGTGATTTAACAAAACAGCTTCTACACCTCTATTAGCTGCTTTTACGGCTGCTTGAGCCGAGGGGTTATTGTAAATTAAAACTTGAATTTGGGCATTTAGCTGTCCATCTTGGATAGCTTGGGCAACTATATCAAAATTGCTGCCATTCCCAGAAGCCATAATGCCCAGTTTTAAAGGAGCGACTTGTGGGCAGACATTGCTAATACTAGGAGAAACCAAGCTAGGGGTAGAATCAGGACGGAGGGTCATAACAGCAAAAAGGGAAAATTATAAATGCCAAAAATATATACTAAATCATGGTTGGATAATGATACAGTAGCAGCCTGGATTTTTCTCACACCAGCACTGATTTTACTTGGTATTTTTATCATTTGGCCGATCGCCTATTTGCTTTACCTCAGTTTTACGGCTGGTAGTTTTACTTTAAAAGGTATTTATTGGGTCGGCTTAAAAAATTATTGGCGGTTGCTACTTAACCCAGACTTTTGGCAAGTTCTGGGTAACACCTTTTATTTTACTGCTGCTACGATCATTCCCAGTTTAGTCATACCTTTGGGATTAGCAGTGCTATTAAACCGCTCCATTCCCTTGCGGGGCGTCCTGCGAAGTGCTTATTTTCTACCTTCAATTATCTCAGTTGTAGCGGCTGGTTTGGGATTTCGCTGGCTGTTTCAAACATCGGGGCCAGTTAACGGACTTTTAGATTTTTTTGGGATTCCAGCTATACCCTGGCTAGGAGAAACATTTTGGGCTATGCCAGTGCTGATTTTAATGAGTATTTGGAAACAACTGGGTTTCAATATGGTGGTGTTTTTAGCGGGGTTGCAAGCAATTCCTTCCAGTCGTTACGAAGCCGCAGATTTAGATGGGGCAAATGCTTGGCAACAATTTTGGTATATTACTCTGCCCGGATTACGTCCTACTATTATATTTGCAACAATTACTACGGCGATTTTTACGTTGCGGAGTTTTGAGCAAGTTTATGTGATGACTGGTGGTGGTCCGCTGAATTCGACTAATTTATTGGTTTACTATATTTATCAAGAGGCATTTGGTCAATTTGATTTTGGTTATGCAGCGGCGGCGGCGACAATGCTGTTAGCAGGGACGTTGGTATTGGTGTATTTGCAGTTGCAAACTTGGGGGGAGGAGTAGGGGGGTTTGTTGATGATATTTTTCACGCAGAGGCGCAGAGGCGCAGAGAGAATAAGGAGTTTTACGTTTGATTAATGTCTGCTTCTATGTTGCGATGTCTACGACGGGCTACGCCTACGCTTGATGAAGTTTTGCTGTAAAGATTTAAACATCGTCCAATGGATATAGGTGATATTCTAAAACAGGGAAGAATACGGAGATTAAAGCCGCAGAGGATTTGATTGCAGCACAGGTGAGTTAAATGGCGAAGGTAGCGTTGCTGGTTGGGGTGAGTGAGTATGAGCCAGGGCTGAATCCGTTGCCCAGTGCGGTTAGAGATGTGGAAGCAGTGTACGAGGTACTGCTGCATCCAGAGATGGGCGGGTTTGCTGTGTCAGATATTATCTTGCTCAAAAATCCTGAACGACAAGTTGTGGAAATGGCGATCGAAACGCTGTTTTCCGGGCGGCACAAGGATGATTTGCTGCTGCTGTACTTTTCGGGACACGGTATCAAAGACGATCGCGGTAGGCTGTATCTGGCAACTCGCAATACCAGTAAGACGCAGCAGGGTGAATTGATTCGCTCAACGTCGGTGTCTGCAAATTTTATTCACGATCGCATGAGCGAAAGTCGCTCTCGGCGGCAGGTGGTGATTCTGGATAGCTGCTTTAGTGGCGCGTTTGCTGAGGGGATGTCTGCTAAAGATGACGGCACAATTGACATCCGGGAGCAGTTGGGCGGTGAAGGACGAGCTGTGTTGACTTCTTCTACTTCGACTCAATATTCTTTTGAGGAGCAGGGGCAAGATTTATCAATTTATACTCGTTTTTTGATTGAAGGTATCAAGTCGGGAGAAGCCGATCGCGATCAAGATGAGTTTATCTCTATTGATGAACTTCATGAATACGCCAGTCAGAAGGTGCGAGAACTTCAGCCGGCAATGAAGCCGGAAATCTATGCAATTCGAGAAGGCTTTAAGATTCGACTGACAAAGGTGGCTCCGGGTGATCCTAGACAGCGATACCGTAAAGAGGTAGCGCGATTTATTCATCGAGGCGAAATTTCCTTTGTCGGTCGTCGTACATTAGATGTACTGAGGACTCGCTTGGGATTGGAGACAACTGAGGCGAAGGCGATCGAAGATCAGGTGTTGGAACCCTACCGCAATAAGTTCCGCGAAAAGCTTCAACAGTATCAGCAGGTGTTCACCGAACTACTGGAGCGAGACGAGACAATTACCGATGGCGATCGCCACGATCTGCAAAATCTCCAGCAAATTTTGGGGCTGCGGAATGAAGACACGATGCCGATTGAGGCACTAGTGACTGCACGGTTTAAAACGCATCAGCAAAACCTGCAAACTTATGAACAGGCGTTTACAACGGCACTGCGACAGGAGTTTCCTTTGAGTGCAGCCAGCCGCGATCGCTTACGGCAAACCCAGCAGCAATTAGAGCTTGCAAATGGGGATATTGCGGCAATTGAATCTGAGATTACGGCTGAGGTGGAGGCATATCACCAGAAACTCCATGATTACGAACGGCTGTTTTCTACTACCATGCAGCAGGAATATCCTTTCAGCGAGGCAACCCGGAATGATTTACGTCAACAGCAGCAGCGCTTGGGACTGACGGATGTGGATGTTGCACCAATAAAAGCGCAAATTACAACACAGATTGAAAGTTATCATCAAAAACTCCAGCAGTATGAGCAAGCGTTTGTGAAGGCGACGCAACGCCAGCATTATCCAGATGAGGTGACGCGGAAGCAGTTGCAGCAAACTTGGCAGACGTTGGGGTTGAGTGAAGGGGATGTGGGAGCGATCGAGCGGCGGATTAATAGGGAGATTGAAACATATCAAGCAAACTTGCGGCAATATGAGCAGGAGTTTACAGAAGGTGTTCAGCAAGAATATCCGCTTAGTGCTTTCAAACGCTCTCAACTAACGCAACGTCATCAAGGGTTGAATCTGACTGCTGAGGATGTGACTGCGATTGAAAATCAAATTGTGGTGGCGATCGAGGAACATCGGCAAAAGCTTCAGCAGTATGAAGAGGTGTTTAGAGAGTCGATGCAGTTTGAATATCCTCTTAGTGATGCTACTCGTGAAGAACTTCAACGTTTTCAACGAATTTTAGAACTAAATGATGCGGAAACATCTGCGATCGAAGCAATTATTATTCAATCATCTTCAGAAGGTGAATACCGGAAAGAACAAGAGAGAATCAGACAGCAACAAGAAGAAACAGTACGATTAACGACACCATTTCACTTTGGCGAGACGATTACGACTGAGTTAGCCAACTATGATGGGAGTTACACCTACGCTTCTGCACCAAAAGGAAAATCTCGTCAAGAAACAACAGAAGTAGGAAGTTTTCCACCCAACGCCTTTGGATTATACGATATGCACGGGAATGTGTGGGAGTGGTGTCAAGATACTTGGCATGACAACTATAAAGGAGCGCCTAGTGATGGAAGTGCATGGATAAATAATGATAGTCAATATCAAGTGGTGCGGGGCGGTTCCTGGTACAGCTTTCCTGGACCCTGCCGTTCCGCGTCCCGCTACGGCAGCACGCGCGACTTCCACACCTCCTATATTGGTTTTCGTATTGTTTGCGGCGTTGGGAGGACTCTTTAGCCCTTTATACTTTAGCTCTTTTGCCCTCTGCCCTTCTTTCCTTTACCCTTTTTGAGTGTAGCGGAGCGGAACGATCTAATTTTTTTTAGCGTTGCTGATTAGATGTATGAATCTTAGTGTAGAGACGCGTTAGCGTTCCCGTAGCGTCTCTAAGAGTTGCGGGACGTTAGCGTAACGGGGGCGTACCCCTGCTCTTACAGCTATTTTCAGGTAAATAGACCACGCGGTAAGGGTACAGAAAAAGCTCATTGGTGTCAACTTCAGCTCAAATGCATGGCTCACAGGCGTTTTACCCCCCTTAATCCCCCCTTTCTAAGGGGGGAAAAAGAAATGCAGTTCCCTCCCCTTTGCAAGGGGAGGGTTAGGGTGGGGTGACGCGGATCGTGGAAGCCACAGAACATTGATGCTCTCCACGTTGCTTGTGCCGAAACTTCTCAAAGTGATTATTTTATCACTCGTGATAAAAGATTAAATAATTCGTAATTCGTAATTAAGTTTTGTAATGGGGATTTAACCCCAACACAAAACTTGCTTTTTTATTGAACCGGGGGACTTAAACCCACGGAACTTGTTAATCAATCCCTGTCAAGGCTTAACACTCAAAGCAATCAACCCGACTGATTTTATTTTGGAGATGGAAGATGACAATTAAAGTTATTAACGAACAGCAAAATTTACAAGAAGTAATGCAGGTACTTTTCACACATTTAGAGCCATCCAAGGTGATGAAATTTTGGGCAGCTTGTAAATTAGGCGAAGGTGATTATTTACAACTAAAAGAAAAACTATTTGCTCAAGAGAACGTTGATAGTTTGTATGAAAAAATCCAAGCCTATGAAGACATAGACTGAAACTTGAAGAGGAATTCAGAAGTCAGAATGAGCTAAACGCTCCGCCTCCGGTCAGAATCAAGCCAACTAAAGATAATTATGAACCAAGAGCTTACCCAAGCGATCGCCTCAAAAGTTCAGCTATTCCACAGCATCGCTTTACTGGCTATCGATGAGCTTCCATATATGCTCGCAGTAAGGTATTGATCTGCGTTTGATAACCCCGTCCTTGCGACTTAAACCACTCTAATACATCGCTGTCAATGCGTAACGTCACCTGTGCTTTATTTTTTGCCGCAGGTAAACCCCGTCGAACTGTAGCCTTGGCAAAGAGTTCTGGTGTAATTTCCGGGGAATCTGATAAATCAATGTCTTCATCGCTCATCGCATCTAGCCGTTGCCAATCAGTCTGAGAATTGCTCGAAATAGATTCGTTGCTCATATTTGGTTGCCTTTCTTGCAGAAATAATGCGCTTAAATCGGCGATCGCAAATGACAAGTTACAACAACTCTGTAATGGAAAATAACCGTTGTCGGTCTATTTTCTGAAGCTTGATTTTTGCAGCGTAGAAAGCCTGATAATAAAATTGATATTTCTCTGGTTCAGCTTCGGGATCGGTTTGCTGCCATAGTTCTAAAAAGTGACGATAGCGTTTTTCAAGCATTACCAAGTCCATGCAAGCGATCGCAGCTTGAACCACTTGCGGAGTCCGAGGTATTTCTATCTTCCATTTCTCGTTCAAATGAAACAGATGCGACACTAATTCCAAGTCTTCTGATAATTCTAAATATATGTTTTCCAGAGTTGAAATTAAATCTACCTGTTCCACTGCTGTATCTAAAATCTGTTGCCATAAAAATCGGTGGTGGGAAAGGCTAAATTGCAAATCTCGTTCTTCTAGTTCGTGAATAATCGCTTGACGCTGTTCAGGACAATGCAAGTAAATCCTTAGTAACAAGCCTTCTGCGTGTTCTAAAAGACTGCGATCTATGGGGGGTGGGGAAAGTTTATTATCTCCCCATGCTTTCTTTGCTGACACTGGCTTAGAATATGTAGCCGCAGCCGGAGCAATTTGAGTTAACAGATTTTCGACTCGTAGAGGTATAAGTCTGGTATCTCCCAAGCTGAGTATTTCCGCACAATAAGAAACATAATAATTTCGTGTATCGCTGTTAACTATATTTTTAAGTAATTTGACTAATTGCTGAGTTGCTTGCTGAAAATCAGTAGCCTGTCTCAAGTCGCGGTTTTGAATAGTTTGCTGAATCTGCCAATCTAACCAAAGCGGTGCATTCGCTAGCAGTTCTCCATACTCTTCTGATGTGTGAGTATACAAATATTCATCAGCATCTTTGCCATCGGGTAAATTAAGAATTTTTAACTGGACTTCGCCCTTGTATGCCAGTTCGGCAATTTCACCGATCGCACGTTCTGCGGCATTCGTTCCGGCTTTATCAGCATCAAAGTTAAATACTAATTGTTTTGATTCGGTGTAGCGTAATATTAACCGGACTTGTTCTAAACTTAAGGCTGTACCAAGGGAAGCGACGGCGTTGTTAATACCAACAGCGTGGAGAGCGATCGCATCAAAATATCCCTCTACCACCACCGCTTGATCGAGTTGAGAAATCCCACTTTTAGCTTGATCAAGGGCAAATAATGTTTTACCTTTACTAAAAAGTTCCGTTTCTGGTGAATTTAGATATTTGGGTTGCTCATCGGTGAGAGTTCTACCACCAAAAGCAATGACGCGCCCTTGGACATCGCGGATCGGAATCATCAAGCGATCGCGGAACACGTCATAATAACCGCCCCCTTCCTTGCGTGGTTTAATCAATCCCGCTTTTTCCAGCAGTTGCGCGGGCAAACGTTTATCTTCCACTAGATAGCGATGCAGCGTTTCCCAGCCGGCGGGAGCATAACCTAAACCAAACTGCTGTATTGTTTCTTCTTTGAGTTGGCGGTTAGATTGCAAATACTGAATTGCCTTTTGCCCTTGGGATTGTCTGAGGGCGTGTTGATAAAACTGGGCGGACATTGCCAGAACTTCATATAATTGTTCACGCAAAGATAGCTGACGCTGTAACTCTTGGCGTTGTTCGGGTTCCAGAGTTTGTACAGGTACTTGGTAACGTCGTGCTAAATCCAGCACAACCTCAGCAAAAGAGCGCTTTCCCAAATCCATCACAAACTTGATGGCATTTCCCCCAGCTAGACAGCCGAAGCAATAGTACATTTGCTTGGTCTGGCTAACAGTAAAACTGGGACTTTTCTCATCGTGGAAGGGACACAAACCGACAAAATCCTTTCCGCGTTTGCGTAAAACTACGTGTTCGGAGACAACATCGACAATATCAGCTCGGAGTTTAACTTCCTCAATTGTGTCTGGGTGCAAGCGGGGGATTTGCATATTTAGTCATTATTCATAATTGATTATATTTTGCTTTTCCGGGTTTATTCGGTTAGGTGCAAGATATGAGTCAAGCTATTCGGATGGTAACTCGAATAAACCTAGCAATTGATAAAATTGTATATGTAGCCTGAGAAAACATTAGAGGATTTACGTCCGTGACACTCAAAGAGTTAAAACAACAACTTCTTGCCCTTAGTCCTAGTGAAAAAGTGCAGGCTATACAGTTACTTGCTCAAAGTCTTGGCAGCAATTGGCAAGGAATCGAGAAAACTCCTAGAGTCTGTGGTGGAGAAGCTCGCATCGCTAAAACTCGTATTCCCATCTGGGTACTTGTGGAAGCTCGCCGTCTTGGATATAGTGATGCTGACCTTTTGATGAGCTATCCAACCATTACAGCTACAGATTTAGCTAATGCTTGGATATATGCAGAAGCTAACCCCGATGAAATCGAATTGGCAATTGAGTGTAATGAGGTAGCCTAGTCGATGGCACGGTTTTACGCAGACGAGCAGTTTCCGTTTCCAGTTGTAAAGTTATTACGTACTTTGGGACATGATGTTTTGACAGTCCAAGAAGCTGGAAATGCAGATCAAGGTATACCTGATGACGCAGTGCTGGCATTTGCTACAAGTCAAAAACGCTCGATATTAACTATCAACAGAAATGATTTTATCCGTTTGCATCGTCGTGATTCTAATCACTTCGGTATTATTGTTTGCACGAACAATCGTAATTGGGAAGAATTTGCAGCACGGATAGATGAGGCAGTGCCAGCAGAAGAACCGTTGCAAGGAAAACTAATTCGTGTGGTACGTCCAGTCACTTAAAAAGATTTCGATGGAACGCGCAAACTTGAGATATTAAAGTGCGATCGCACTAACGGCATTGAGCAGCAGTAGATTGCCTTTTCAACCATACCAGAATCTTTGGGTTAGTACTGATTGTGCCGTACTAATACTTAGTCCCTAGTCCCCAAGTTTGGAGAAATAACAAAGGACTTCTGATCGCTATTATATTCTTGTTGTTAGACCAAGAATGATGTATACAATTGCTGACGCTGAGTTTTACCAGAGGAAATACTAAATATGGGGCGTATTTTTATATCAGCCGCTCACGGTGGCAAAGAAGCCGGAGGAATCGATCCTGGGGCGATCGCGGGTGGTACAACTGAAGCTAAAGAGATGATTCTGTTGCGGGATTTGATTGTCACGGAACTCAGAGCGCGGAATGTGGAAATTTTAGCAGTCCCCGATGACTTGAGCGCCGCTCAAACTATCACCTGGATCAATTCTCGTGGCCGTCGGGGTGATGTCGCCCTAGAAATTCAATCTGACACAGCTAACAGCCCTTCTGTGCGTGGGGCTAGTGTCTTTTATATTGTTAACAATAGCGATCGCCGGAGCAATGCTGAACAGGTGCTACTGGGGTTGTTGCGCCGTGTACCTCAATTACCAAATCGGGGAGTCAAACCAGATACAGATAGTGGATTGGGTAAGTTAGCATTCTGTCGCCAGACAACGCTTCCAGCTTTGTTAATGCAAGTAGGGTTTCTCAGCAATCCAGAGGATCGGGCTTTGCTGCAAACTCGCCGCCGCGATTTTGCTTTAGGAATTGTCGATGGATTGGTATCTTGGAGTCGTGTAATTGACCCCACTGGAACTCCGGCAGAAGCAAATTATCCACCAATTAATATTAACATCAATGGGCAAAATTACTCAGAGCAAGGAGTGTTGGTTAATGGGAATGCTTACATCCCCATTGATTTAGTAGACCGTCTGCGGATTGACTTGACAAAAGCAGCTAATGTCAATCGGATTACCTATCGCAAAATAGTTTATATCAAAGCAATCGAACTGCGGGATTTTAATGTTGCCGTCACTTGGGATGCTTCAACTCGTACTGTCACCTTGCGCTCGAATTTGATTGTTTGCTCTGGTCAAATTGACCGGATCATATCGAATGGTAATACCTCAGAAGTGCAGTTACAATTATTCCTCAGAAACAATAATGAAAATGCTTTAGTAAAGTTTCCTGACATCCCAAAACTTTATCAAGGAGAAGCACGTACAGAAGGAGTAAACTACGATATTGCCTTTTGCCAAATGTGTGTAGAAACTGGATTTTTACGGTTTGGTGGCGATATTAGACCTGAGCAAAATAACTTTGCCGGCTTAGGTGCGATCGGTGGCGGTTCGGCGGCTGCATCTTTTCCCAGTGCCACAATTGGGGTGAGGGCGCACATCCAACATTTGAAAGCTTACGCTAATTTAGAACCCTTGGTAGGAGAAGAAGTAGATCCAAGGTTTCGCTTTGTCACACGTGGGATTGCGCCATTAATTGATCAGCTATCCGGGAGGTGGTCAGCAGATTTGGATTATGGTGCAAGGATTACAGCAATGATCAAACGACTATATGAGTCAGCAGGACTTCTGTGAGTTTTGAGTAAATTTTTCTAGCAATTTTTAGGGCGTTAAGTAAGTGGAGAAGAATAAATCAAACTATGTTACGCAATATAAAATTAAATAAATCGGCTCTTAATACAAATCTTCCATCAAGAAGTAGAGCGTTAGTAGCAACTCATAACAGTAGTTTGGAGTTTACCAGCCTCGCAAAACTATCAAGTGGAAACTTGCTTGCAGAAGTGGATCTGCATCGGGCTGTAGCAAGTTTAAAGCTAAGGCAAGACAAAAAAGCGTCAATGGGTCAGTTTCTGACTCCCGCCTCAGTAGCCCAATTGATGGCTGAGATGTTTAATAGGCTGGATTTGCCTGAAATATCCTTGCTTGATGCTGGAGCCGGAATCGGTTCATTACTAGCCGCTTTTGTGGCAAAAGTATGCCAGCATCCACAACGCACCACAAGTTTGCGCGTTGTAGCCTATGAAATTGACCCTTTTTTAATTGGATATTTGCATCAGACTTTAGAGCTATGTAAGAAAGAATGTGAATATGTGGGTATTTCCTTCAATTACGAAATTCGTGAGACTGATTTTATCGAAGATGCAGTCAGGCTGCAAAAGCTTAGTTTATTGAATAGTGCGATGCCTACGGCGGTAAACTACGCAACAGAATTTACCCATGCTATCCTCAACCCGCCTTATTTGAAAATCAATGCTCATTCCAAAGTGCGCGAATTGCTGCGTTCCATCGGTTTGGAGACTAGCAATCTTTATACTGGTTTTATGGCTGCTACAGCGCAACTTCTAAAACCAAGTGGAGAGTTTGTCGCAATTACCCCGCGCAGTTTTTGTAATGGGCCTTATTTCCGTGACTTTCGCAAGATGTTTTTAGAGATGATGGCTTTACAGCAAGTACATCTTTTTGAGTCGCGGCAACAAGCATTTAGTGATGATGATGTTCTGCAGGAAACTATCATCATTCAAGCTACAAAACAAAAGCAAAAGTCTAGCAATGTAATCATCAATACCAGTTCTGGTGCTAGTGATGACTTGATCATGTCACACTCTGTACCATATTTAGACTTAGTTCACCCGGATGATCTAGAGCAATTCATTCATATTCTTCCAGATAAAATTAGCCAGCAAATTGTACAGCGAATGGCGCTTTTTACCTGTACGTTGAAAGATTTAGGGCTAACAGTTTCAACCGGACGGGTAGTAGATTTCCGAGCAAAAGATTACTTAAGGGCAAATCCAGAAGACAATAGTGTTCCTTTAATTTATCCGGTGAATTTATCGAATGGATATGTAGACTATCCAAAAATAACCAAAAAGCCCCAAGCGATAGTCTATATAGAAGAAACAGCAAATCTTCTGATCCCAAATGAGCATTACGTCCTATGCAAAAGATTCTCGTCGAAAGAAGAGAAAAGGCGTATTGTTGCGGTCGTTTATGATGCCGGCCAATTTAATTATGCCTATGTCGGCTTTGAAAATCACTTAAATTACTTTCATAAAGATGGGCGTGGACTTAGCCTTACCTTGGCTCGTGGGCTTGCTGTTTATCTCAATTCAACCCTAGTTGATGCTTTTTTTCGGTTGTTCAATGGGCATACTCAGGTTAATGCAACAGATTTGCGAAAATTAAAGTACCCTAATTTGTCACAGCTATTGTCGTTAGGGACGGGGATTAAAGAGCAGTTTCCTTCTTTGCAGGAAATTGATCAACTTATCGAAAAGAAGCTGCTGAATATGTCGAATCTGCCAGAAAATAATCCAATTGCAACTAAGTCTCGAATTGATGAAGCCCTGCAAATCTTGACACAATTGGGCTTTCCAAGAGCACAGATGAACGAACGTTCAGCTTTAACTCTTCTGGCATTGCTTGACTTAAAACCGACAGACTCTTGGCAATTAGCAACTTCCCCTTTTATGGGAATTACGCCAATGATGGACTTTATGGCTCAACATTATGGCAAAACCTATAAGCCCAACACACGAGAAACAGTTCGCCGCCAGACAGTGCATCAATTTCTGGTTGCAGCTTTGATAGTTGCTAATCCAGATGATTTAAGCCGCCCTATCAACAGTCCCAAAACTGTATACCAAATTGAAACCAGTGCGCTCGAACTATTAAGAACTTACGCCACTGACAAATGGGAAAAGAGCATTATCACCTACCTTGCTTCGGTAGAAACTCTGAAAAAACGGTATGCTCAAGAGCGCGAAATGTCTCGTATTCCGATAGTAATTAATGGGGAAATTAAAACTTTATCGCCAGGTGGTCAGAATATTCTGATTGAAAAAATTATCAATGATTTCGCCCCTCGTTTTACTCCTAGTGGAAAGCTCGTCTATATTGGCGATACAGATGAAAAATTTGCCCACTTTGATGAAGCAGCATTGACAGATTTGGGCGTTAACATCGATTTCCACGGCAAAATGCCAGATGTGATCATTCACTTCACAAAAAATAATTGGTTGGTGCTGATTGAAGCTGTAACCTCACATGGCCCAATTAATCCTAAACGGAAGAAGGAACTTGAAGTCTTATTCAGAAGTGTCCAAATACCTCTGGTGATGGTAACAACATTTCTTAGTCGTAAGGCAATGGTGGCATATTTGGCAGAGATTGCTTGGGAAACAGATGTTTGGGTTGCTGAAGATGCAACTCACCTAATTCATTTCAATGGTGAATATCTATTGCAGGCTTACCAAATAGAAAAGAAGAAAAATTTCTAAATCTAGTTTATCTACTTTCTTGTTTGCAAGCAAAAGCAATTATGACCATAACCAGCCACGAAGACTTATTTAATTAAGGCTGCTAAATTCACTACACATTCAGAAAATCGTATTTCCGGTGACAAATTACGGTTTTTACTATTGAGTTATCCGTGTGAAACAAATCTTGCTAACAACTCTTCACGAGATAAACTAGACAATTCTAGTAAAACTCTCGCAAAGTCATCTGGTGGTAACTGCAACAAACTATCAACGGCTCTCGACAATT
This sequence comes from Nostoc sp., assembly GCF_041747015.1. Classification (GTDB taxonomy): domain Bacteria; phylum Cyanobacteriota; class Cyanobacteriia; order Cyanobacteriales; family Nostocaceae; genus Nostoc. The sequence continues at coordinate 22,052 of NZ_JBGTFY010000270.1, forward strand.
CCTCGTCTACAGAACCAAACCTTAATCTCAACAAGTTTCCTACAACTTGTCGTTGCCCTTGCTGTACTCCTTCTTGTACTGCTTGCGCTCTTGCTTCCTGATAAGCTTCTGTTAAATTCATAATCAACTCCTGGTCATCCTCAGTTAAATCTGAAAGTAGCTCCTCCAAAAACTGCTTTGCGAATTTGTCGTGAGGTTGTCGAATCATGTTATCAGTACGAACTGAACTTGCTCTCAAAGTGAAAGTGCAACTCTGTTGTCTATACTCGCTTCTTGTGCCGTCTGAGTAATCCGATCCAAATAGTAGCGATTCCATATTATTTGAATGATTTTCGGCAGACTATTCCCGCTAAACGTGACCAAAAAGAAATTGCGCGATCGCTTCAATATACCATTCACTTATATTGCCAGCTTCGCCAAGGCGTCGGCAGTTAGTCTAGTAGGACTAACTGAAGACAACAATTTAGTTCTTTTTGATTCCAGCAATCCCACCATTACTAGTACTGTCTCAGTCACTGGCATCGAGGGTACTTTGTTGGGCATTGACCGTCGCCCAGCGAACAATCTGATTTATGGTCTAACGACTAACAACAAGATATACACCATTAACCCGTTCACTGGTGCTGGTTCTTTTGTAAGTACCCTCTCCGTAGCTTTCGACGGCGGGACTATTTCTGGAGTAGACTTCAACCCAGTACCTGATCGTCTACGGGTCGTTGGCGTCAATGACCAAAACTACCGCATCAACGTAGAGACTGGTGCGGTTCTTGTTGATGGGACATTGAACCCAGGAGATCCCAGCATCACTGCTGCGGCATACGCCAATGCTGACAATGATCCGGCAACTGGAACCACATTGTACACCGTTGACTACATCACCGACGCATTGTACACACAAGCCCCTCCAAATGATGGGACTCAGGTACTAATAGGTTCCCTTGGTCTCGACATTGCTTCGGCAGCAGGGTTTGACATTTTCACAGACAACGGGGTGAATACTGCCTTCTTGGCAGCCACTCCAACCTCTGCATCTGGCTCCAATCTATATACCATCAACTTGGCTACAGGTGCTGCTACCTCAGTAGGCAGCATCAGTAGCGGTAAGCGTCTTATCGGACTGACAGCTGTTGTCCCGGAGCCTAGCGTTAGTCTTAGCGCTTTACTCGGTGTTGGTGTTTTTGCTCTATTAGGTCGTCGCCTCAAGTTGGTCAGATAGTCAGACTTCCGATGTTTTTAGAGATTATGCCGAGAGCTTTTAGTGGTTTTGTGCAAGCAAACTGAAAAAATACTCAGCATAGCTAATTGTGTATAGATGGTGTGAGGTTATAGACTTTGCACCAGCTATTCAATTAATACAATTTCACGAAATTTTTGCTAGATATGCATGGATAGGGGCGTACACCTGTCATAGGTGTCAACTTAAGCCTAGAAATGGCTTAACTGTTGGCTCCCTCACCCGCCTGGAACTAAAGCTCAAGGCTAATAGCTAAAGTCTACTGAAGTAGACTAAAGATTTTTGACTATATTTAGTCATCTTTCAGATGACTTTAGCTATTAGCAAGGAACTTCAGTTCCTTGCGGGACATGACTTTTACGTTAAGTTGACACCAATGTACACCTGTACGCTCCTACACCCAATTTATTAGTTGCAAATATTTTTGAAATTGGTATAGAGAATCATCTTCGTAAACTTCCGCATCTGTTACCTGAATTTACGGCACTTCAATCGGAATCAAAGCATTTTCTGGCAAGTGGTTGGAAAAACGCCCTTCATCTGCAAGCACCAAAATCAGGCGCAGGGAATAATCTGGCGGAACTTGCAAGTCTGCCCAAGGTACTGCTAACTCTAAACAACTATTTATTGCTACTTGAGCGCGACTGAAACGGGGATGCCATTGATGATTGTCTCCAGCTTCCCGAAACTGAATCGATTGCGTCAGTAAATTAATTTCTAGAAGATGGTGAAAAAGGTAATTAAGTGGGGCTGCATCTGGTACATCTGCCAAAGGAACTGGGCTATTGACCATTGTTTTTTCTGGATAGAACCAGAGCAAATTTAACTCTGTTGGCAAATCCCGCCCTGGTGCAGCCCCACTTTTAAAGTCCAGCCGCAAATAGAAATTGAGGTGATCCACTCCATACCAAAGTCGCTGGATGACACTGCTATTATGCATTGTGCCCCGCGATCCGCCGATTTCTATGCGTCCAGCTTTATCCCAGTCTTGTTCATCACCCTTACCATCAATGATGGGATGAATAAAACCTTGTGGGGTGTGGTTTGTCTGTGCTTCGTGGATTTCTACTGGTTGATTGAGATAGGGCGGTACAGGTTCATTTAATGCTTTGTAAATGCCAAACAGATGTTCTCGAAACAACCGATCAAAGATAGCATCTTGATTTGAGGAGTGTCCTGCACCAAACCACCAAAACCAGTCGGAACCCTCTGCGGCATACAATGCTTCCCACGCTTCGGGGTTGTTTTCTTCCGTCGCTTCGGGATGACTTGCGAGCATAACTCTTGCTGCTGTTAGATAATCCCAAGCACGATTTTTGGCGGGATCGCCGATCCAAGTGGTAAAACTGCCATCTACCCAAGAACCGCTATGTAATTGCTCTCCGGGGATGGTGGCTGTGGCGGGAAATTCTTCGAGAAATTCGGAGACGGTGACGAGTTTGAGGTGGGGTTCATCGCTCAAACTTTGATACAAAGCTTCTAGAAAGGGTTTGCCGTCTTGGGGATAAAATTCCCAGCAATTCTCTCCATCTAAGGCGATGGTAACTAACCAAGGTTGTTCACTAAGGCTTTCTCTTTGCATTTTAGCGATCGCTTGCAAATGTCCTACTAAGTCTGCTGCTGCTTGTTTTGCTGGCATTGCACTGTAGGTAAAGCCAATTAAATCTGATAATCTGTGGTCACGAAATACAATGGACACGTCACCCTCTGCGGTTTGCAGCCGATAGGGTCGGTACAGCAGTTCTGGTTGCTCCACATTCCCCGCCCCATCCCGATGAAAAAAGTGTTTCAGCGTCCATCCTAAGACGGCTTCATCTGAGCATATCCACTTAAAACCTTGGTTAATAATATGTGGAAGTACAGCCGGACTTACTGACTGTTCCGAAGGCCACAAACCACGAGGTATCTGTCCAAAACGGTCTTTATAAAAGTTCCAAGCTTTCCGCAAGTGGCGGGGAATGTCTTCTGCCCACTGAAATCGTTGCTCAGGTAGTGTCATATTTGGCACAGCTACCCGACCAGAGTTAGTATCAGCTAACAAGGGTAAAATTGGGTGGGTGTAAGGCGTAGTGGTAACTTCTAGCTGCCCCGCCTCCTGCATTTTCCGATGTTGAGGGATGATGCGGCTGAGAATTTCTCGCTGTTTGGAATAAATGCGCTGGCGATCGCTTAAAGTAAAATTTCGTCCCTGTTTTAACCAAGTAGCAATTTCCGGGTCATCCCAAAACAGCGGATCGATCCAAGCCAAATTGTGCCAAGCTAGCAAATCGCCATAATCAGGCAATTGCCAATTTGCCAAACACCAAGCTTGCCCTTTCTCCTGTCTTTGGTAGTATAACTCGGCATAGCGCGGATGGGGGTCAATTAGGGTATGGTGATTGGCATCGAAAAAGTGTTGGATAATGAATTCACGTTGTTGCTGGGTGAGTTGTTCATCTGGTGTCAAGCTGGCTGTGAGGTAAGGGTCAAAAGCAGTGCCAGCAATATAATCTTCGAGTTGTAATATCAGCGATGGTACTAAATTCACCGTTTGGTGTAACTTAGGATACCGTTCTAAAATTAATATCAAATCCAAATAATCTTTAGTCCCATGCAAACGTACCCAAGGTAGACGGTACTGCTGACTAGGAGATAGCGAAACGCCGCTGCCAGGAGATTTGTACAGCGGCTGATGTTGATGCCAGATAAAAGCAATGTACAGAGGATGAGACATAAGAATAGTTAGCAGTTAAGAATGAGGAGTTAGGAGTTGATTCAAAACTCATAATTCCTAACTCCTAACTCCTAACTTTTACACCACTTGCTCAATTTCTGCAATTTCGGGAATCATTTCCTTGAGGCGGCGTTCAATACCCATCCTTAGAGTCATTGCAGAACTGGGGCAAGAACCACAGGCACCTTGCAATCTCAGTTTTACAACAGGCCCATCGAGTTCTACGAGTTCCACGTTGCCGCCATCAGACATAAGATAAGGGCGCAATTCATCTAAGACTGTTTCAACGTTGTCAATTGTGAGTTCCATAGTTTTAGACCTGGTAAGTTAATGATGGGCATTGGGAATGGGGCATTGGGTATTGGTGAATGATAACTGGTAATCTGAGAACTTCCATCACCTATTCTCCGTTGCCCCAAAATTTTATTTTCTAGCTTTGTTAAAACGATCCTAGACGCAATTGCAGCTAGTTTGTCAGTTCTTTAGTTGGCATTTGCCATTTGTCAGTCGTCTGTTATCTATATTTTAATGACTTTTGACTAGGCATTGGGAATCTTTCTGCCCTATTCCCTATTTACACGCAGTCCAATTTTCCTCAATAACAGACCTTACAGCCTAGTTGGGAACAAGCGATGTTTTGGGTATTACTGGTTTATTTGCGATCGCATAGCAACCTTATATGGGCGATCGGCATAACGTAAAATAAAATGTATCGCAGATTTAACAAATAAGTTAACGTAGAATGCTTCATGCGGCGAGACTCAATTTTTTACAAACTTTTCCAACAATCCCCCACTTTGCTATTTGAACTATTGACAAATTCTCCATTAAATGCAAAGGCTTATCGATTTGATTCGGTAGCTGTTAAATCTTGCAAGCAATCAAATTTTTGTGGCTTTTCATGGTGTACTTGTATCCGCCGTTGTGTACTAACCACTACGGTCAATTATGCCCGTCGATCTCACGTTTATTAAATAATAAATGCTCAAATAATTTAAAGTTAAAAATTCAAAACCAAGTATTGCCAAGTATCCAAACTCAGCACTCACAACTGTTTATTGAGTCGCTATCACTAGATGAAACCATGACTGGTTGTTGATATAGTGGCACTGTAAATGTGACTGTTGAGCCAAGTCCTTCGCCCAAACTATAAAAATGTACCTCGCCGCCCATTGCCTCCACGAGCTTCTGGGATATTGCCAGTCCTAAACCTGTACCACCATACTGGCGAGTGCGGGAGCCATCCACCTGAGAGAATAATTGAAATAGTTTATCTTGTTTGTCCAAGGAAACACCGATGCCAGTGTCTGCCACACGTACTCTCACCATGCCAGGAAATTGCTGACCTTGAAAGTTCGCCTTCGCTTTTTTAAGTACTAAATCGGCGCTGACAGTTACGCCGCCTTCATGGGTAAATTTGATGGCGTTACCTAACAAATTCAGCATAACTTGTAGCAACCGTTGATAGTTGCTTTGGACAATAATTTCATCAGAGGTAGCAGGCATCTGCATCCGAAAGCTGAGGTTTCTCATTTCTGCTTGGGGACGCATAAAATTTTCTACATCACTGAATAGCTCATCTAGCTTGACTGGAGCATAAACTAGCTCCATTTTGCCAGCTTCGATTTTGGCAATGTCCAAAATATCATTGATGATATTCAGTAGATGTATAGATAAGTGGTGAGCTTCTGTCAAAAATTGGTTTTGTTCTTCTGGGTCATCTGCCATCCCTTCTAAAATCAGCTTCAAGAAGCCAATCATCCCGTTGAGGGGGGTACGAATTTCATGGGATACATTAGCCAGAAACTCGCTCTTCAGGCGGGAAGCTTCTTCAGCTTTTTGACGGGCTGCTTCTAATTCTTTATATAAAGTAGCATGTGCGATCGCAGTTCCCAACTGATCTGCTGCTTCTTTTGCGAGTTCTAGTTCCGATTCTGTTAATGTGTAGCATTCATCCTGCCAAGTCAAGGCAACTAATCCATTGGCTTGGTCTTGATAACAAGTCGCAACCACCAAAGTTTTCTGCCGCCCAGACTCAGTGTATCCAGGCACTTCTATCACAACTGGTTCTAGGGTTGCTAATGCCTGAGCAAAGGCAGGCTCAGAATCTATATCTATTTCTTGTGAGCCAAGCATTGAGGTAAGTTCTGGCTGGTGATACTCAGCCATCACTTTCACTTTTGAGCTACAGGGTTGGTAGGGACGACAAATAATGCAGCGTTCTAGTCCTAGTGCTTTCCCTAAACTGTCAACTGTTTGTTGCCAAATGATATCTAAATCCAACGTCCTGCGGATATTTCTGGTAATCCGATTTACCAGTTTTTGGTGTTGCTGTGAACGCAAAACCAACTCTATTTGTGTGGGCTTTCTTGATGTCACACGCACTTGTTTTTTGTTGAGTGTGGCTTGCAGTAACCGTCCCATGACTAAAACTGTCGTGGCAGCCGTTCCCAAGCTTGGCATAATCGGACTAATTACCAACTCCAACTCAAATAATTCTTGGTGGTAGCTAAACCAACACTGAAACCTTTCTGGCATCAAACTTGTCAAAATTCGGTGCAATCGTTCCAAATAGGTAACCTTATCCACTGGCGCAAAGGTTTGGGCTTGGTTCAGTTCGTCAACTATTTTTTCAGTATTTAACCCCAGCAGGTCGTTGTACTGCCAACAAAAGGTCAGATAGCGCCCTGCCGCATCTTGGGTGTACACCAACTCCGCTCCTAGAGTTGGTAATGAGCCATCAGTCCTACTGGTAATAGATTCCAGATTTGGGGAAAATACATTCGCTAATTGGGAATTGGCAATAATAGTCATTAATTGAGTTGGATAGACAAAGGGTATCCGACCGTAATTTTACTAAAGCTGCTCCAAATTTTGCATAAATTTTTACAGCTTTTTCGTTTCTATTGGGTATTTCTTGGTGTTCTGAAATCCAGATTGGCAAACTTCACTTTTTTATAGTGTCAATCGTTCCATTCACCGCGAGGAGGAACGGGGGTACGCACAGGGGTACGCGTCAGTTCATCATCTCTGAGGATTTCACCCCGTAACCACTGGCGAATTGCCACTTCAATCACTTTACTTGGGTCATTGGTGAGATGCTGAATTTGCTCTAGTAACTCGGAGTCTAGGCGGACAGCAATTTCTACCTTATCGGCTCGTGTGTTTTCCGCTTCGGTAGTTTTCTCTTGCATATTCATAGGTTTGACATACTGTGAATTGGTTTTGTCTAAAGCTTTGTAAAGTAGTTATATTCATCATTTGGGCTAATTCACTGAAAAAATCTTCAAGGGCGCAGTTACATAGTTCCCCGAAATAGCACCAAAGTAACAGCTTAAGTTTCAAATCGCATTTTTCATATAACTAACTAGACAATAGCTTTCTAGAACTTTTGTCGGGAAATCAGTGATTCTGGGCGATTACGGCTGATAATTGCCCATGATCCCTACATGATCCCTACACGTACTTATTTACATTTATTGTACGCTCCTAGCTGTTGAATACTAGCAACGACAAATAGACTTTCATAATATTCTTAAAAGTTCACCTATTTAGATCGAAAGTTAAAGATGGGGTGAAGGGAGGGCAGGGGGGAAATAAAACTCCTAACTCAGCACTCCTAACTCAGCACTCAGCACTAAAAACCAAGCAGCGTCTTGGCTAAGAAAGCATTAAAATACATTAAGTAAATTGCTTTTTTAACTTTGGTTGCTGCTAAGGCAAAGATAGTATATGACTGACGTTCCCGCAGTTCGCATTCGCAATTTTTGTATTATTGCTCACATCGACCACGGGAAATCAACCCTCGCCGATCGCTTGCTGCAAGCCACTGGCACTGTTGAAGACCGACAGATGAAGGAACAGTTTCTCGACAATATGGACTTAGAACGGGAGCGCGGCATTACAATTAAGCTGCAAGCTGCCCGGATGAACTACACAGCCAAGGATGGTCAGCAATATGTGCTGAACCTAATTGACACTCCGGGTCATGTGGATTTTTCTTATGAGGTGTCGCGCTCTCTTGTTGCTTGTGAAGGAGCGCTATTGGTAGTAGATGCGTCCCAAGGTGTAGAGGCGCAAACTTTGGCAAATGTATATTTAGCGTTAGAGAGTAACCTGGAAATTATCCCGGTTTTGAATAAAATTGATTTACCTGGGGCTGAACCGGAACGGGTAATTGGCGAAATTGAAGAAATTATCGGTCTAGATTGCAGTGGTGCGATACTTGCTTCTGCTAAAGAAGGAATTGGTATTGATCAGATTTTAGAAGCAGTTGTCGAGCGGATACCGCCACCGCCCAATACGATCAATGAACGCTTACGGGCGTTAATATTTGATAGTTATTACGACAGCTACCGGGGAGTAATTGTGTATTTCCGGGTGATGGATGGCACCGTTAAAAAAGGCGATCGCATCCATTTAATGGCATCTGGTAAAGAATTTGAAATTGATGAGTTGGGCATCCTTTCTCCGACTCAAAAGCAAGTTGATGAACTACACGCTGGCGAAGTAGGCTATTTGGGAGCATCAATTAGAGCTGTAGCTGATGCCCGGGTAGGAGACACAATTACCCTAAGTAAGGCGAAAGCAGAGACACCCTTACCAGGCTACGCAGAAGCGAACCCGATGGTTTATTGCGGGATGTTCCCCATTGATGCTGACCAATTTGAAGACTTGCGGGAAGCCTTGGAAAAGCTCGAACTCAACGATGCGGCGCTACACTACGAACCAGAAACTTCGAGCGCGATGGGGTTTGGCTTCCGTTGCGGATTCTTGGGTTTACTGCACATGGAAATTGTCCAGGAACGCCTAGAGCGGGAGTATAACTTAGATTTAATCATTACAGCCCCCTCAGTGGTTTATAAGGTGATTACCCTGAAAGGTGAGGAACTGTACATCGATAATCCCAGTCGCTTACCTTCTCCCAACGATCGCCAAAGAATTGAAGAACCCTACGTCAAAGTAGAAATGATTACGCCGGAAACCTACGTCGGCGCTTTGATGGAATTGTCACAAAATCGCCGTGGCATCTTCAAGGATATGAGATATCTCACCCAAGGACGAACTACCCTTACTTACGAGTTACCCTTGGCGGAAGTTGTGACTGACTTTTTTGACCAGATGAAATCGCGATCGCGCGGTTATGCCAGCATGGAATATCATCTCATTGGCTACCGTGAAAATCCTCTGGTGAAGCTAGATATTATGATCAACGGCGATCCGGTAGATTCTTTGGCGATGATTGTCCACCGAGATAAAGCTTACAACGTCGGGCGATCGATGGCAGAAAAACTCAAAGAACTGATTCCCCGCCATCAATTTAAGGTGCCAATTCAAGCGTCTATTGGTAGTAAAGTTATCGCCAGTGAAAACATTCCCGCATTGCGGAAGGATGTACTAGCCAAGTGTTACGGTGGTGACATCAGCCGTAAAAAGAAACTCTTACAGAAGCAAGCAAAAGGTAAAAAGCGGATGAAATCTGTAGGTACAGTAGATGTACCCCAAGAAGCCTTTATGGCAGTACTGCGCTTAGATCAAAACTAACTTAAGAACACTAAATACAGCTTTGCGTATCCTTTGCGCTTCCCTCTGCGTCGGCAGTCACTCATGGGGGAAACCCCCTTCTCTACGAGACGCTCCGCGAAGGCGCTAGCCTCTCCCTTTGGGAGAAGACCGCGATGCCTCCCCTTAAAAAAGGGGGCAACCTCTCTCAAAGTCCCCCTTCTTTAAGGGGGATTTAGGGGGATCTCAAAGTATTTGCTACCAAGAAGACGACTTGTTCATTCATCCTCTTAGGGACTTCTCTCTAAATTTATTTATGTGGATTTTGAATTGGGAGCGACGCGACTTTGGTCGCCTCCAGCAGCTTAACGCTGGCATAGATAGCATCAATATAAGGTGTAGGAATTTGAGTTAGTTTTCCCAATTCTGCTACCGCCCCGACAATAGCATCTATTTCCGTGGGTCGTCCGGCTTCAATATCTTGTAGCATTGAGGTTTTGTGGGCACCAACGTTTTCTGCCCCATTAATTCGCTGTTCTAAAGTAATGCCAAACTTAATACCCAAGTTTTGAGCGATCGCCTGAGCTTCGGTCATCATTTGCCGTGCTAGTTTACGGGTAAGAGGATACTGACAAATACTTTCTAGCGTCGCACCAGTTAAGGCACTGATGGGATTAAACGCCACATTCCCCCACAATTTGATCCAAATTTCAGTGCGAATTTGATTGCGAATTGGTGCTTTGAATCCTGCTTTTTTTAAAATCTGTGCTAAGGACTGGATGCGATCGCTCTTAGTGCCGTCGATTTCACCCAAAGTCAAGCGATCGCCTTCAATATGCTTGATCACACCAGGTTCAACTATCTCAGTTGCCGGGTAAACAACACAACCAATAACGCGGTTAGCACCAATATTAGCTTCAATGATTCCATCTGGGTCAACAGATTGAATGCGCGTACCTTCATACTCACCACCATGCTGACGGAAGTACCACCAAGGAACGCCATTTTGGGCTGTTACCACCATCGTCTGAGAATCATAGAGTGCAGAAAGAGCAGGTGCGATCGCAGATACACTGTGAGCTTTAACAGTGAGAATTACTACATCTTGTGTCCCCACCTCCTGAATATCGCTAGTTACCAGAGATGGACTGACAATTTGGCTAGAACCATCCGCCATAATCAGCTTCAGTCCATTTTTTTGAATTGCTTCTAAATGAGAACCACGAGCAATCAGCGTCACAGCTTCACCTGCCAGTGCCAGTTTTGCTCCTAAATATCCACCGATTGCACCCGCGCCAACAATACAGATTTTCATTTTGTCATTCGTCAAAGAGTTAACTTCCGAGTTCAGAGGCTCAACTTCCGAGTTCAGAGGCTCAACTTCCGAGTTCAAAGGCTCAACTTTCGAGTTCAGAGGCTCAACGTCCGAGTTCAGAGGCTCAACTTCCGAGTTCAGAGGCTCAACTTCCGAGTTCAGAACCTCAACTTCCGAGTTCAAAGGCTCAACTTCCGAGTTCAGAACCTCAACTTCCGAGTTCAAAGGCTCAACTTCCGACCTCAAAGGCTCAACCGTTTCCTCATCTACCCCACTTCCCACTTCTTACTCCCCACTCCCCACTAAATTAAGCAATTTCGCCATAGCCAGCCGTTGTAATTTCCCAGTAGCACCACGAGGCAGCTGATCCAAAATGTGAACTTGCTTGGGAACTTTAAAATCTGCCAGCATGGTTGAACAGTGAGCTAAAAGTTCTTTTTCACCGATTTCTGCCTTGAGGACAACAGCTGCATGAATATCTTCCCCTAAAGATTTATGGGGGACGGCAAAAGCTAGAGCTTCAACCACAGCGGGATGGCGTAACAAAACATCATCCACTTCTAAAGGAGAAATTTTTTCCCCACCCCGGTTAATTAATTCTTTAATCCGTCCAGTCAAGCGGAGGTAGCCGTCTTCATCTAGTGTGCCTTGATCGCCTGTGCGGAGCCAACCGTTAATAAAAGCCGTAGCATTAGCTTCTGGGTTGTTTTCGTAGCCATCAATGACATTGGGTGCTTTTACCACCACCTCGCCCAAACTTCCTTGGGGAAGTAGGTTGCCTTCTGAGTCCATAATGCCGACTTCTACACCGAAACCGTAACCTACAGTCCCTGGTTTCCGAACTTTTGGCGGTAGGGGGTTAGTGGTCATTAAATGGGATGCTTCAGTCATGCTGTAAGATTCCACCACCGGAGCATTGAGGGTTGTTTCCAACTGTTCAATGATAATTGGGGGCAAAGGAGCGCTACTAGAGCGAATGAAACGGAAGCGGTTAGCTTTGACAATTTCTGTGTTGCGGCTAGCGCGTGCCAGAATTGTTTGATGCATGGTTGGGGCTGCGGAATACCAAGTGGGTTTGTAGGTTTCTACCAGTTTCCAAAACTCCAGAGCATTAAAACCATTAGGACAAACCAGCGTCCCACCCGATGCCAGAGTTGCCAGCAAACAGCCCACTAATCCATGAATATGGAACAGCGGCATTAGGCAAAGTGTAGTATCATCTGCTGTGAGTGAGTAAGCACCAATGATATTTTTTGCTGAGGCAATCAAGTTGCGATGACGAATAGGAACACGTTTGGGACGACTTGTGGTTCCGCTGGTGTGAAGAATCACTGCTACATTGTCAGACGAAGGCAAGGGAGCAGGGAGCAGAGAAAAGTCTAATGGGGTATTCAGAACTTTGGAGGAGCAGGGGGGAAGTTTCTCCTTGACTAATTCAAAACTCAATGTACCGTCGGTGTTCACCTTGACATTGATTAATATCATTTCTGGTGTGACGGCGGCAATGGCTGCTTCTATGCCCTCAGACAGTGTTGTAATCAGTGCTTTTGCCTGAGTATCTTCATAATAGAAAGCAAATTCTTCTTGTTTATATTTGGGATTCAAAGGTGCAGCAGTGCCACATAAAGCAGCAGCTAAAAAGGTAATAGCCATTGGTGAACCATTAGTCATAGCAATGGCAATGCGTTCTTCCTCTTGCAATCCAAAGCTGCTGAGTTGGGATACCAGTTCCATAACGTTCTTGCGTAATTGCTTATAGGTTAGCGAGCGATCGTCAGCCGTGATTAAGCTTGGATGATGGTCTTCCCCTGCTAAAAGCTCAAATAAGTTCATTAGTTTTTCTTGTCGGTCAAAAGATGATTGAGTCAGCTCTAAAGAATGCAGTATACTAATAATTTATTACCCCATTGTTGGGGAATAGATATAAGCTGTAAAATCAGATAAGCTATCAAACTGACATAAATTTGTATATTAATACCATTAACATTTTTGGTAATTAATTTATCAAGTTTTAGATGCATCTTTAAAAAGTTCCATAGCAACTCAACTCCCCAACGTAATCGATAAATATCCCTAATTTGTATCCCCTCAATATTTCGGGGAAAGGAGTTATTCGGGCATAGATGAGTAAACCAAGGGATTAAGAACAGATTTTTCAAGAATAATATAATATGTTTTGAACGATTACTTCTTCATATCCTTTGAATTGTGCATCTGCTGGCAGCAGTTCTAGGGGATATTCTAGTATTTCTTCTCGGTCTATTTTAATGCTTTCATTTTTGCTGCCCTTGGAGTGCTTCTTTGGCCTTTGTCGTTCTTTCTCTGATGAGTGGTCGCCGAGTTCGCCTTTCTTGTTTTTGGCCTTTATGTCTGGCTGACCAAGTTCTCCCTTCAGGGGGTTTGTAACAGAAATAGATATGTGATGAATCATAGTTAAACCTCATATCCCATAATCATGATGGGGTTTATAAACTTCTTGTTTTGTGGAGTACTTATCTTCCACGAGTAGCTCTATTAGTTTTCACCGCATTGCTATCAATTTATGCAGAGAGTAAAACAAAGGGCGCAAAAATCAGGAAAGGAAGAAATGAATGAGTTGGTTTATCGGTTGCAGGTCAAGAATATTAGCAAGTTGTATTTTGTAATCCCCAAGTATAAACGCCAGCTAATCTAGTCAGGATGATAATTGATGCTAATAGTCAAAAGTCGTCCGATGGTTGTAAAACAACTCCTCATGGTCTGCAAAGATTCTATAACTCATGAAAGATTCAGAGTTGTTAAGAATTTTATAGTATTAGGTAATATCTGAAAAATAATGCTTACAGATAATTTCAGATTCCCAAAAGATAGAAAGCGGCAAATTTAACACTTAATAGTAGCACTTATGCAATTAAAACCAATCAATCAGCAGGTAGTTTCGGTCGTTGGAGCCTCCAGCGGTATCGGACGGGTGACAGCTCTTGAGTTTGCTAGACGCGGGGCAAAAGTGGTTGTTTCGGCTCGCAGTGAGTCAAAGCTAAAGTCTTTAGTAGAGGAAATTCAGAGCTTTGGCGGCGAGGCAACTTTTTTAGTAGCGGATGTGGAGGTATTTGAGCAAGTTAAGGCGATCGCAGATAAAACTGTAGAGGTGTACGGGCGACTCGATACGTGGGTACACGTCGCCGCTATTGGCATCTTTGCCACTGTCGATAATATAACACCAGAAGAATTTCAGCACGTAATTAATGTCAACCTCATGGGGCAAGTGTATGGTGCAATGGCAGCCCTACCCCATCTCAAGTGTGAGGGACGGGGGGCACTGATCCACGTCTCTTCAATGGAAGGTAGGCGATCGCTTCCATACCAAAGTGCTTACTCGGCATCCAAACATGGGGTCGAGGGCTTTATCGAAGCCATGCGCGTTGAGTTGCAACATGAAAAATGGCCGATCAGCGTTACGAGTGTGAAGCCAGCGGTGATTAACACCCCCTTCTGGAACAATGGTTTGACGAAATTAGGCGTAAAGCCAGCCGGCATACCACCCTACTACGACCCTAAACTTGTAGCTGATGCCATCCTCTATGCAGCCGAACACCCAACTCGTGACTTCTTGGTTGGGGATGTCGCTAAAATATTAGATTTGGTACAGCGCGTCTCACCGTCATTAGTAGATTCACTGTTACTGCTCGTCGGTTTCGATTTACAGCATAGTTCTGAGCCGAAGTCTGAAGATGCACCAAATAATTTTTACCAATCTGTTCCCGAAGACGACCGAGTGGATGGGGACTATAGTAACTTGGTTGTACCCAGCATTTCCGACTGGCTAGATAAAAATCCGCTTTTCCAGTTGGGTGCGATCGCTGGTACAGCAGCATTAGCGTTGCTGTTAGCACAAGTATTTAATCCGAAAGAGTAAATTTCTCAGTAGTGATTTAGAAAAAACCTTACTGAGATAACCGCCAAATCTTAATAGTGTTGTCTTCACTACCACTAACAAGGTTTTGTCCATCGGGACTGAATGTAACGGATGTTACGGTTTTAGTGTGTGCCGCCAATGTCAGTATTTCCTCTCCTGTGGCTACATTCCACAATTTTATCGTGCGATCGCGGCTGCCACTAGCAAGAATTTTACCATCGGCACTGAAGGCAACGGTTGTTACTGTGTTGCCATGTCCCGCCAGTGTCTGAATTTCTTTTCCAGTAGCGAGATTCCAAAGTTTGATGGTGCGTTGGCGTAGCCCGTCGTAGACATCGCGGCTACCACTTGCTAAAATTTTACCATCGGGGCTAATAGCCACAGTTGTTACTGTTTGAGAATTTCCTTCTAGTGTGCGGATTGGGTATCCCTTTGTTAGATTCCAGATTTTGATGGTCTTGTCAAAACTACCACTGGCAAGAATCACGCCATCGGGGCTGATGGCTAGCGATCGCACCCAGAATCTATGCCCTGTCAGCGTCCTAATTTCCTCTCCTGTTGCTAAATCCCAGATTTTGATGGTGTTGTCATCACTACCAGTAACTAGGGTCTGACTATCAGCGCTGATGGCTAGGGCATGAACTGAGTCAGAA
This sequence comes from Nostoc sp., assembly GCF_041747015.1. Lineage (GTDB taxonomy): Bacteria > Cyanobacteriota > Cyanobacteriia > Cyanobacteriales > Nostocaceae > Nostoc. The sequence continues at coordinate 37,364 of NZ_JBGTFY010000270.1, forward strand.
TGTCCTGTAAGAGTACGAATTTGCTTTCGCGTTGCTAGATTCCAGATTTTGATGGTGTTGTCATCACTAGCACTAACTAAAGTTTTGCCATCTGGGCTGATCACCACGACATTCACCAGAGCAGAATGTCCATTGAGTATGGAGATTTGTTTTCCGGTTGCGAGATCCCAAAGTTTGATGGTGCGATTGTCGCCACTACTGACAATAGTCTTGCCATCGGGGCTGATGGCAATAGATAAAACCGAGTTTTTATGTCCTTGCAGGGTATTAACTAATGAAACCTTTCCCAAAATAATCTTTGGCAATTGACCTAAAACCGTGTCATTTTTACCAGGACTATTGTGCTGACTCAGCCTAGAGGACAAACTGGTTTGAATCTGGCGAAAATGTTTATACCAAGATTCTCCAAATCCGAACAACAAAATCAAAGCACTTACCAAAATTAAAATTCTCAGTAAGGTATAATTTTTTGGGGAATATGGGGCTTTAGTTGGTGGTATTTTCCCAGATGATTTTCCGGCTGGAGGTAGTGCCAGTAATTGTTTTGGAGTCAAGTCTCTGAGAACTTCATCGGCTGACTGGTAACGTTCTTGGATGTCTTTTTTCAAAAGCTTGTCGATCACAAAATCCAATTCAGGATTTAATGGACTCCGTAAATATTGCCGCCAATTACTCACCCAAGCATACCCAGATTCCATCCATAGATCAAAGGGAGAACTTCCCGTTAGTAGATGAAAACAGGTAGCCCCCAAACCGAACAAGTCACTGGCAAGAAAAGCTTTACCATCTCTAATCTGTTCTAGGGGAGAATAACCATGTGAACCAATGGATGTGCCGGTTTTCTGCTGAACCCTCGCTGTGAATTGCTTTGAGGAGCCAAAATCAATCAGGCTTAATCGCCCATCACTTTTATGCCGGATAATATTTTCTGGCTTGATATCCCGATGAATGACTTTGCGATCGTGGATAAACTTGAGGATGGGGAGTAAATCTAGCAAAATAGATTCAATTTCTTTAGCACTATACGCCTTACGCTGTTGTAACTCCTTTAACAAATTTTCTCCATTAATAAACTGCTGCACTAAATACAAGCAGCCGTCTTGCTCAAAGTAAGCTAGCAGAGTCGGAATTCGGGGATGTTCTCCGAGTTCTTGTAGTCGCTGCGCTTCTTCAGCAAACAACTCCATCGCCTTTTTTTGCGACCAAGTTCCTTGGAATTTTGGAGCTAATTGCTTGATGACACAACGTTCATTGAGTTTATCTACATCTTCTGATAGATAGGTTCTGCCAAATCCCCCCTCATCTGAAAGGACTCGGATGACACGGAAGCGATTTCTTAAAAGTGACACCAGCGGGGTGCTGCAACTTTGGCAAAACTTTTTTCCATTGGGATTCAGGGGATTTAGGCAATCGGGATTTAAGCAGCAGATCATGATCTGACAGGCGCGACTGCATGACAACTTAGGCTAAGTTTGTCCCGAATTTTCCCTTAAGATAATTGACTCTCGCTTACTTGTGGTAGAAAACCCTGTACTGGGGATTGGGGAATTACTTATATAGTTAACTTTGTAAATAGTAGTTAGTCTTCCTCATCTGTGGAAAACTACGAGAGTCATAAGATTAATTATTTTACCAATTATATAAGAATCTGAATAGAAATTTTTTCTAAACTGCTAGCCCTAGTAATTTTGCTTGTATATTGGCAAGCAAAATTGGCTAAGTATTAAGTGAAACTCTTCATTAATTAACTATTACTGACTATAAAATGAAGTCAAAATGGTTACAAAATTTGTTTTGGATATTTGAAATCGCTGATTAATAATTGTTCATTTGATACTTTAAGCAAATAAAACTTCAACTTAACTCTGCAATTTTGCTTCATTGAGCCTTGTTCTCCATTTGCGAATGGCACTAGCAGTTCTAGCTACAGGTGGCACATATACATCAGAATTGTCGTGTTGTGTAATACTTTTATTGTTTAATTTTTGGTTAGTTAAACAGTCAGCCAAAGCAGGCAAATAGCTTTGATTCCCTAAAGCTTTCATCACTTCATTAGCAGTTTTAAATCGCTCATCTAAAGTAATTTTCACCATTTTTCCTAAAACCTGGGCAAAACTGTCGCTGATATTTACCTCTTTTTGCCAACATATTTCACCAGTGTTCAGGTCATAGTCAAATTCTAAAGGACTTTTGCCAGTCAACATATAAATACAAGTTATACCCAGTGCATAAATATCACTGGCATAAACTGGATGTAGAGAAAACTGTTCTGGTGGTGCAAATCCCCTAGTGCCGATAAAATTGGTGTTTGCAACTTGGTTAACTAATTGCTCTTTTACTGCACCAAAATCAATCAACACTACTCGCCCGTCATCTTCACACCGCAATAAATTTTGGGGCTTAATATCCCGATGAATTACACAATGTTTATGAAGATACTGTAATACTGGTAATAATTCCTGCAAAAATTGTTTAACTGTGGCTTCACTTTTGGGGCCAGTTCGCCGCACTTCTCGTGCCAAAGTCAAACCCCGGACGTACTCTTGAACTAAATAAAACTCCCCTTTCGCCTGAAAGTAGTCTAGTAGCATGGGAATTTGAGAATGACTACCGAGTTGGGCTAAGGTTTTTGCTTCTTTTTCAAAGCGCATACAAGCCCTTTGCCAACTTTGAGGATTAATCGTTTTCGGACAAAGCTGTTTAATGACACAGAGAGGAGTCCCTGGTAATAGGGCATTTTTGGCTAAAAACGTAACGCCAAAACCACCTCTACCCAAAATTTGGAGTATTTCATAGCGGTCGCAAAATAACTGCTTGGAACCACATATCTGACCAAGCTGAGTCTGTTGTGAAATACTCTCTTGAGAATCCGTTACTTTCTGAGAAAAGCAATTCATCTAAAATATAAAATATTTATTCTTAAATGTCTTTAATCTTACTATAGATATTCCGATAAAAGCAGTAATATTACGGGAGCTTTACAAAATCATTACTACTCTGCCATTAAAAATTCCAAATAAATCTCTGTAAGACTAGTCTTTTGAGAGTGCGTTAGTTTTCTATGTTTTTTAGACTAAAATCTGATTCTGTTTGATTATTGAGATAATTTGGCTCCTTATTTCCACCTTTTCCTTGACACTCAAATAGATGTAGACCTAAGCGTTGAGAAAGTTCTTCACACACTTTTACCCCGCGCACACTGTTACCACGCACATCCAGCAGCGGCGAAAAAACTCCAATGCCCATTTTATGCGGTACAACGGCGATAATCCCACCACAAATACCGCTTTTGGCCGGCAGACCAATTTTGTAAGCCCACTCACCTGCAAAGTTGTACATCCCACAGGTATACATAACACTCAGAATATCTTTGATGTAACGCTTATCTACCGCCTGTTCTTTTTTGATGGGGTTAATACCTCTGTTAGCCAGGGTAGCCGCCATCACTGCTAAGTCTTGGCAATTCACCATCACAGCACATTGCTGGAAATATAAATCTAGTGCTTCTTCAATGTTCCGGTCAATCATGCCAAAGTTGAGCATCAGATGCGCCATTGCGCGGTTGCGATGTCCCGTACTGCGTTCTGAGGTAAAAACTGAAATGTCAACGAACACATCGCGGCCAATATATCGCCGGAACATATCCAGCATTCGGTTGAGGCGTTCGGTTGGGCCTGCTCCTTTAATTAAGCTAGTGGTAGCAATCGCGCCTGCGTTTACCATTGGGTTATAGGGTCGCTTTGATTGCTCATCTAAAATAATCGCATTGAATGCATCCCCTGTCGGTTCTACACCAACTCTAGTCAAAACGTAATCCAGTCCATGATCTTCTAAGGCAAGTCCATAAGCAAACACCTTGGAAATTGACTGAATGGTAAAAAGTTGCTCATAGTCTCCAACTTTGTAAACCTGACCATCTACTGTCACAATGCAAATGCTGAACAAGTCCGGGTTTGCCTTGGCCAATTCTGGAATGTAGTTCGCTACTACACCATCCCGCAGTGGTTTGTACCGGGAATGCAACTCGTTGAGAACTTCTAATAATGGTGATGGGTCTATTCCTAAATCTCCTTGATTTGCTTGGTTTGTCATTAGGCAGATTGCATTTCATAAAATACATACTATATATAGTAGGGGTGTACAGTTTCCCTATAACCGATTTATTTCTTGCAAAGACTTTTGAAAATGAAATCTTGCTCTCAAAAATCATCTTTGAGTAAGTACTTAGAGCAAAAAACACCTGTTGTATTTTTTGATACAAATAAATTCTTTTTTACCAGCGATCGCCAAGTTTTCCTAATTTTTTTATCATTAATTGCAAAAAATATTAGCTTGAGTATCTTCCTTTTTTTTATACTCAGCAATACTGTTACGGTAAGTTATATATATCACTATTTTATGTCTAGTTAAGAACGATACAAGTCATGGTGAATTTAGCTAGGAAAAACTTGAAAAAAAGATCGTAAATTCAACCTAATTTGCATAATAATCTTATATGTAACACCTATGACAACTTATTCATAGAAAAATTTAAAGATTTTATTAAACAACTAATTTTGAGTATTCTTGCCGATGCTATTTAATAAAAGTTATATTAAATACGTACAAAAATGCGTCTAATCATTGTCATCTAAAATACACGGGTAATTGCAGCCCTTTAGAACCGACTTGAACAAGGTTTCGTCACTCTGGCATCCAATCAACGTAAAGTTTTTTAAGAAATTTTTGACTTGCCGAAAAAAAACGTTACACAGCCAAGAACCTGATTTGAGAAAGGTTTCGCCCTTGAAATTGGAATTTTAATTTGATCAAGTTGCCGAGAATTACGCTAAAACCCTGATCCCCATGCCAAAAGGTTCATGCTAGTCTGTTGCAGTTATAAATAACAAAACTGAAAGCGAAACGAGTTCGAGTTTTCCGGGAGGGAAATCACTCTCACTAGTGAAAAATCCCACGAATCATAAAACTTAAGTTCTACAGTCGCTTTAAAAATTGGACGCATGAATCAAAGACATTTTTGGCCTATTGTCACCCTGTTTGTGACTGTTTTGGGGATACCCACAGTCGGTTGCACTCAAACCACTAAGGGAAATGTGCTAGCTTCTCAAAAATCACCTGCCCCTGATGTGGTGAAAGTGGGAGAGTACCAATCAACAGCAGGGAAACAAACCTTGGATGCTGTGATTACACAAATTCATCCTCACAACATTGGAGGACGTAAAGCGGCAACCCTTTTTATCAAAAATATACCTGTTCTCACCTTTTTGAGTTCTGTAGCAGATACGAGTCTTAAAACTAAAAAAGTTGGTGCAATTGGAAATTCTGGGGGCGTACAATCGTATGCCCTTATTGCTAGCAACTCACTAAATACTGAAAGTGCTGGGAACGTAACGGGTGTAAATAACCAGATTAGCTCTGTTGATAATGACCCGGTTCAGATAGCTGGTATAATAGCAGCTAAAATCAACCAATTGAACCGGGAAAATGTAGACGGGAGCAAGATTACGGTAAGTTGGAAAGCCGGGGGAAAATCTACACTTGCTAATCAAACGCAAAACAAAAGTACCCCTATCCAGCAAAATGGCGATCGCTATACAATCAAAATTAATGGCGAAGAATTGGTTGAAATCAATGAAGGGACACGACTAGCAGATACTACTAACAATCTGGCGCAAGATGCATTGCAAGCAACCAATCGCCTGCGGAGACTGTTAGGCAATGCATCTCCCCTAAGAGAGATTGCAAATTTACCAATGCGTCTGCCAATATCGATACCTAAATTGCCCCAAAAGATTGCCGTCGGAGTCGTGCGAATTAGCTTCAAAGGCATGGCTTCTTTTTACGGCTATGATGGTTCTGGCAATCGTACTGCTAGCGGTCAAAGGTTCAATCCAGAAGGAATGACCGCCGCTCATCGCAGTTTACCCTTTGGTACGCAAGTCCGTGTAACCAACACCCGCAACGGTCGTTCTGTAGTGTTGCGGATTAATGACCGAGGGCCATTCATTCGGGGTAGAATCATTGACGTGTCTGCTGGTGCGGCTCGGATTTTGGGAATGATGGGTAGTGGTGTGGCGCTAGTACAGATTGAAGTTTTGGGGAAATAATTATTAGGGAGTAGGGAGTAGGGAATAGGGAGTAGGGAATAGGGAATAGGGAATAGGGAAGAAACTTAATTACTACTGCCTAATGCCTAATGCCCAATCCCTAGTTCAAACATCTCTTCCTTGTATTTCAGATATAAACTAACGGGGGAGGGATCGATAAGAACTAGGGGTATTTTTGTGCGCCTGCTCACAACAGTCGCAGCTTTACGCTGCTATTTAACTAAACGCTGCTCAGAAAACAAGCTGATTGCAGCTAGTGAGAATCTGCTAGTAGATGAGATGACTGATTGGCATCAGACGGCACTCGGTCTGGTGCCGACAATGGGGAGTTTGCATCAAGGTCATTTAAGCTTGATTCAACGAGCGCGCCAAGAAAATTCTACGGTGATTGTTAGTATTTTTGTCAATCCTCTGCAATTTGCTCCCAACGAGGATTATCAAAGCTACCCCCGCACTTTAGAGCAAGACCAACAACTTTGCGAACAAGCTGGGGTAGATGCAATTTTTGCGCCGACTCCGGGAGAAATCGCAGTTCCTCAGAAGAGCATACAAGAACAAGAGTCAACGGTTACACAAGTTATCCCCCCATCTGCTATGATAACAAACTTGTGTGGTCATTCTCGGCTAGGTCACTTTCAGGGTGTCGCTACGATTATTACCAAGCTTTTCAACTTGGTACAGCCTGACCGAGCCTACTTTGGCCAAAAGGATAGTCAGCAACTGGCAATTATTAAACGGCTAGTAGCTGACTTAAATTTGCCAGTAGAAATTGTTGCTTGTCCAACAGTACGAGAAGCGTCGGGTCTGGCTTTGAGTTCTCGTAATCAATATTTGACTGCAACGGCAAAAGAGCAAGCAGCGGTGCTATATCGCGGTTTGCAACGAGCTGAAGCTGCTTTTCAGGCTGGCGATCGCGATCGCAGCAAGTTAATTGCAGTGGTACAGCAAGAAGTGGCAATGGTCAGTACGGTCTTAGTGGAATATATTGAATTGGTTGAACCGACTACGTTGATGTCTTTAGAAAAAGTTGAGGAGGAAGGAATGGTGGCGATCGCAGCTCGTCTGGGTTCTACACGTTTGATTGACAATACGATATTGCGCGATCGTCAACCCATTATCGCCATTGATGGTCCAGCTGGGGCTGGGAAATCCACAGTGGCGCGTCAAGTGGCAGCAAACTTGAATTTGGTGTATCTGGATTCAGGAGCGATGTACCGGGCTGTGACTTGGTTAGTGTTGCAAATGAACATTGCTATTGACGATGAGTGTGCGATCGCTGAATTAACTAGCCAGTGTAAAATTGAACTCAGTCCCACCCAGGATTTACAATCGACTGTGCGGGTTTGGATTAATGGCACTGATGTTACCCAGGCAATTCGCACGATTGAGGTAACATCTAAAGTGTCGGCGATCGCAGCCCAAAGCGCTGTCCGTCAAGCACTAGTTAAACAACAGCAAAGCTGGGGTAAAAAAGGTGGGTTAGTCGCTGAAGGGCGAGACATCGGTACTCATGTATTCCCCGATGCCGAAGTGAAAATCTTCTTAACCGCTTCTGTGAGTGAACGTGCCCGTCGCCGCCAGCAAGACTTTAACAAACAAGGTCAACCCGAAGTGAGTCTAGAGCAGATGGAACGGGATATTGCCGAACGTGACTGGAAAGATAGTACACGGAAAGTCTCTCCTTTGCAAAAAGCAGCGGATGCGATCGAAGTTCAAACCGATGGTCTGAACGTATTTGAAGTTACGGCACAAATTGTTAACTACTACCAGCAGCGTTTATCTCAGTGGTAATCATCACAATTTGCTGTTAGTTTTTTAATTCAAAAGGGTGGTATAGCTTTTCCTAATCAAATGAGGTACATCATAGCCCCCTCATCGCTTGCGGGGAGGGGGTTGGGGGTGGGGTTCTTATACCTTAATCACTAGTATTTTTATTTATAATTTAAGTACTTTTTTGTCTCTTCACTTGATCTTCACTTTAGTAGTAGAATGACGATGTTAAGTTTTATGTTCCATGATTAAGGAAATAAAACTGCCAAAAACAAAAGCTGTTAATTTTCTAAGCTTCTGCAATAGTTTAAGACTGGAAACCGATAAAGAGAGGATTTCACACAATGGCATTTGTACAAGAACCACTACCCTTTGACATTAATGCTCTAGAGCCACATGGCATGAAAGCTGAGACTTTCGAGTATCACTATGGCAAACATCACAAAGCTTATGTAGACAACCTCAACAAGCTCGTTGAAGGTACGGAACTTGCTAATAAGTCTCTGGAAGAGGTGATCAAAATTTCCTTCAAAGACTCCTCTAAAGTAGGAATCTTCAACAATGCTGCCCAAGTTTGGAACCACACCTTCTTCTGGAATTCCCTGAAGCCAGCAGGTGGCGGTGCACCCACCGGTGAACTTGCAGCCAAGATTGATAAAGATTTTGGTAGCTTAGACAAATTCAAAGAAGAGTTCTCTAACGCCGCCGCAACTCAGTTCGGCAGTGGATGGTCTTGGCTGATTGATGATAGTGGTACGCTGAAGGTGATTAAAACACCAAATGCAGAAAACCCTTTAGCTCATGGTCAGAAGGCACTCCTAACCTTAGATGTCTGGGAACACGCTTACTACATTGACTACAAAAACGCCCGTCCGGCGTTCATTAAGAATTACCTAGAACAGTTGGTTAACTGGGACTTCGCTGCTGAAAACTTAGCCAAAGCTTAATTAACTACTAGTTTTGAACTGGTTGTAACAGTGGCTTTTAACAGCTATGTAAAGCGGAGACAACCAGTTAGTTAATTTAGTAATAGTTACTAACAGTCACGAGTGCTATCGTGGCTGTTTTTATTTTGGCTGGAGAATATTGTAAAGATATTGTATGGTCATATAGCCATAACCGAAACAATACTGAGCTTTTGGTGAGGTTTTTGTAAAGTTAAGTTAATTAAGTTTAAAAAAACTCATAATTAAGTACGTGTAGTGAAATACAACAATATTTCCGAGTAGAAGGTGGAGCCGTAATGCTTCAACCTTTGAGAAAATTGGCAATTTTAATATAAAACATGAAGAAAATCAAACTTAGCGCCATTTTTGTGGCTGCTGTGTTAGGTAGGATGACTGATTTGGCATCAAGGTTGTCAAGGAAAATGAAAAGCAGTGTGACGATCGCGGTACTCGTTGCGATCGCAGTGCTAGCCGGACATACTGTATCGGCACAGATAACACCGCCCTCCCAGCCACTAGCTTCGCTAAAAACTGTGCCGATTCCAGGGCCAGACTATACAGGCTACGTAACCGATAAGAGCAAAGCGATCGCTCTAGGAAAGGCTCTTTTTTGGGATATGCAGGTCGGCAGCGATGGTCTTCAGTCCTGTGCTAGTTGTCACTTCAAAGCCGGAGTGGACAACAGGGCTAAAAACCAGCTTAATCCAGGGATTTTGCGTGTGGATGCAATCGGCGAGCCGGCTCCCGATACTACTTTCAGTCTCGGAGGGCCAAACTACACGCTAAAGGCTAGAGATTTCCCATTCCATAAACTGACAGATGTAAACAACCGTAACTCTACTGTTATTTCTGACATTGACGATGTTGCCTCTTCCCAAGGAGTCTTCAATACCAAGTTCGTGAGTATTACTCCTGGTAATCCGAAAGACAATGTGACTCAAATCGACGATCCAACCTTCAATGTGAACAACATCGAAACCCGTCAGGTAGAACCGCGCAACACACCAACTATGATTAATGCGGTGTTCAATTTCCGCAACTTTTGGGATGGACGAGCTCAGAACTACTTCAATGGGGTTAATCCGTTTGGATTAAGAGACCCCAACGCTAAACTTTACAAAGCAGCAAATTCTCTAACCACACCACAACAAGTCAGTATTAAACTCAAGAATTCATCTCTTGCTTCGCAGGCAGTGGGGCCACCGATTAGCTCATTTGAGATGTCTGCTGACGGTCGCACGTTTCAGGATGTCGGTAACAAAGTGGTTGGGAAAAATCTTTTAAAGAAACGTCGTGCGGGACTAAAGCTACCAAGGAAAACTGGTAAAAAATTACTTTCCACGAGTCTGAAACCACTCGCAGGACAGAGGGTGGCTGTTGACGACAGTACCTTAGGTATTTACAGAGCGCCCAATGGAAAGGGACTGAATAAGAACTACAACCAACTGATTAAGGATGCCTTCGAGCCAGAGTGGTGGAATTCCCCCTGGTCAATTCAGGTTGATAAAACTGACGGTAGTCGGCAACCCGTCCTCTTGAGCGCGGGGAGTATTGTCGAGCCAAATAAAGAGGCATACACGCTGATGGAGTACAACTTTTCGCTTTTCTTCGGGCTAGCGATTCAACTGTACGAGTCCACATTAGTATCTGACAATGCACCTATCGACCAGTACTTTGATGGCAACAAAAACGCCTTAACTGGTCAGCAATTGAGGGGTAAACAGCTTTTCGAGGGATCTGCTAAATGCATCAACTGTCATGGTGGGGCAGAATTCACCAATGCTTCCGTGAAAAACGTGCGGGATCAACGACTCGAACGCATGATCATGGGGGATGGAGAACAAGCCGTCTATGACAACGGCTTTTACAACATTGGTGTCAGACCCACTACAGACGACTTAGGTGTGGGTGATAAAGACCCGTTTGGGAATCCGCTCTCAGAGTCACGAGTAGCTCAACTAGGGAAATTCAAGCAGCTTCTTGGCGAAGACCCCAATATCACGGTCAGCCCTGACCAGAGAATAGCCGCAGACGGAGCCTTCAAAACGTCCACACTTCGGAATGTGGAACTCACCGCACCGTACTTCCACAATGGAGGGACGTTGACCCTCAAACAAGTGGTTGAGTTTTACAATCGCGGTGGTGACTTCCATGAGCAGAACATCAAAAATCTGGATGCGGATATCGAGAACCTTAACCTGAGCGATCAGAATAAAGATGATCTGGTAGCTTTTCTGAAGGCGCTCACTGACGAGCGAGTTCGTTACGATAAAGCGCCCTTCGACCATCCACAGTTGTTCATCCCTAATGGACATCCAGGAAGCGAAATTTCTGTTACCGACGACGGTACTGGGAAAGCTACCGATGCCTTATTGGAGATCCCGGCTGTTGGCCGTAATGGTGGTAGTAGTACTCCCAACTTTCTTGCGCCCTAAACAGTAGAGGTAAATTCTATCCATAAGAGGGTGTTGTAAACACCCTCTTATTTGCCAACTACTTTCCCTGATCGCCTTTGGTTGCTCTGAACTGCCTCCTGTATATTAAAAGTAGTAATATTAAAATCGAAATATATGGATAGCAAAGAACTAGCACAATACATCGAAGCAACAAATAGCATCACTAAACCTTGGCTATTAGCACAACTACGGCTCAAGAAACTGCAAGAACGTCGAGCTATGCTTACAGACGATGTTTATACTAAAGAATTAGAAGATATTTACCAAGATTTGATGAATTTAGGAGAATGGTGGCGTGGTATTGAAGATGAAGTATTTTAAAGTTAGGAGTTAAGAGTTAGGAGTTTTGACTTCTAATTTAAATTAATCAGGGTGTAGTAGGGAATGGATTATCGGGATGCAGGAGTTGATGTTGAGGCTGGTCGGGGCTTTGTAGATCAAATTCGCAATTTGGTTCACAGCACTTTCAGACCGGAAGTAATTGGCGGATTGGGTGGCTTTGGCGGCTGCTTTCAACTACCAGGAGGTTTCAAGGAACCAGTTTTGGTTTCCGGTACTGATGGTGTGGGTACAAAGCTAAAAATAGCTCACATTCTCAATCACCATGACACTGTTGGCATTGATTTGGTAGCGATGTGTGTTAACGATGTGTTGACATCTGGCGCGGAACCTCTGTTTTTTTTAGATTATGTGGCAACCGGTAAGCTAGACAAAGAACAACTAACTGACGTGGTTGCGGGTATAGCCTCTGGATGTAAACAAGCTGGTTGTGCCTTATTAGGAGGAGAAACAGCAGAAATGCCTGGTTTCTACCAAGTGGGTGAGTATGACTTAGCTGGGTTTTGTGTAGGAATTGTCGAAAAAAGCAAGATGCTAGACGGTTCCCAGGTACAAATAGGGGATGTAGCGATCGCACTTGCTAGTACTGGTGTACACAGTAATGGTTTAAGCTTAGTACGAAAGATTGTTAACGATGGCGGCTTTACGTGGAGCGATGCGCCAGACTTGTTAAGTAGTGAAACTCTGGGAGAAACTTTCCTGAAACCTACTCGGATTTATGTTAAACCCGTTTTAGCCGCGCTGCAAGCAGGTTTGTCAATTCATGGTATGGCTCACATTACAGGTGGCGGATTGCCAGAAAACTTGCCTAGATGCTTAGGTCAAGGTCAAGCGATTAAAATTGACCCCAGCAGATGGAATATCCCCCCTGTATTTCAATGGCTAGCTGAAGCAGGAGAGGTCAGCCCTCAAGCTATGTACAATACGTTTAATATGGGGATTGGATTTGTCCTGCTAGTTCCACCCGATCAGATTGAGCAGACAATTACCCATTTTCAATCACAAGATATTCCCACTTATGCGATCGGTAAAGTTATTGCTGGTTCGGGGGAATTAGTAGGATTAACGATATAAATAAAAGTTTTTATACACTGACTAAAAGTCTGTTTCAGGCTTAGGAGAGAGAGTTATTTTACCGAACCTCATTATACCAATTCATTTGCTCCAAATGCTATAGCCGTATTTATCATATATTATATGTATTATTTTTTATACTTATATAAAAAGTAATAAAAAATACTCACGCCTACTAACGTTGAGATTTGCTAACGTAGTCTTAACATATTGAAAAATTTGCTAATTAAAGCTGAGTAAATAACTGCCAACACTAATTAACGGTGCTGGATGTTTCTCATCTGTAAGTGTGGCGTTTTAATGTGTGAAAAATATATTTGTTCCGAGGGGGTTATGGTTGTAAATTTTGCCCGAACGACTGCTTCGACAGAACTTTTGAAGCAAGTATTCCAAAACATTGATGCATATAGTTGTCCGAAGTTATTCAACTTTCACATGCATACTATCTACTCGGATGGGAGGTTGCAACCGAGTGAATTGATGGAGCAAGCGATCGCTATTGGGCTAAAAGGGTTGGCTATCACCGATCATCATAGTATTAACGGCTATCAAGCATCACTTGCTTGGTTAGAAGACTGGAAGTGGATTAATCCTGATGCAAGCACTCCTCACCTGTGGAGTGGCGTAGAAATCAATGCGAACCTTTTGGATATAGAAGTTCACATTTTAGCTTACGCTTTTGGGACAGAACACCCTAGTATGAAACCCTATCTGCAAAGAAGGGCGACTATAGGCAAAGAATATCAGGCAAGTAACGTGATTGCCGCTATTCATGAAGCTGGGGGATTGGCGGTTCTGGCTCATCCGGCTCGTTACAAGCGATCGCATTTCGACTTGATTCCGGCTGCTGCTCAAAAGGGTATCGATGGTGTGGAAACTTTCTATGCTTACAATAACCCCAACCCTTGGAAACCCAGCACCTTAGAATCAGAACAAGTGCAAAAGTTAGCTGATGAATACTTTCTTCTCAATACCTGTGGTACTGATAGCCACGGTTTGAGCTTGCTACAACGCTTGTAAAGATGAATCCATTTGTTTTTATACCCCTGGTTCAAGCAGCCAGGAGGTTATTTTTTGATCATGATTGTCTCTTTAGCAGCTTTTTCCTTACGTTCACTGTAGCGGTCTGTAAGATAATCAACTTTGTCACGCAATAGCAAGGTAAACTTGTGAAGTTCTTCCATAACGTCTACAACGCGATCGCGGTAGGGCGAATCCTTCATAGTGCCGTCTTCGTTAAACTCCTGATATGCTTTAGCCACTGAGGATTGATTGGGGATAGTGAACATTCGCATCCAGCGCCCAAGAATTCTTAATGTGTTAAGGGCGTTGAAAGACTGCGATCCACCGCTCACCTGCATGAGCGCCAAAGTTCTGCCTTGAGTCGGGCGCATCGCTCCCATAGTCAGGGGAATCCAATCGATCTGGTTTTTCATAATACCAGAAATTTGACCGTGCAGTTCTGGGCTAGACCAAACTTGTCCTTCTGACCACAAGCTTAATTCGCGCAACTCCTGCACCTTTGGGTGAGTGTCAGGTACGCTGCCGTATATTGGCAGTTCAAGTGGATCGAAAAACTTCACCTCTGCCCCAAATTCTTCAATGATGCGTGCTGCTTCCTCTGCCAAGAGACGGCTATAGGAACGCTCACGCAGGGAGCCATACAAAAATAAAATTCTAGGGGGATGATCGAATGTCGTCATGGTAATTGCTTATTTTCCTCCAACTCTCGCAAAAAGGTGCTTTGGCTTTCTCGCAATTCGACATCAGGATTTGCGTAGTGGATTTTGTGTATTGCGTCCTTATAAGACAATCCAGTGTAAATCAGGTAAGAAGCCAGTATGGTTCCCGTTCTACGCCTTCCACTGGTGCAATGAACTGCAACAGCGTTGCCAATGCCTTTTTGACTGTCAATGAAGTTTTGTAATTGCTGAAGTTGCTCTAAGCTGGGTGCAGTGCCACCTTTGATTGGCAACCAGAGATGAGGAATGTTGGCCTTTTGATACAAATCTAGGTTAGAGGGGTCATCCATAACAGAGACGATCGCACCAATACCAGTAGCCTGTAACTCTGTCAACTCCTCTGCCATTGGCTTACGAACACCTGCTAGTTTCCCTGGAATCACCCACCACAGGTTCTCTGAAATTAGTTGAATTGTTTCTTGCTCCATTGGTTCGTGCCTTAGTCTAATCCCAGTACTACAATTTGATTTAAACGTTGCAATCGTTATCGAGCAGGTGTAAATTCTTTATTCACAGATTCAATCAATTGAGTCACCCGTTCTTTGATTTCATCACGGACTCTTGGAAAAATTTCCGGTTGTTCTGCTGGATCATCTAACTGCCAGTCTTCAAATACTTCCCGCACAACCCACTCCGGCGGTAAATTCACGCCACAACCACACAAAGAAATCACTACATCAAAGTCTTCGGCTTTAAAGTCACTCAGAGGTTTGGAATATTGATCGGTAATGTCGATACCAATTTCTTTCATGGTGGCGATTGCTTCTGGTCTGATAAGACTTGCTTCTAATCCAGAGCTAATCACTTCAATCTTTCCTTTACCAAGGGTTTTAGCAAAACCTTCCGCCATTTGGGAACGGGCAGAATTCTTTTTGCAGACAAACATCACACGTTTCATGGTTCAACTTTTCCAAATAATTTGACTAAATTTATTAGGTTCTCGATTCAGGTGTTAGGAAATAACGTTTTTCCAACCAGAAAGCAACATTAACAAGACCAATCAATACAGGCACTTCCACTAGAGGGCCAACAACAGCAGCAAAAGCAACACCCGAATTAATGCCAAACACTGCGATCGCAACTGCGATCGCTAATTCAAAATTATTTCCGGCTGATGTAAACGCTACACTTGCCGCTCTAGAATAATCTGTCTTAATCCGCCAAGCCATATAAAAGCTAACTAGAAACATGATCACGAAGTAGATGATCATCGGAATTGCAATCTTCACCACATCTAAAGGTATCTGAACGATCAAATTACCTTTCAAGCTGAACATAACTACGATTGTAAATAACAGAGCAATCAGCGTAATGGGGCTGATTTTAGGCACAAATTTGTCGTGATACCACTGCCTACTTTTCACCTTTACTAAGAAGTAACGAGTGAAAAATCCAGCTAAAAAAGGAATACCGAGATAGATAAATACACTTTGGGCAATCTCGGCAATGCTGACATTAACAACACTGCCTTGTAACCCAAAGAGTGGCGGCAGTACAGTGATAAAGAACCATGCATAAGGACTATAAAATATGACCTGAAAGATGCTGTTGAAAGCAACCAATCCAGCCGTGTATTCTGTATTACCTCGTGCCAAGTCACTCCACACAACTACCATTGCAATACATCGGGCTAATCCAATCAGAATCAATCCCGTCATATATTCTGGATAACCATGTAAAAAGGTAGCCGCCAGAGCAAACATCAAAATTGGCCCAATGATCCAATTCTGAATTAGTGACACACCAAGAATTTTTCCGTTGCGAAATACATCCCCTAACTCTTCGTATCGCACCTTAGCTAGGGGTGGGTACATCATTAGAATTAATCCAATGGCAATTGGGATATTGGTTGTTCCTACCTGAAACTGATTGATAAACGCTTCTATTCCAGGAAAGAAATAGCCCAGAGCAACGCCAATAGCCATTGCTAAAAAAATCCACAAGGTCAGGAATCGGTCAAGAAAGGAAAGGCGTTTTGAAGTCTTTTTGTTCATTACAGGGTTCACAATACTTGCATTCTAAAGTTTCAGTGGCAACAAGTTGGTGGGTTAGCTTGATAGTCTTTGGCGTAGGCGTAGCCCGCCGCAGGCATCGCCTTTGTAATCGGATAGACTGTGCTGGAACCATTAATTTTAATTGTTGTTGCAACCTTACTAGAATCTCTTACCCCAGTTACCTTCTGTGACTGCTGAATTTGAGCGGATGTGTTGGATACTACTGTGCAACTGGTTTTCAGAGCCAACATTCCCTGTGCCGCAGCTACGCCCACCGCAGGCATCGCCAATTTCTTGGCTGTTGTCTTCATTGACCCCACCTCTGCGAGTTATATCAAGAGTATATCTCTATCATTTCAAAAAAAATTGATTTGTCAATACCTATAGAATTATAAGGAAACAAAATATTACAAAAAAAATTGATGAATTTTTAAGGCTCGCAGGATGGACGAATAGGTAATATTGGGCTAAAGCGGCGGAATTCTGCTAAATACTGCTCTAGGGCAACAAATTGTGGCAGATTGAGGCTGTAGTAAATCCAGCGACCTTCTTGACGAGCGCGAACTAACCCAGCTTCTTTCAGGGTTTTGAGGTGAAAAGACAGTTTAGACTGAGTGGTTCCCAGGTGGTTGCACAGGTCACATACGCATAGTTCTTGAGAGCGCAGCAGTTCTAATACCTGAATCCGTAGGGGGTCAGACAGGGCATGAAAGCCAGCAGCGATCGTATTAGGAGTGAAGGTGCTATTAGAAGCCATCAAATTTTATTGAAGTATTTCTTTATAGTAAAGTCTATATAAATTATGAATTTTTAACCCACATTCCGCAGGTTAGTTTGAAAATCATGGTTTTTTATATAAACCAACTTTAACAATAGTTTTAGGCATTGAACCTCTATTCTACACCTCTGTGATCGCCTGACTCGATCCCTCACTGCTTAGAAGCAGTCCCAGTCATTGCGATCGCTTCATAAATTTTCGTTAAAATTAAATGCGATGTGCAACTTAATATTCTGATCTCACTCCCAATACTAGGGAAGGTGGCTGGAGGTTAGGTCTGAGTAAAAGTTGCATACGGCGTAAATTAATTCAATACTCACTAATCCAGCATATTTTCAGGATGATTAATTGACAAAAATGATTTTGTCTTAATCTCTTACGAATGGTGCTAACTAAACAAAGAAACTGCTCACTGCAATATTTCCAAACGCCGGTAAAGTACCCGTTAATCCTGTTAAATTGACTAACAAATCACTACTCGACTGAAAACCAGCAGTGCTATTGTTGATCGCTAAATAAGTTCCCGCGATCGCTCCACTTGTTACTTTGACTAAGGCTTCACTATTCACCCCTAAAGCTTGATTTCCGGCTGAGGCTCCATTAGCTTGTAGAGAGCGTCATTGCAAATCGGTTTAACTAACTAACTAGCTAACTTAACTAGCGTACAGGCGCAAGCTTTTTTCGACCAACGAGTTAAGGCTTTGTCCCTCTTTCTTTGCTTTAACTACAATTTTTTTGTGTAAATCAGGGTCAATTCTTACCATGAATTTACCTGAGAATGGCTTATCAGCCTCCTGCCCACGTTGTCTACAAAAATCTAAATAATCATCCACTGAATCAGAAAAAGCTTGTTTTAGTTCGTCTACGCTACTACCTTGAAAAGTAATCACGTCCCGAATATTAATTACTTCACCGTGAAAAATTTCTGCCTCAGCATCAAATTCTACAGATGCTTCATATCCTTTATATTTCATCGTTTTCAGTCACTGCTTCTTTAATCCCCGCTTCTGTCAAGAACCGCCGCATCGATTTAACAGCACCTTTGTCAGTTTCTTTTTCAGGGTGTGGTCTGTGAAATGTAGCTCTTATGTCATTAAGAGCAAATCTGACTCTTGACCCTCTTCCTTGTGATACCTCAGCACCCAGAGCAGCTAATAGAGACTCTATATCACTCCAGGAAATATTTGATCTGATGGGGTTTTGAAAAAGAGCATCAAGAGTTTTTTGGTGTTTAGTGTTAAGTTCCATTCTTATAGTATCATATAGTGATACTATGATGATTTTTTAGATTACTTAACCTACTTTGATTTATTCTCATCTACTTACGAATCACAAATTATTTTAAGGTCTATAGTCGATTTTTGGTGGGAATCACAATCATCGAGAAATAGGGGACTTCGGCTGGATCAACTTCATCTAGAGGTACAATGCGTTGCTGTGACGTTGATGCCCGCTCAATATATCTTGCCCGTGATGCTAACCCTAATTTATGTAGGATATCCCGTACTTTGGTAAAATGACGACCTAACTTCATAATTGCGGCGGCATCGGTCATTAGCAGATGTGTAGTCAGTTCTTCTGCTGGCAATGGGGCGGGTAGGACTGTGAGGATATCGGTGTAGTAGGTGAAAGGTACACCCAAGGCTACCGGACAAGCCATTAGTGAGGAAACTCCAGGGACAACTTCTGTTTGGTACTGGTCAGATAACCGTGTGAACAGGTACATGAATGAGCCATAGAAAAATGGATCACCCTCGCACAACACCACGACATCTCGACCGGCTGCTAAATGGTCGGCGATTGGTTCAATTTCCTTGTCATAAATAGACTTTGCCTTTTCTGGCTCCAAAGCGCGGGGGAGGTGAAATAGAACCTCGATTTGATTGCCAGGAAGATACTGTGCGACGATCGCTCTAGCAATACTCTGTTTATCTATTGCTGATTGATAGGCAATCACGGGAGCCGCACGTAATAACCGCAATGCCTTCAGTGTCAATAGTTCTGGATCGCCTGGTCCGACACCAATTCCATAAAGACGACCTTTGTTTTTGATCATTATTCTTCCTCCGTTGCCAAGGCGTTAACTGCTGCTGCCGCGATCGCACTTCCACCGCGCCGACCATGTAAGGTCAAAAATGGGACATTTCGGCTGTCTGC
The DNA here is from genome assembly GCF_041747015.1 of Nostoc sp. Taxonomy (GTDB): domain Bacteria; phylum Cyanobacteriota; class Cyanobacteriia; order Cyanobacteriales; family Nostocaceae; genus Nostoc. The sequence continues at coordinate 56,728 of NZ_JBGTFY010000270.1, forward strand.
TGCCAATGCGGCTTTCGATTCTGCTGCACCGACAAACCCCACTGGAAAGCCTAAAATTATAGCAGGTTTATGAGCTACTTCATCAAGCATTTCTAATAGCCGGAATAGTGCTGTGGGTGCATTACCAATGGCGATCACTGCTCCTTCGAGGTGCGATCGCCATAATTCCAGGGCTGCCGCTGACCTTGTAGTACCCAAACGCTGGGCAATATCCGGCACTTCTGGAGAGTTTAGCGTACAGATAACTTGATTGTTTGCAGACAATCGCCGCCTAGTAACGCCTTCGGCAACCATCCGGCAATCGCACAAAATTGGCGCTCCTGCTGCCAGTGCCGCCCTTGCGGATTGCACCGCTGTTGGTGAATATCCCAGGTCAGTGATAATATCCGTCATTCCACAGGCATGAATCAGACGCACAGCAACTTTTGCTACATCTGGTGGCAGCACATCTAAGTTTGCTTCTGACCGGATGATTGCAAAGGAATTACGGTAAATTTCGTTGGCATCTCGAATATAGTCGGGCATTCAATTTTGGATTTTAAATTTTAGATTTTGGATTGTTATTAAATAATTGATGTAATTGGGCGATCGCATACCGATTAGTAAATTCCCCAAAGGACTCATTGGAATTTAGGCGTTGAATTTTATACACCTGTAGCATCTGTTCTATTAATGTAGGAAGTTCGGCAAAAGTCACATATTTATATAGTTCACGCCCGAATTTTTGCTTGTTGTCACCTACATAAACGTGATAGCCTTCCACAGTTTCATTGTCAGCCTCAATGCTGACACCAAGCAGAGTAATATCACTTTTGCTATGCTGGGCACAGGATTTTTCGCAGCCGCTGAAGTGGATATTAACTGGGTGTTCCAGAGTTACACGAGTTTCAAGATACTTTGCTAATGCCAACGCATGACCCTTAGTATCCGTGGCAGAAGCGGCGCAACCCTTTATGCCAGAACAGGCAACTAATGCACTTTTGATGTTGGTTGCTGAGAAATCTAATCCTAAGAAAGCGATTTCATTTTGGACATCACCAACCCATTGCTGAGGAATATCTGTGAGGAGCAAATTTTGCCAGGGGGTTAACCTAAGAGATCCGCTACCGTATTTTGTTGCTAAATCTGCTAAACCCCTGATTTGCTTACTCTCCAGTCGCCCAAGGGGCAAAACGACACCAATGTAAAATAAGCCTTGCTGACGTTGGGGATGGATGCCAATATGCTGATACTTCCCCTCTCCTTGCAGGGAAGGGGGTTGGGGGGTTAGGTCTTCTCTTGTTTCACTGTATAAAAGAGAAAAAGGCAGACGCTGCTTAACTTCCTGGAGATAATTTTCATAACCCAAAGTATTTAATAACTCTAAGAGACGTAGCCGGCGCTGACTCGTAGTATTACTATGAGCTAGATAGACATCCGCCAAAGCTGCCAAGACGGGCAAACATTCCTTTGGTAGTAACAAAATTCCCATATCGCTAGGCGGTTGTCCCTTTTCGCCTACACTGAGATAGAGGCGGAAATAAATATTACCGTCAAATAAGACAGCAGCGATCGCTATATCATTGAGGCGATCGCACACCCGAATTATCCCACCACCATCAAAGCAAATGCTAAATTTCGCCGATAGTGCCGATAACGCCGGATGTGCAGCAATATAATTATCCCAACTTTGAACAAAAGGGCGAGTATCAATTAATTCCTGCGGGTCAATACCAGCAGTTGGGCTGGTCATAATATTGCGGATGTGGTCTACAACAGGATTGCGAGAACCCAATCCCATATCCTGTAGGTACTTCAGTACTTCCGCATTTATCCCAGTGCAGATTTCGCGGATTTGTAGGTTGGCTCGATTAGTCACATCCATATAGCCGCCACCATGCTGTTCTGCTATATCTGCGATCGCACGGCACTGCTGACTACTAATAATTCCACCTGGTATTCTAATCCGAGATAGTATCCCATCTTGGGCGGATGTAGCATAAAACAAGCCAGGACAAGTGGCAAATTCAGATAGCAAACTTGGAACTCCTTCCCCGTGCGGCGCAGGGAGTAGACGGTGAGTGTGTCCTGAAAGTTGGCATTCTGACTTGGATGATCCCATTACAGCTGCGGCACAGTCCCGGAATTTCACCGGAGTTTCCCAACTCGAAGTTTTAGTAATTTAGCATGATAAAGTAGTTATAAAGTTGAATGCTTCATATTTTGAATCAACCTGTCTACGCTGATAGAGTTCGCCGTAGTTCAGCTAAGTAGTTGTGCAAAATTAAATATACATTGTCATTGCGAGTAGAGCATAGCTTATATCTTGCACCTATCGGGATAAACCACTAATAGACAAATAGGAGCGTAAAAAAGTGACACCAAAAGCGAAAAAGCGTTTAAGTAGTAAAAGCAATTGATATAACCATATAAATGTTGAGATTACGTAAATTACCAGGGTACAGGCGATCGCCAATTTGAAAAAGTACCTGGATTTGCATTCATGAGCAAAAATATGGCACTTAGTGAAGCTAGTCGGCTAGAAAATCTGCTGAGTGAAATTTTGCTTTATGCCAAACCCCAGGTGTTGCAGCTGTGTGAATTGGATGTGAATGAATTTATTAATATTGTCCGCAATGCTTGTGAGGCAGTCTCAGCAGGAGATGCGATCAAATGGGAAGTAGATATTTCGTCTCCAGATAAAATCTGCATTCATGTCTGCAATGGTGGTGAGCCAATTCCTTCAGAGGTTTTGTCATTTCCGTTTTGGTGTCTGGCTCTCTTCTGCTTGCTCTTCGAGTTTGTTCTCGGTTTTTTTGAGTATGTCTGCCGATGGTGGTTTTGCAGATTCTTTAGATAGTCGCTCCAAAGCCTTCTCTATTTGCGGAGAAAGTCCCAAAGTCCCAGAACGCAAATGCAAGTCGTGCTGAGGGAAAGGGATTTCTATGTGCCGCTGGCATAAAACTTCGTAGATAGAAAAGTATAAATCACTCTTAATTAAAAACTGTTTGTGGGGTTCTGCTATCCACACCAGCAACTCAAAATTGAGAGCGCTATCGCCGAAGCCTTTAAAAAGTACTTGGGGAGGAGGTGTATCTAAAACATTGGAGTGGTTTTTGGCTGCATCCAGCAACGCTTCTTTAACTAAATCAGGTTCGGCATTATAAGCCACACCAACAGGTAAATGCAGCCGAGAAAGAGGGTTACGGTGGCTCCAATTTATGACTTCGTTTTCCAAAAGGCGCGAATTGGGTACGATGATGGAAATATGGTCGAGAGTTCTGATTTCCGTACTGCGGGCGCTGATCCGCTCGACAGTGCCATGCAAATCTCCCACTTCAATAAAATCACCTACCTGAATCGGACGTTCCAAAACTAAAATCAAACCACTACCAAAATTCTTAGCAATATCCTGGAAGCCAAAGCCAATCCCAATACCCAAGGCGCTAGCTAAAATTGTCAAAGAACTGAGATCGAGTCCCCAAATTTGCAGCAAGACTATGCTACCAACTATAATCATGCTGTATTTCGTCAAAACGGCGATCGCCTCTTGAGCGCCTCGATTAATACCTGCAACACTTAAAACACGGGAGCGCAGGATATTAGTCATGGTTCCAGCAAAGATTATTAAGGCGAATAATAAACTTACCAGAATTAGCAGGTTGATTAAAGAGTAAGAATTGTTGCCCAGAGTAATAAATTGAGATGTGAAACTAGAAGTTAAAATATAGGTGATTTGATAGCTCCATTGACGAGTGTAGGGAAATAAATTAGTTATATAAATAATAGTGCTAGCCCAGATACCAGCACGGACAAAGAAAAGTATAAAATCAAATAGTAATGCTAATCCCTTGGGTAAATCAGCATTTATAACTTGTGCATTTGCATCATTTAATTTTCTCTGTACAATTCCCGAAATCCGTTTTCTGAGCAATCCCAGAAACCAGGAGATAGCAAATACCCCTAGCAAGATAGTTGCACTCAATATGGAGGTGTTGCGAATATATTGCGAACTTCGCTCTGCTTGAGATTTTTGTAATACTTCCTGAATTTGTTTAGCCCAAATAGAAGCTTGTTCATCAGGGTTGCTACCTGGTAAAGCATCATTTTTAGTAACAGTTAGTAGGTAGCGATCGCCCAATAAAATCGTTGGTAATTGGTTGCGTTCTTCAATTTTTACCTGAATAGCTCGATCAGATTTTACAGCCTCCTTTAGTTGTAAATTGATTAAGTTAGCTCGTTCTTTAGCGCTAAATTCACCAGACTCACTGACTTGAAAAATCTGGTATCCATCCACAACTACAGCAGCTTTTGCCCCAGTTTGTGCTATTCCTGGACTCAACCACAAACCAATCACTAGCAGAATTACCACTACTATCATACTGATAAAAATGTGATTTAGTTTACCACTTTGTTTACCATGTTTTCTCATCTCAGCAGACTTAAAGTATGGATAATGCACAGCATATCACCTCAATTCATTTCTATATTATGTATGTAATGCCGATTGATTTAAGTAGGTCGATTCACTCTCCCCCAGCAAAATAGTTATAGATTTATTCCTCTTCATTAGCTCTATCATGGGTTGTTTGCAAAAAAGGTGAGAGTTCTCTATTTAACCTACCTGCGCGGACAAACTCAGCATAGGTATCAGCTTCAATTGCCAGCAGTTCCCCTCGCAGTTCTTCGGTTGTAAATTCTTGCAAATTTGGGTATTCATCAAGTAACTTGTCAATTTCTTCTTGCAAAAAGGTAATTTCTCCTGAAAGCAGCGTCTTCTGGTAGCGATAAAATTCTGGCTCAATTCCGGGACGGTTTTGTGCTGTTTCTAAATATTCCAGCGCCCGTTGGAGAGCAACTTGACGGGCAATTGCTTCAGTGTATTTTTGACGTAGCGGTTGCGAACCTAAAAGTTGGAGTTTCTCTAATAATGGTTGGATGGTTAAGCCTTGTACTAACAGGGTAAATAAAACTACTCCAAATACAGTGGCAATAATTTCTTCCCTTTGCGGGAGTATGGCTGGTACACTTAAAGCCAGGGCAATAGAGACAGAGCCGCGTAGTCCACCCCACGTCAATACAGTTTGTTCAGATAAAGGAATTTCGGATTTAGCTAACCAGTTGCTGAGACTACTTAAAGCATAAATAGATACTGCCCGTCCCACAATCATAGCTGCGATCGTCACTGCAATAGTTTTCAGGTTATCTCCTAAGACAGCAAAGCGAATTTGATCGCCAATTAAGAGAAAAACAATCGAATTCACAAAAAAAGCGAGAAATTCCCAAAATTCAGTCACAATGATCCGCGTGCGCGGGTTCATGCCAATGCGGGAGCCAAAGTTACCTAAAATTAAAGCTGTGGTGACAACTCCAATCACTCCAGAACCACCCAAATATTCTGTAATTAGGTAAGTGCTGTAGGCAGAAACTAGAGTGAGAGACTGTTCTACTAATGGTAAGTCGAAACGTTGGGTTAGATAGGAAATACCAAACCCAATTAGTCCTCCAACGCTGATACCAATGCCTACTACTTGAACAAATTCTAATAAAGCAGACTGTAAATCAAGTTTAGCAGTACCTAACGGCAAAGCAACTAATAAGCCAAAAGCCACAACCGCCATACCATCATTAAATAAACTTTCTCCTTCCATCAGCGTTCTTAGACGTTTGCTTGCTCCTAGTTCCCGAAATAGAGCCGTTACCGAAACCGGATCGGTTGCTGATAGACTAGCTCCAACTAATAGAGCAATGCTAAGTTCAAGTCCAGCGAATTGATGAAGACCGAGTGCTACTCCGGCAATAGAAATTATCACCCCAACCACTGCATACAGACAAATCGGTAACAAATCCCGCTTTAAGTCTGACCATTTCAAATTCCAAGCAGCTTCAAACAGCAGTGGCGGCAAGAAAATCATCAGAATCAATTCAGGAGAGAGATTAATCAATCGCACATTCACGAATGCTAATCCTAATCCCACTATGACCAGTAATAGTGTATAAGGAATGCGGCGCAACCAACTAAAAATTTGTGGTAGTGTTGCTACACCCAATGAGACAGAGAGTACTAGTAGAAATTGCTTGAGTTGTTCTGCAATTACGACTTCACCCGTGGTAGAATCTAATGCCATAAGTGGATTGCAGTTAAATAGAATATTTACCATCAATAAAAATAGAGAGATTATCAAACCTCCAATATTTTACCCTGATAAATACTGTAGTTATAGCGGTTCCCATTCAGATGCGGTACAACATTGTATTATGGGGTGTAGGGGCACGGCAGTGCCCATAGGTGTCAACTTAACGTTAAAAGGGCGGTTAGAAACCGCGTCTATACAGACGAAACCCGCCTGCGCGGGTTAAAAACATTAATTTTCTCTTAAGTTTGTGTAGCCGATGTTAGAAACGACGACGACGCACGCGTGCTATATTACTGCGTAAAGCTTGCCACGTCAGCGCTCCTACTCTACCATCACCAACTATTCTGTGCGATCGCTGAAATGCTACTACTGCTCTAGTGGTTCTAGTGCCATAGATACCATTAATAGATCCGTTATAAAATCCTAGCCATTGCAAGACATAAAAGCAATCATGACAGATTGAGCATAACCAGCACGTCCTAAAGTCTTCAGTCCTCTTTAATCGGCTTCAAATTCATCTTGGCGACTGTGAGGACAACGTAATGCCAAATCTACGCCAATCTGAACTGCTGTACTGCGTTCTAATCCGGCTGCTGTGGCGAAACCACGAGCGATCAGCGACGATATAAACGAGGATAAATGGATAAATAATTTGACATAAGCTTATTCAGGGTATGCAGTTTCAGCAACTAAAATAGGTCTGTTGCCGTACTTCCCTTCTAACTCTCTTTTTACATTTAGATCCCAAGTGAAGCCATAGTCTCGCTCAATTGCAGCAATAATAAAAGGACGAACTTCACCTGTTATAGATACTGTCTGGTTCTGATTTATTGCTACTTTAGGTGGTGCTTTTAATAAGACTAGCAAATCTTCTCCACCAAATAATTGATTTTCATGTAGCGTTAGTAAAACCGGACTGCGGATATTTTCTACTTTCCCCGTAACTGCAACTCTACGGCGATAGTATTGTTCGGGATGTTGTGTTATTCGGCCAGGTTGAGGTGCTAATACAATGTATCGAGCAATAATTGCAGGTTTATTGATATAATCTTTGTAAGATTTGTCATCTATATTGAGATTAAATTCTTGCTCAATTTTGGGAATTACTAAATTACGAACTTGACCAGTAACTTGGACTTTGATATTTTGGTCAGATGGTAGATCGAAAGGCGCACCTGAAGCATTGACAACTACAAGAGGATCGCCACGAAAGAACCGTGCATCACTAACCGTAAATGAACTCAAACCAACTTTCTGAATTACTCTGCTTTTAATCGTCGCAGAGTTACCGATAAATTCATTAGTGTTATCAGTAATTTCCGATGTATTAGTGATAGTTGCTTTTGCATTAAAAAGACTACAACTTCTCGCTACCAGGAAAACTAATACCCCAACTTTACTCAGCGCTTGTAAGAAATCTCCCCTTTGAGAATTATCATTTATTGCCATTATTTTTATGAAAAGTTTTCCTGATAGACAACGCTGTAGAATGAATACCTTACTGTGGAATTGCTGAGGGATATACCTCTGTTGCAACTAGCACAGGTTTATTCTTGTACTCCACCTCTAGCTGCTTTTCTAAGGTTAAATCCCATTTAAGATCGTAATCCCGTTTTAGGTCAGCAATAACAAACGGACGCAACACACCCGTAACTGCAACTTTCTCGCCTTTATTGACAATTCCTTTTGGAGTACCAGCACGGATCACTAACAAATCCTGTCCACCAAATAGTTTATCTTCATCTAAGGTGAAAGAACTGGTATTTCTAATGTTTTCCACTTCACCGGTCACTGCCAAATTTTTACCATAATATAGTTGAGGATTTGTGGTAATTTCACCTGGTTTAGGAGCAAGTGCAATCGATTGAGCGATAATCGCAGGTTGGGTTTCGTAGTCTTTGTACAAGTTTGGATCTAAGCCCAAGTTGTAATCTCGATTAATATCTGCGATCACAAGCTTACGAACTGGCCCTGTCGCTTGAATTGGCGTATTTGGATCAGTAGGCAAAGTGAAAGTTTTACCCGAAGCATTTACAACTAAAATGGGATTAGTGCCAAAAAATTGTTTATCGGCAATTATGAAAGTTGATGGTCCCAATTTGTTAACGGGTATACTTCTAACCGTTACAGTTTTACCAATTAGTTGATTAGTATTGTCTGCGACTTCTTCTGTGGTCACATTAGTTTCTGGTACTCCGGCCTGTTGATCTAAGTCGTTGGTACAAGCTCCAAGTAGCATTGCCGAGATTGCCAGAGCAATAGCTCCTTTAGAACTCCATTTAGTTTGAAGAAAGTTAATCATTTCAAAATCTCCATTTGGGTTGACTAATATCAAGTTCAGATGAAGACTTATCGTGCAAAAATCTCTACATTTTTACATCAGTCCTAGTGATGATGTTTTAACTGAACCTGATATTTTTGGATTACCACAAAACTTTTAATTTGTTGTGATAAGCGTTAGAATGCTCTCAAAAATCATGCGGTGAGCTATCTTAATTCAAGAATACCTGACCATCCTTTTCAATTCTTAATACACCTTGATTGTTATCGAATTTGGTTGTTTCATCTAACGAAACTGCAAGTGTCCCTTTAGAAGTAGACGTACAGTAATGATAGATATCTAGTGAAGAACGAGAAAATACTTTAGGTTAATATTTCCATAGCAATAGCTGGCAAAATCAAATTGTTAAAATTAATAATTAAGTTTATTAATCTTCTAACCAATATAGTAGACCCAGAGAAGTAACTCCCCCAAAAAAGTGAGCGCCAATCATGTTAACATTTGCTAGCATCACAAAAATATCTAGCGAACGAATTACATTTTCTGGCTGATAAATTGCGACACCTTGAGGTTGTGCTATTGCTTTCCCCAATATAATTGAAACCGTTGTTTCCGAAGCAATAAAAGCTATTAATAGCCCTACCAAACTCACAACCAATCCAACTCGTAAATTTTGAATTACATCTTCCTTCTTAGGATGGTTTTGAGAATTTGGCATTTGTAAAAGTTTAGCCATTTTTCGATAACGCAAAGCCCAATAGACTCGAAAGCAGAGCAATAAAATACTAACAATAGCCAAAAATATCCCAAAACCTATACCTGCATTGCTTGTCCCAGTTGTAATGTTACGGCTAAAGCACGCCAACAATACAGCAATGCCAGAAATACCACCAAGTACTAACTGTACCCAAAAACTAATTCGACTTACTAAACGCAATGTAGCAGCAAATTTTTGTTTGCTTGGTGGATGTGAAAGTGATTCTAGATTATCTATCATAATATAAGATTCATACCCCTTAAGTAGATATTTTAAGAATGTATAGTAAATTGGAGTTTTATTTCATCCATCTTCATATATAAAACCCACTAATTCACTAATATAACGTATTTAATGTTTTTTTGAAATATCAGGTTTTTATGGGAAAGAATTTATCTAATAAAAACTTACAACTAAGTATTGACTTACTTTTAAATTAGGGAGTAAAAGTGGAAAACTAGTGGAGAATAGGTATTTTTGGGAAAACCTATTACTTAAGAAAGAGACTAGGAAATCTATAGATAGAATATTTTTCCAAGCATATCTACCCTAAATTAGAGAGACTACAGTAGTCCGATCTCTAGCATATAAATTTTCACAAATGATTTAGGGCTGCTGTAGTATTATTTAATTCAGGTATAGCTGAACTAGAAACGCCAGATTTTGTCAGATTTTGTAATATACTTTAACTCAAGGCTGCTGCTACTTGAACAGCTAGTTTCTGAGGATTAAATGGTTTACTAATTATGCCTTTGACATCTATCTCGTTGAATAGACGTTCGTTATTAGTGCGTCCTCTAGCTGTAAGTAAAATCACAGGTATATGTTTAGTTATTTGATTAGCTTGTAGTTTCTCAAAAGTTGTCAAACCATCCATATCAGGCATCATTACGTCCAAAAGAATGGCATCGGGTTGAGATGATTGAGCTAAGAGTAATCCTTGATTACCTGAAGTAGCAGTTAACACCTTCCAGCCGCCCATTATTTCTAGACAAGTCTGAATCAATTGACGGATGTCATCTTCATCATCAATAACTAAGATTTGCTTAGAGGTCATTGCTATTATCTTCCTATTTTAATTATTATTATTCCTGAGTTATTTAATTCTTTCGGTGTAATGAGGAGTATTGTTTAGATATAACATACTCTTAAGATTGATTTTTTATGGTAAAACTTGAAAGTGGAAAACTAGGGTAGAAATTTAATAAACAGATGGCATAAGCAGAAGTAATAGAAAATGTGGAGATTGACGCAATGGGCTTCTCTTCGAGAGGCTTTGCCAACGCCCCGCTTTTGGCGATTCTCCTACGGAGACGCTACGCGATGGTCTCCGACCGACCGGAGGTCATCGCAACTAAAAGGCTATAGCATTGGATTATTAACGGTTTCACTAGCTTTACTGCTGACACTGCTTCTATGGCAGCTACACAGGCTGAATTCCATTTATCCACTGTTTTTAGCTGCTGTCATGGTTAGTTCCTGGTATGGTGGCTTAAACCCAGGACTATTAGCAACTTTTTTGTCTGCTATCGTCTGCGCCTACTTCCTTTTACTCCCTTTCTATTCTTTGTCTGTTGCTGGGTTTGGTGCGTTGGGGTTGCTTCAGTTTGTGCTAGTAGCATTGTTGATTACCTTACTTAACACTGCACTACGTCAGGCGCGATCGCAAGCTCAAATGAACGCGCGAGTAGCCCAACAAAATTACGAGCATCTACGTCAAATTCAAGACAATCTGCGTCAGAGTGAAGAACGTTATCGGTTGCTAATAGAAGGAGTAACTAATTACGCAATTTTCATGTTAGATCCAAACGGTAACTTTACTAGCTGGAACATTGGAGCTGAACGTATTTTAGGCTATCAAGAAGCAGAAATTATTGGTCAACCTTTTGAGCGCATTTTTTCACCAGAAGCAATTGAGCGCGGACAACCACAACAAGCATTGAGCAAAGCCGTAACTGAAGTTTTTTCTAAAGAAAATCGTTGGCATCTCCGCAAAGATGGGACATTTTTTTGGGCGCATTGTGTAATCACACCTTTACGAGATGAAAATGGAAATCTGCGCGGATTCTCTAAAATTATGCAAGATATTACTGAGCACAAACAAGCTGAAGAAGAAAAAGAGCAATTGCTGCTGCGAGAACAAGCTGCACGCGCTGTTAGCGAAGCGGCGCAAAGTGCAGCAGAAGCTGCAAACCGTTCCAAGGATGAATTTTTAGCAATAGTTTCCCATGAATTACGTACCCCCATGACTGCAATTATTGGTTGGGCGGGGATGTTGCAAACGGGTGCGCTAGATGAAGCTAAAGCAACTCTTGCACTTGAGACAATTGAACGCAATGCTAATTTGCAAATGCAACTTATTGAAGACCTACTTGATATTTCGCGTATTGTTAGAGGAGAAATTTCACTCTCCATTGATTTGATAGATTTATTAGAAGTAATTACAGCCGCAATCGAGGTTGTACAATCATTGGCAGATGCAAAAGATATTCAAATCGAAACTATACTTGATACTTCAATAGAAAAAATTTCGGGTGACTCAGATCGCTTGCAACAAGTTGTGTTAAATCTACTCACCAATGCGATCAAATTTACACCCAACGGCGGACGGGTTAAGGTGCGGTTGTCAAAGGAAGTGGGGAGTAGGGGGTGGGGAGTAGGGAGTGGGGAAGAGTTTTCCCAATGTTCAATTCCTAACTATGTTCAAATTACAGTGAGTGATACGGGTAAGGGTATCAGTGCTGACTTTCTACCTCAAGTATTTGAGCGCTTTTGCCAAGCAGATAGTAGTCATACTCGGTCAGATAAAGGACTAGGTTTAGGGCTAGCGATCGCCCGTCATATAATAGAACTGCATGGTGGCACAATCCAAGCCCAGAGCCAAGGAATGGGTCAAGGAGCAACATTTACAGTCAAGTTGCCTGTTTTAGCTTAAACGGATGTAGGAATTACGATCGGAGTTGGTTACAACTTTACTTCTTCTTCATTAGACCTTGCCTTTGATAGATGTCATATAAAACTGAAAAGGGCATAACATAAGTTAGAGAAATTTGATGACAGCGCTTAGGATTGCTTCTCCAAGCAAACATTTTCATGAGAATTCTGTTGGTTGAAGACGATGATTTGCTTGCTCAAGCTGTAGCTACAGCTCTTACCAAACAAAATTATGTGGTTGATATTGCTGCTGATGGTGAAGCTGGTTGGGAGTTGGTGAGTGTCTATAACTATGATTTGATTTTGCTAGATGTGATTCTACCAAAGCTGGATGGTATAAGTCTTTGTCGGCAATTACGCCAGTCGGGACATCAAATGCTGATTCTGCTTTTAACGGCAAAAGATACTAAAACAGATAAAGTTATCGGTTTAGATGCTGGGGCAGACGATTATGTAGTCAAACCATTTGACTTTCAAGAGTTATCAGCTCGGATTCGTGCTTTACTACGTCGGGGAAATACTTCTTTACCTCCTGTTTTGGAATGGGAAAGCTTACGTCTCGATCCTAGTACTTGTGAGGTAACTTATGCAGACATTGCACTAAATTTAACGGCAAAAGAATTTAGTCTTTTAGACCTGTTTTTACGCAACAACCAGCGCATCTTTAGCCGAAGTGCAATTGTAGATCAACTTTGGAGTACTGAAAAAGATCCACCTGAAGAAAATACGATTAAATCTCATATCAAAAGTTTACGACAGAAGCTAAAAACAGCAGGTGCTAACTACGATTTTATCGAAACTGTTTATGGAATGGGCTATCGTTTAAAAGCTCTATCTCATGAACAAAAATGTCAGAAAAATCAGCCGGAAATAGATTTAAAGCAAGAGAAAATTCTCCTAGCAGCCATTGCTCAAGAACGGGCAAATTTTAAAGTTAAGGTTGGTTCACGCATTACAGTGTTGAAGCTAGCTGCTGATGCTTTAAGAAAAGGTTCACTGGATTTTGAACTAAGGCAAAAAGCAGAGCAAGAAGCTCACAAGCTAGCTGGTTCCTTGGGTAGCTTTGGCTTTGCCAAAGGCTCGTTATTAGCTAATGAAATAGAAGATGTATTTCAAAATCAAAAATCTATTAGCCAAGCTAAATGTTTTTATTTAGATAAGCTTTTGATGGAGTTGCAACGAGAGCTAGAAACAACCCCAGTTGAACAAATACAAAATTTACTATTAGTAATTAGCAACGATCGCCAAGTAGTAGAGGAATTGATCAAGGAAGCTGAGAATCAGGAACTACAAGTTAAAATTGCAACTAATCTCACTACAGCCAGAAATATAATTCCATCTTTAAATCCCGATGTGGTACTACTGGATCTTGATATTCACAAAGATAGCTTGAAGTTATTAACAGAATTATCCCAGCGATCGCCAATGCCACAAATACCAGTATTAGTTTTTACAGAGCGAAATAATTTTAGCGATGCCTGCGGCGGGCTTCGCCTACGCGTTGAGGTTGCACGATCTGGCGGTCGTGCTTTTTTACAAAAATCTATGCCTCCTAGCCAAATTTTGGAGTCAGTCAGTCAAATATTACAACAAACTCATATTACCGAAGCAAGAGTAATGGTTGTAGACGGTGATTCACAGATATTAACTGTTATACAACAATCTTTAGAACCATTGGGACTGACTCTAAAAACTCTTGAAGACTCACGATATTTCTGGGATACTCTGACAGAATTTTCTCCAGATTTGCTAATTTTAGGTGTGGAAATGCCTCATATCAATGGCATTGAACTTTGTCAGGTAGTACGTAACGATCGCTACTGGAAATTCCTGCCAGTGCTTTTTATAGTTGATAATTTAGACGCAGATATTGTTGAGCAAATATTTGCGATCGGTGCTGATGATTGTGTCAGCAAAACTGCTAAAAAATCACAACTAATAACTCGTATATTGAACCGTTTAAAGTAAATATAACTCAATACGCTTGGGTTAAGAAAAATTATGTAATTTAAATATATGTCTCAGCTTTTGGCTTGCTTACATTTTCATTACGATTTAGCCAATTTCGCAACGCCCAAAAACTAATTAAAGCTGCTAATCCAGATCCCATACCCAACCAGTAGCATTTAGCAATGCAGCCAAGACAAATAGAAAATCAAACAAGGTGGGTAACTTATCATCTTGAATGACAAATACAAAGGATACAATAAGGAAGATTGCAAGACCCAAGGCACTTGTCACTTACCTTGAACTGCTGCGGCTATGACAAGAATTGTTAATAGAGCTTGTCCTACCCACGCAATAATTCGATAACCTTTCCAATTGAGACAATTCATTTTTTTCTTTCAGCTAAGGTCTGATTTTTTAAAGCTTGAATTGCATTGTCATATTGCTTTTGCACATCCTGGCGGTCTAGTTCTTCTGGTAAACCCTCTTGGCTACCGCGCAAAATAATCTCTGCATGACGCTGTAAAACTACTTGGTATTTGGGATTATTAGTGTAAGTTGCAACATTAGCGATCGCTTCCAATAAACGAATGGTTACTGATGTATCAGATCGTGCATATTGGCGAATTCCATTGAAGGCACTATCAACCAATCCCTCAAATGTTACCCCAAAAGCGATCGCACGTAATTTATTATCTTCATCGTAGCGATAGGGTGAAGGAAAATCTTTTTGGGCTAAACGGGATAATCCTGCTCCTAGTCTATCAACACAGCGAATTGCGGTAAATGGATCATTAATCCCTGGAGAAAGCGCACGTAGGGCAATTTCTACTAACTGATCGATGGGAAACTCGATATCTTGCTGTTCGCTACGTTCTTTACCCAAAATAAAGCAATCATTGATTTGTTTGGTTAATTTTTGGTTCACGAATTTACCAGGAAAAACCATAACTAAATCACTGTCCTTAACAATAAACTTTCCCGGTCGAGACTCGACGCGCAATAAAAGATTGTTTTTTCGGGCAATTGTTAGCAATTCGTTGTCGTCAATTGCTTGTATATAACCATTTTTATTAACTTTTACAGGACTTGCAACGAAGTCAAAATCTTCAGGTATTTCGGCAATTTCTTGTCCGAATGGGACGCTACGCCCGATTTTTTTGGGAAACAACCGATCGATAGCTCTATCTAAGTCATCACTAACGTTTTCGATGATATGTGAAACCTGAATTATTGTGGAAGCATGATCGATAAAATAAATCAAAACTCCGATGCTAATAATTGCGAGTAAAATACCGCATGTAACCGAAATTTGCGGTACAAACTCACTATATCCATCTCCCTCACCATGAATAGTCCGAAGTATGAGCAAGCAGTAGATAAATGTACTTATAAATGTACCAAGGACAACTTGATTACCAAGATCCTGCATGAAATTGCGTAGTAGTCGCGGCCCAAAATTGGAAGCAGCAAGCTGAAGCGCCACGATTGTAATTGAAAAGGCTGTAGCAGCAACGCTAATCATTGAACCTGCAACTGCTCCTAAAACCGATCGCGCTCCATCTGCTCCACCAGTGTAGCTCCACCAATAATTAATACCCGCCTTACCTGTGCGATCGAGCATTAACATTGCAAATGCCAAGGCAGTGGTAAGTATAGCCATAATTGAGGGAATGAACCAGTAACTTGAGTGGAGCGTATCCCACAGTTTGCTCAATTTGACATTTTTCATATTTCATTATTGACCTTTGCAGAATCTACTTTACTGTTGCCATCATCTTGCTTTTGAGCGAGTAACCTGAGTGAACTGCTGATGCTGCGGGGTTTTGGTACTTCACCTTTACCAGATGGCCAACCTTCACGCTGACGGGAGCGATCGCCATCTGTCTCTTCGGTCTGGTCGTGGAATAAAATTTGTTGTGTGGGAAAAGGTAAATCAATGCCATTTGCAACGAGTTTTTTCTTAATAGCAGTAATCACTTTATCCCGCGAAATCAAATTATCTGCCCGTCGTGGTGGATTAACCCACCAGCGCACCCGGATGTTGACAGTACTTCCGGCTAGTTCCATTGCTAGTACATCAGGAGCCGGATCTTTTAAAACCTCATCCACACTAAGCATTGCATCTAGCATTAACTGTTTCGCTAGGTCAATATCGTCGCCGTAGCCAATGCCGACATCATACTCTAATCGTCGATTATCAAATGCAGTGTTTACAGTTACAGAATTAGTAAATAATTCCGAGTTAGGAATCACAATCCGCCTACCGTCATAAGTTCTGATTGTTGTGGCGCGTGTCTCAATATTTTCAACAGTTCCCTCAAAGCCTTTAAACACAATCTGGTCATCAATTTGAAAAGGCTCAGTTAGCAGAATCAAAATCCCAGCTAAGAAGTTTTGCAGAATATCCCGGAAAGCAAAACCAATTGCCACACCACTAATTCCCAAAAGTTGCACCAAATCACTAACTTTAAATGAGGGAATCACAATGGAAAGGGCGATAAACAACCCAATCAAAATTATTACCCCCTTCGCTAACCTTCCCAGTACTAATCCCAGATTCCCGGCATAGCGACGGTTGCGAGTTAACCGCTTAACCAGTGCTTTAATTCTGCCAGCAATAAAGAAAAAGAGTATAAAGACAATTAACCCTAAGACAATGTTCGGTAGCAAAGCTATGAAACCATTTATCATGCTTTGAACCTTATCCCAAGCTGTCGAGATTTCTGCATTCATAAACTTTCCTCATTAAATTAATATTTGCTAAGAGGTTGTTTGTAAAGTAGTTTGCTGTAATTTTAATCACATTATTACCCCCCTTAATCCCCCCTTGTAAAGGGGGGAAACAAGAAAAATCCGGTTCCCTCCCCTTGTAAAGGGGACGGTTAGGGTGGGGTAATAAATATTTGTATACATCAATCATGACTTTTCAAACAACCTCTAACGTCAACGCTGTGAATTTTGATGCAATAATTCTTGAATTTCCCCCCGCAACGCTGTAATTTCACTCTGAAGCACTTGAATAGATTTCGCTCCGGCTAACTCTGCTTGATCATCATCAGCATCACGGCCAATAAAAAACGTCGCTAAAGTTGCAGTGACATAGCCAAACACGGCAAACGCATATAACGCTAAGAAAAAACAAAGCACCCGTCCTTCGGGTGTTTTGGGCGAATAGTCAGAACCCATCGTTGTCATGAGCATTGCTGTCCACCAGAAAGCAGTGCTGTAGTTGTGCAGCCCCGATTCCACAGGAACTTCGTTTTCAAATGCATACATCCCTGCTGCTCCGATTATAGTAACGATCGCAGTTAATGCCACAACATAACCAAATCCTCGGCGGTTAATACTTGCTCCCAAAACCCGCATTCCTCGGTTAGCACGAGTCATGACTCGCAACAGTTGTAGCCCTCGCACAGCCCTCGTTGTTCGTAGTATTCGTATAACTCGTATAATCCGAAAACTACGCAGTGCTGGCAACATCAGAGAAATAGCTGTTAACCAGTTGTTTTTGATATAAGAAATTTTATGAGGAGCGATCGCTAGTTTCAATAGAAAATCTAAGATAAAAATAATCCAAATAGTGATGCTAAGGGCTTCCAGTAAAGGGTTTAGCCCCCAGACGATCTCGATGATAAATAGTGCTAGCCATACAAAACCCAGCACCAGCATTGGAATTTCTAGCCAATCTTCCAACTGTTGCAAGACTTCGTTACGTTCTTTTTCTAGGGCTTGTTTTTCCGAAAGCTTCAGACTACTCATAAATGGGCTTATTGTTTACTAGCAGGTGTTTCTAGGACGTTGACATCAACTAGAGGTGTTACATTTAAGTCCTGTTTTAATAATTGAGCTTGAATAGATTGGGTGAGGCTAGAGCGGATTTCTTCACTAGACGCTGTAACTCCGGGTTGACGCTGCACATAAACAACAGATAGCAGAGTATCCTGGCCTTCAATGTTGGATCGTGTGAAGCGCACATTCGACTCGACTAATTTTGCTAAACCAACTTGCTCTACAGTTTTCTGGACTTGGGCGTTAGCACGTTGGGCAAGGCTAGAGCGTTGGAGATTGGGAGAATGGGAGAACTGCCAAGTTAGTAAACCTGCCAATGCGATGACAGTGATCGCCAAGGCAATAGTAAATACCCGTTTTTTACCACGCTGATAGCGAGTTCCTTGAGGAGACAGCCCGAAAATTCGGAACAATAGGGCTGCTGAAAAGTTGATGCCGCATAGTTGCAAAAACAGTAAGAACAACCCCGAAGTTACCATATCCCACCTACCAATTGCACTTGCCATACCCACAATTCCCGCAGGTGGAGCTAAGGAAGCGGCGACTAACATTCCGGTTGCTGCCCCAGAGACTAAACTACTCCGTTCTGACTGAACCAAGGTGAGGGCGCCGGCGGCTCCGGCTACCAATGGTAAAATAACTGCCACTGCTGAAACTTGGCTACTGTCTAGCATTAAACTAGTGGGAATTTCTTGGCGTAGTATGAGGCTAAGTAGCCAAGTGGTGGCAATGGTTACTGATAAAGCAGAAAAATATCGTAAAATACTCCGCCCTAAGAGTTGGCGATCGCCCCATGCAGTAGCGATCGCTGTATTCATTGCCGGGCCTGCAAATGGGGCAATCAACATTGCCGCTACCAGTAAGTAAGTTGTATTAGTATACAAGCCAATCCAGACCACAAAACCTGCAAGCGATGCATAACCTAGAAAACCTTGCCAAGAGCCAACACTTTGCAAACCAGAAAGAAAAATCTCAATCGGACTGCGTTCTTCCACATCCACAACCTGCTGCGGTGCTTCCGATGCAGGTGGTTGCAGAGCTATCACACCAGTTGGTATCAGCGTGATCTGTACTTTGGGCAAGTCTTGCAATTCCTCTAGGACTTTACCAACTTCTCGATTAGAAACGTGAACAATTACCACATCAATTGGTTCGTCTGCATTTCCTTCAAATCGTGCCAGATTTGTCCCGTTATGAGATTTGGCAATATCAATAACAGCTTTTCCATTTCCCCGTGGTACTTGGATAATGAGTTGACGCATTTTATCCTCCTACAGCTAACCATCTTGCTTTTTAAGGCGATAACTCTACTACCCAAAGAAAGATTCTTTGAAAAATGTATCTCATACTCAATCAACATTATTTTGATTTATTGCTTGGTTTGGGAGAATTGGTATAACAAAAGGTTTCATTACGTTATCTGTTTTAGATTTAATGTAAATCTAAATAGTGGAAAACACGTGAAGAAATCAGCTATGTTTTTCCTTTCTTACCCAAAGTTTAATTTTTATTGTCTACATTGAAAATTTTGATGTTGGTATAAGTTATTATTCAAACACAAATTCAAACACCAATTCAAATACTTAAAATTTTCTGGTTTCGCTTAATCCGTTAGATATCTCTTAATGAATAAGTAGAATCAGCCTATAGTAGTATTTTAAAATGTATTAGAAATTTATCCCCGAAATCTGCACTATTTAATAATAATATCGAAGCATTAGAAGAATGATTGATTGAAAAAAGGGGGCATAGATCGTGATGCAGTTAACAAAGGTAGTATCAGCAGGTGTATCTTTACTATCTTTAAATTTAATAGCATTTACAGTTGGAGCATTAGATACATCCGCTCAATCTTCACCTGTAACTACTTTTAGCGATGTTAAATCTAGTTATTGGGCAGAGCCATTTATTCGGGGTTTGGCTGCAAGAAATATTGTAACTGGATATCCTGATGGTACATTTAGACCAGAACAGCCAGTAGACCGAGATGAGTTTGCAGCAATCATTCGTAAAGCTTTTGATAAACCAGCAATTCGCCAGATCCAAAGTGGTGCTGTATATAAAGATATTCCTGCTAACCATTGGGCTACTCGTCCCATTGAAGAAGCATATCAACAAGGTTTTATGTCGGGTTATGCTGGTGGTTATTTTCGTCCCAATCAACCGGTTTCTAAGGTTGAGGCTATAGTTGCTTTAAATAAAGGTTTGAATTTAACTACTAGTGCATCAGCAGTTACCGTCCCTACAATCGCGCAGAGAGTAGTTCCTGAACAAACCACACGAAAAGCTGTAAAAAGACGTGTTCTCATGCCCCTTGCATTTACTACTTTGATGCAACCGTTATTAATACCAAAAGCCCAGGCTGTACCAGCTAATGCTGTGAATCTTAATCGTCCTGCATCATTTATTATTACTAACACTTACGCAGATGCCAAGAAGATTCCGCAATATGCAGTTGGAGATGTAGCAGCAGCAACCGAAAAAAATATAGTGGTGAATTATCCAAATACCAAAGTTCTTAATCCAACAAAACCTGCCACGCGCGGAGAGATTACAGCTTTAATTTATCAAACTTTAGTTTCCCAAGGAAAAATCGAACCACTTGCTATTAATTCATCTGCTAGTCAATATATTGTTCGTACTCCTATCAGAAACCAAAAGGCTAAATAAATGTGATTTGTCTTTAATAAATTCAACAGGTTAAGCAGCAAGTAAATTAGTTTTCATCGTTAGCTTTTGGAGAATCTACCTTACCGTTGTCATCTCGTGAGGAGCGCTCTTGAGCAAGTAACCTGAGTGAATCACCAATGTTGCGGGGTTTTGGTATTTTGCCTTTACCAGATGGCCAACCTTCACGCTGATGGGAGCGATCGCCATCTGTTTCTTCTGTCTGGTCATGGAATAAAATTTGCTGTGTGGGAAAGGGTAAATCGATGCCGTTTTCAACTAATATTTTCTTAATTGTAGATAGCACCTTGTCCCGTGATGCGAGGTCTTCTGCACGTCGTGGCGGGTTGATCCACCAACGAACGCGGATATTAACGGTACTTTCGGCAAGTTCGATGAGCAGCACATCAGGAGCAGGATCTTTCAGTATTTCCGGCACACTATGCAATGCTTCAAGCATTAACTCCTTGGCTCGGTCTATATCATCGCCGTAACCAATACCGACATCATACTCTAGTCGGCGACTTTCAAAGGCAGTGTTTACAGTTACCGAATTAGTGAACAATTCTGAGTTAGGAATTACAATGCGACGACCATCGTAAGTTCTAATTGTTGTCGCTCGTGTCTCAATATTTTCTACAGTCCCTTCAAATTCTTTAAAAACTATTTGGTCATTGATTTGGAACGGCTCTGTCAAGAGGATCAGAATCCCAGCCAAGAAGTTTTGCAGAATGTCACGAAAGGCAAAGCCGATCGCTACACCACTAATCCCCAGTAGTTGTATTAAATCTCCGGCTCGAAATGTCGGTATGACAATCGACAAAGCCACAAATAGCCCGATTAACAGTATTGTACCTTGCGCCAAGCGTCCCAGTACTAGTCCTAAATTCCGAGCTTGGTGGCGATCGCGAGTTAATCGTTTAACTACTCTCTTAATCGCTCTAGCCACCGCGAAGAAGATTGCAAAGACAATCAATGCCAGCACGATATTCGGCAGTAGGACAATAAATCCGTTAATCATTCCCTGAACTCTGTCCCAGAGTGCGGATATATCTGCATTCATGATCTTACTGCTTAATTAGTCAACCTTAATCAGGATATAAAAAAAACATGATATTTAACTCCACCTTTAGTTAGTTTTTGCTATCTATAAATAGGATGAAAAATTTATCTTAAGACCAGATAATAGGATTTTAGATATTTTATTTGTGAGGAGAAATATTAGATTTTCCTCTGACTTCTTTCACCTGACTAACTTCAAAAATCAGGGAAAAACGTTGCCCAATTTCTTTTTCGAGAAACGCTTCTAAAAGACTTACTTGCTTTGATGTTACAGGTTCTTGTGCGCGAACGCTCAAGCGAACTTGAGGCGGATTACTCAGCCAATTAGTATCAGTTTTCAGTAATTCCAAACGCTGAAAAGTTATAGTTCGGTTCAGCAGTGCCTTTCTCAAATGGGTTTCGAGTTCTGCTTGTCTAACTAATTGGGTAAAGCTCACAGTTAAAGGTATCAGTAAAGCACCTGTTAACGCCAATGCCCATAGCAGCGCTTTTTGGGCGCGATTGACAGGAGAATAGCCGGTGAATAAAAATGTCAGCATACAAGCAAGGCTAATACCCAAAAGGTTCGTTAGGTAGAGCAAAGTCGCTCCTAAGCTGAGTGACAAGTTAAATTTTGCTAGACCTAAACCGATGACGCAAATTGGGGGCATAAGGGCAACAGCTATTGCTGTCCCTGCCACGCTAGCAGAGATTTTTGAATTTACCTTAGCGTAGCCACTGATAAAACCTGCTGCAACTGCAATACCCAAATCAAGCAGGTTAGGTTTGGAGCGAGATAGCACTTCACTGCCGAAACTAGGTAGATTAACGATCCAACCTATACTGCAAGAAATTACAAGTGCTAGTAATGTGCCTAAGAATACTGCTATTACGCCTTTACGAAATAGGTTGATATTTCCAATTAATGCACCAAAGGCTAAACCTCGAATTGGTAACATTAGAGGTGCGATAATCATTGCACCGATAATTACAGCAGTGCTATTGGCAAGTAGACCAAATGTAGCGATCGCACATGAACCAATAATCAAAACCAAATATGTTGCGTCGAGACTAGACTCTTCCAATAACTCACGTACCAACTGTTTTAGTTGTGATGGTTCAACGCTTTTGCGCTTAAAACCCATAAAGCGATTGCGAATATTATTTATCAAAACTCCTCCAAATCAAATGATTTTAGATGCTGGATTTTAAACAAAAGCTTTAGCATAGAATATCGTTATCAAGATAAATAATGCACTAAATAGCAACATTTATTTCCAGAAATCACGATAAAAGTGGAAGTCGAACTGTAGATGTACTACCTAGCCCAGGTTGACTTGGAACGTGAATATTACCTTTATGCGCTCTGGCGATTGGGATTGCGATCGCTAATCCCAATCCCGAACCGCCAGAGGTGCGTGAGCGATTGCGATCTACTCGATAAAAGCGATCAAAAATTTGTTGTTGATGTTCAACAGCAATGCCAATTCCCGTATCTTGGACTTTGATGATGGCATAGCGATCGCGATCTTCCAAAATAACGGTAACTTTTCCGCCGCTTGGTGTGGATTGAATTGCATTCACAATTCCAAATTGGACTATTCAAAAACATAATTTTGAGCCACTTTCCAATAGCGCGAGAACCGCTTCAGGTCAATATAGCCATCATAGTCAAAAAATGGTTCTACTTCTAGCACTTCAACTGCTAGCGATCGCTCCATTTGATTGCAGATATCATCAAACCGGGGACTAGGACTGTTAGCTGTGACAACTAAATTGGCATCATGTTCTTGAGCAAAAGCTAAAATTTCTTGTGCTACATCACCACGGCGGATAACAACGGGTAACTCTAATAAGCATTCGTAGATGAAGGCGAGGCGTTTGAGACTCAGTTGCCATTCCTCTATCAAAGCCTCGTCCCAAACCCAGATAGCTGGGGCATTCGGGTATTGTTGCAGTCCGGGGTTGTATGGACTAAGACAGTCTCCATGCACCCAAACAATTGGTTTACTCATTTTTCACTTTTTACCTTTCTTCCCATGCTGCCAACTTTGGCTGTTAGCTTGTTTACTAAATTCCCCTTTAGGAAAAAGTCGCTGTTCTAATTCTTCATAGCTGCCTTCAAAATCACAATGACCGTAAAGGGGACATTTCTGGCAATAAACGCCTTCAGTGTAGCGTTCTAAGTTCTCACGATTGAAAAAATACGGTTTATGACTAAATGTGCTGGCAACCCACTGCCATGACATATTGTTGCTAGCAGGATCTCCATCTAAAAGGTGTTCGAGAAACCACTTAGCTCCTGCTTGCCAACGAATCCGCCGCCAATGGACAATATAAGCCGCTAGCCACATTCGGGCGTGGTTATGTAGATAGCCAGTTTCTCTTAAATCACGGCTAAAGCTGTCGATGCAAACCCTACCTGTCGTTCCTTGTCTGATATCTTGCGGCAATTCGGGTGCATACTCACCCACAGCATAACCAGTTTTGTACTCTTCCTGGTCTTTCCAGATGCCATCCCCTAACTTTACATACAATCGCTGCCAGTAGTCGCGCCAACCTAACTCGTTAATTAGTTTAGTCGCATCGTCTTGGTGCTGTACCTGCTCAAGGACATAATCTCGAATTTCTCGCAAGCTCAAAACGCCATAGCGGATATAAGGCGAAAGGCGCGTCACACCACCTGTAAAAAAATTACGTGTTTGCGCGTAGCCTACTGGATCGATTTTTTGCAGCGCTTTTTGTGCCGCTTTGCGTCCCCCCACAGTTTCGCTGATGTGGTAATCGCGTTGTGCCGCAGTTGGGAATTGTTCGCGGAGGTAGGCTACCAACTCATCGCGGTTGGTAAATTCGCGTTGCATATCTTTAGTCATGTGAACTTTGAAGAGTGAGAATAGATAAACAAAAATATCTGTAGGTTAAGTCATTATTATGATGGATAAATATAAGCGTACACCGCAGGGGTTGCCGCAGGCATGGCTCATTGTCCTAATTTTTACTGATGACGTGAATATCTCCGTAAGGCTAGACTGTCAGGGCAAACTGTGTTGCAAAAAACACCATGACTCTCTGCATCAATCCCCAATGCCCAAGACCTCAAAATTCTGAAAACATACTGTTTTGTCAAGCCTGTGGCTCAGAATTGCTCTTGGAAGGACGGTATCGAGTGATTCGCCAATTAGGCGCTGGTGGTTTTGCCAAGACATTTGAAGTCAACCACAGCAACACCCTGAAAGTCTTAAAAGTTCTGATGCTGGATGATGCCAAGGCAGTATCGCTGTTTCAGCAAGAGGCACAAGTCTTAAGCCATCTGAATCATCCAGGGATTCCAAAGGGAGATGGGTACTTTATTTTCTCTCCCAAAAATAGCCAAGCGCCACTGCATTGCTTGGTAATGGAGAAAATCGAGGGGTTGGATTTGTACCAATACATGGAACAACGAGGTAATCGCCCCATTGATGAAAAATTAGCACTTTTATGGCTAACCCAGTTGGCAAATATTTTACATGAAAAGCCTAAACAAAGTAGGCAACTTAAAACAATATGAGTCCTATAGCCTAATAGCCTAATATATGTACAATTTTATCTACGACGAGCTATGCCTACGCAATCTCTCACACCACCATCATGAGCAATATTCCTCAAGTCGGACAACCAGCGCCAGATTTCTCCACACCTGACCAAAATGGCAATTCAGTCACTCTCGACGACCTCAGCAGTCAGTGGATTGTCCTCTACTTCTACCCCAAAGATGATACACCGGGCTGTACCACCGAAGCGAAAGATTTCACCGAGTTGTATCAACACTTCAGCGAACTGGGAGCAAAAATCTTAGGTGTGAGTCCAGATTCGGGTAAGTCCCATTGCAAATTTATCAGCAAACATAACTTGTCAATCACCCTTTTAAGTGACCCAGAACATATTTTGACAGAAGCCTACGGCGCTTGGCAATTGAAAAAATTTATGGGCAAAGAATATATGGGTGTTGCTCGCTCAACTTTCCTAATTTCACCTGATAAAATTATTGTCTATGCTTGGCCAAATGTAAAAACCAAAGGTCATGCTCTGGCAGTTTTAACTAAATTACGGGAATTAGCAGCCACATAACGCGACTGAATGCAGGTATAGTTACAGCAATGCTACGTGAATCATATTTATAGTAATAAAGCAGGATGTGAGCAGCTTATTTGAGCAAGCAATTATCAACGCGTTGAACTCAGTCAATCCTCAAAAAGTTCTGGAAGGCAAAGTCGCTAATGCTATCATCCAGGCAGGGTTTGATTTAGTTAGTTTCAATAAAACAGTGGGTCTAAATGGCGAAATCGGTGAAATCGATGTGGAAACCAGTAACGCTATCATCGAAGTAACAACCCAAACTGCTCGAAAGTTGAAGCAAGTTCAAAAGTTAATATCAAACTCTGATTTGAATCCCTTAAACAAGCCAGTTATTCTCTATGCAACCAATTATAAATTTACTCCGTCTCAAGATATTATCGCTACAGGCAGTTATGTGGTTTCCAGTCAAGATGAATTATTAGAATTATTATCCATACTAGGAGCATAAGTGATGCCAGAACCCATTTCTCTAATTTCTAGTGCTG
>NZ_JBGTFY010000271.1:0-13855 GCF_041747015.1 Nostoc sp.
TCTGCCGAAAGAAACTGTGCCTTTAACTTTCGAGGGTGAACGAATTACGCCACTGATTCCGATCAATCCCATACTACTAGAGTATTTAACACCTGAAGATATCATTCGCCGAATTCAATTACAGCCATTTAATGGTGGTGAAAGTCCTCAAGTAAGGGTCATCTTAGATTTACCCCTAGTAGGTTTAAATGATGATAATTCACCTACCAACTATCGTATATCTAAAGATTATCCGCTCAAAGAAGATAATGCTTTAGCGGAAGTGCCTGTTCTAGAAGTGTGGCCGAATTTCCGGGCAGAAGGTTGGAAGTCATATTATGCATTCTACTACGATGGGGAGAATGAAAATGAGACTTTTCAAGTGCATCTACCAGAAGCCAAGCTACCTCATAGTTTCAAAGATGGTAGGGGTTCCTATCAAATGGCTTATTTAGAACAATTTCCATCTTTTATTAATTGTCAGACCAAAGATAGAAAACTTTTAGGTTTAATTTTGCTGCAACCTCCAGATGAGATTGTTCCGAGAAGGTCATGGACGATTGGGGTAGACTTTGGTACTTCTTTTACTAACGTTTATGTCAATAAAACTGGTACGGCTGAACTCCTAGAACTGGAAAACTTGCATCTTAAAGTAACAGAATTTAATCCAGAAACCCGGTTGCCACTTTTGTATGAATACTTCATCCCAGAAAACTTTATTCCCATAGATAAGCCATTACCTTTATCTAGTGTACTGACAATCAGGGGAAACTCAGCAGCTACTCAGGAAAAGTGGCAGCCAGTTTTTGATGGTCGAATTTATGTGCCTGACCGCAACAGATTTAAGCCTCAAGAAGATTGGATTAAAACTAATCTGAAGTGGGAAGAATCACAAAGTTTGAGTTATAATCAGTTGTTTCTTAAACATTTAGCTTTACATATTTGTGCGATCGCAGCTAAGAATCGTGTCAAAGAAATCCAGTGGTCACTGTCGTTCCCATCAGCTTTTTCTCGGAGTGACAAGAACAGATATGCTAAGACATGGCAAGATTTAACTAAAGACTTACAAGCCAAGACAGGAATTATTCATAATTGCCCACAAGTAGATGATCCAAACTACTTTCGTTCTGAAAGTTTAGCAGTAGCTCAATATTTTGCAGATCAAGAAGGACATGATCTAGTTAACACTACCTGTATTGATGTGGGAGGTGGAACTTCTGATATATCAATTTGGGAAGAAGAAAAGCTAGTTCATCAATGTTCCGTACTGTTAGCAGGTCGGGATTTATTTTCACAGTTTTTAGAAATTAATCCTAAATTCATGGAAAACAGATTTGGGATTGCAACTGCTGAATTAAAAGGACTAAAAGGTACAGCATTTAATCCAAAATTAGATGTGTGGCTGCGATTAGAGGGTGATACTTGGCTGAATAATAAACGAGAATTCATTGCAGATCAGCCAGATTTTCAAGGATTAATCCAACTGACAGCAATTGGAACTGCGGGCTTGTACTACTATGTAGGAATTCTCTTGAAAGCGCTGCACGCAGAAGGCAAGTATAGCCGCAATGAAATCACTCCTGTTTACATAGGTGGCAATGGCGGGCGATTTCTACATTGGCTTGCGGAAGGGGGACGGTTTAATCGTCACTCAGAAATTAATGAATTACTCAGCCGGATGTTAAGTAAAGGTTCCAGCTTTGAAGATACAGAAGTTGAGACGAAATTAAGTCAGAATCTTAAGGATGAAGTTGCTTGTGGTTTAGTCTTAAATAACACCAAACTAAAAGGACTGAAGAAAAAGGAAAAAGACCCATTCATTGCTGGAGAAAATTATGAAATCAATGGCAGACAGATGGAGTGGGATGACCGCTTAGAACTTTTAGATGACGAGGATAGTATTGAGCAATTCAAAATACCCAAACTAGAGATAGTACCGCAGTTCCTTTATGATTTCCATATAACTTTGAAAGAATTAGGAATTGAGGGTATCAAACCATTAGAAGGCTATAAAAGAAGTCCAGACATTCAAAATAATGAAAAATTATGGCGTGAAACTAGCCGTGAGTTAACAAATGTTTTACTGAAAGTTAAAGGCAAATCAGATGAGATTCGCTTAGAACCACCCTATATATTAGCCGTGAAAGCTCTGTTGCGCGTTTTAGGTAAGGAGTGGGCCACTAAATGGTCAAAATAAAAACTTCTCAAATCATTAACGGGTTTGGAGTTAAAGCCTAATTTATGTTATGTGCTGACAGTTAATCAAGAAAGTAAGCGATATTCTAATTTCTAGAATTAGCTGCGGCACAAGCTCAAATAAATCTATACTGACAAGCGGCAGAATTTAGAGGAGAATAATAATACTTATGTCGCGATCGCAATGTCCAGTTTGTGGAAACACGCTTGAATTAGGAAAGGCGGATTGTTCTAAATGTCACTTTCCTGTCATACTTCTTACTACCGAGTTTGGCCAATTGCCAATACATAGAAAACCAGAAGACTTTCAACAGGCAGCAATAGCCTGGGCGAAGAATATGTATTCTAATTACTTGCGACAACAAGATCAATCAGAAAATAGTCGTCAGTCTCAATCGCTTCAACAATCTTTGACAGATGACGATTATAATGCATTTGCGGATGCGTCTACGGCGGAAGAAAAGTCTACAAAATTACAAAATGAGATTGAACATATTGAGAGTGAAATAACTGCTATACAGGCTAAATTTGATGAATTAGCTCGAAAGTTTATCGCCATAAATCAGGAGCAATTTCAATCTCTTTTAGAGCATATCGAACAAATATTCTTAAAATTACAACCGCAATTTAATCATACAAATCAAGAGCGATCGCTTGCTCAAGCTGAACTACATAAACTTGAGCCGCTATTAAGTGAGATGAAAGCTGAAATAATAACAAAAATAATAACAGAAATAAAAAACTCCCCTATTCATCACGAAAATTTACCAGAAAAAGATATTGCACCAGTTGAAGAGACAGAAGATTCTAGAGATGAAGTAATTCAAACAGTATCAACTCCACATCAAGAAATATCTTCTAGTCAATCTTCTGCTTTAGAACAGTTACCGTGGGTGTCAGAATATAATAGAAAGCCAGACTCTTTCTTAAAATTTTCTACAGAAGTTTCAGAAACAAAAGAAAGCATTAATCAACGTCGTCTTGGTACTAACCAACCACTACTAGAAAAAGTAGGCAAAGGTATAAGAGGAAGCTACTGGCTACTAACAGATGACCAAAGTGGAATATACGACAAAAGTGGAATATACTTAGTACCTAAAGGAGATTTGAAAATTACTGAGTTTAATTTACCAACAGTTCAAGCTTTATTTCGGTGTATTGGAGACGTAGAAAGGTCTAGTAAATTTATACTATTTCAACCTGCGATCGTGTCGCCTAGTGAATCTGATAAATGGCAGCTTGTAGAACTTGGTGAACTTCACTTTTAATTTAGTGAATTAGATAAAAATATGTTAAGTAACCAGACAAAAATATTTACAGTCATTGCGTAATTAATTCTGTTTAACTACTTATTAGATTTATGGTCTTTAGCATATACCTTTTAACGAAGTGAAAAATGGGATAACTATGGTCAAGGTAAAATTTTTTAAATCATTACTGTTTGTATTTATAGCTCCATCTCTGTTAATAGGCTGGCAAACTGCGAGCAACAGTACTGAAAAAATTATTACCACTAGTCCCATTGTATTAAAAGACAATAGCACAGTATCTAATGATATAAAAGAGCTTAATGAACTCAAGAATGCACATAATGAGTTTAATCAGTCACTCAACAAGTTTATTGACAAACTCCAACAGGTAAGCGAGAAAAAAATAAACATAAGTTCTGTAGATGGCAAAACAATAAACGAAAAGTTAGATAAACTGCGCCAAGCAAGTAATAAATTACGCCAAAAGAATATACCTGAATTTAACAATACACTTAATAATATAAACACTGCTATTAACGAAACCAAAAAGGTTGTTGAACCACTAAAAAACGGTTTAACACCTAAAGCTGTGCAACAAGTTCAAAATTTTCTTCGTCTTCCTGAAGCTAACTCCGCAGTTAAGAAAAATTTAGGCAATTTTGGGGCAATAACTCAAGTTGCTATTAGAAAATTTTTAACTAATGAAAATCAAAAACTAACAACTGCTATTCAAGAATTAAAGCAGCCAAGCCGTAGTGATGACAATACAAATAATAACAACACTAAAACAACAAAAGATCCTATCACAGATAATGAACAGTTAAAAGATAAATTACTGATTCCAGTCGCATTTTTAGCTGGTGTAGTGGTAGGCGCAATGGGAATGTATATATATCAAAAACGACAGAAAAAATCTCCCGATGAAGAGCAAGATAACCTTAATCGGACTACTGTTGTAGATTCTAAATCACCAGCGCCAACTTCTAACCAAAGCTCCAATACTCAGAATAGTGGGTTGCAAGCACCTACAAAACAACCTGAACCTACACCACCAACTCCACCACAAAAAATACACACATATAAATCTCAAATACCCAATACTTCTTATACTCAACAACCAGTTAGTAAGCCAGACTATAGCTCAGTGAGACATATCTCATCAGATAATGAATTAATAGCAACTTATAATCAAAACCGCAATTCATTGTCTCAATATGCTGTAGAAGTTTCCGAAACGGAGGAGAGTATTAATCAACGCCGTCTTGGTGTTAATCAAATAGTAATTCTAGAAAAAATCAGCAAAGGTAAAGGTAATTATTGGATAATAAATAAACAAGGTATAGATTACCTGGTGCCTAAAGGAAATATCAAAATAAATGAATATAACTATAAAACTGTTGAGTCTTTGTTTGATTGCAATAACTATAAATCAGGTGGTTCTAGCGATTTTACACTTGCCAAACCAGCAAAAGTAGCTTCTCTATCTCAAGATGTGTGGAAACTTGTTGACTATGGAGTACTTAATTTTTCATAAATAAATTAAGTTAGCTAATAGTAATTACGCCTAGTGAGTCTGATAAATGGCAGCTTGTAGAACTGGGGGTACTTCAGTTTTAATCTTCTTTATAAATAAAAATTATTTGTAATCATCTAAAATTGCTAATCTTCTCTAGACTCGTTTTAAGAG
Organism: Nostoc sp.; assembly: GCF_041747015.1. Taxonomy (GTDB): domain Bacteria; phylum Cyanobacteriota; class Cyanobacteriia; order Cyanobacteriales; family Nostocaceae; genus Nostoc. The sequence continues at coordinate 5,113 of NZ_JBGTFY010000271.1, forward strand.
AAAATATTATTTTGTATTTTATAAAATTGTAAAAATAACTATGACAGATTCAGAAAATTATTTTGAAGAAATAGTGCAAAAGATGAATTACATAATTGATAAAGTTTGTCAATTAGATCGCAGGTTAGTTGCGGTAGAAAAATCATTGGAACAGATACATAATTTCAATTACATAGATTCAGGTAGAAAAATAACGGAGGCGATGGAAACTCCTACTATTACCAAGGTTGATTTATCAGAATCAGAGTTAATAGAAGTTTATAATCATGACTTTCAAGAGTTAGCTAGTAACGCTATAAAAGTATCAGTAACATTAGATAGCCTGCTGACTGGAAACAATGATGTAGTTTTATTAGAAAAAACAAAAAATGCTAGCTATTGGATTCTAGTTGCACAAGATGATACTCATTGGCTATTACCGAAAGGTAATCTCAGAATTAATACCTATAATTATAAAACTGTTGAATCTTTATTTAAGTGTAATGCTTACCAAGCTTATGCAAGCAGCAAATTCACCTTGAATCAGCTTGCTAAAGTTGAGTTAACACCGAATGGACAACAATGGATATTAGTAGAACGAGGTGTATTACAATTTATCACAACAGATTTTGAGGAGCCGGAAGAGGTAGAGGTTAAAAATTTTGACGAAATTACTTTTGACGATAGTGATTCAGATATAACCCTAGAGGAATTAAATCCTATTTTTCAACATCCGCAAGTACATCAGGAAGTGATTTTTTCGGCAATAGAATTATTAATTTCTGCTTACAATGTTGAACGAAATTTATTTTCAACAATATATCCTGTAATTGAAGTTTTGGAAACGGAAGACAGTATCAATAGAAGACTTTTTGATAATATAGATAATAGACAAGTTGTATTTATAGAAGTTCGCTTAGGTCACTACTGGATAGTTACTCTAGAAAGAGTAAGTTACCTCGTTCCTAAATTAAATATAATAATTAATTCAGATAATTTAGAAATAGTGCAAGCTTTATTTGAATGTCAAGATTATCAAGATGAGCATTCCGATACTTTTACATTAATCAAACCCGCAAAAGTATCTCCTGTTTTTGAAGGGCAAAACTGGGTGTTACTTACTTCAGTTGAGAAGTGGATACTGGTAGAGCGCGGTGTGCTTCAATTTACATATTGATGTAACCTACATTCTATAATTCATATGTTGATAGTAAATTTAACTTTGAATATTTTACTTATAAGTTGAGCAAGAACGGTTTGCCTCTAAGATATTTGTTACAGAATCTCTCAGTGACGTAAGGTACAATCTCCAACAGGTAATCATGTTCATTTGGCTGTAATGCGAGAAAGGCAAAATTGTCTACCGTTGCCCCGATAAAGAACGCCTCCAAAATATTTTGATACTTACTAGGCAATTGGCGCACATTCTGATAGCCATTGAGGAAGGATCTACGGTTTTCGGGAAATAGATGTTTGAGTGTAGAGGCAATGTCATAAAGATAGTAACCAAAACCACAACAAGAAAAGTCGATCGCTCGTGCTTCACCTGCATGAAATATGTAATTATTTTCATTCAGGTCTGCGTGAATCAAACCCCAATTAGCCTGTGTTTTTTCTAGTGCTGTCATCACATCACGAATTCGTTGCACCACAGTCTCAAGCACAGCAAAATCAGCAATAGAGATCGTACCAGCATCTACTAGCGATCGCAGCCCCATCAATGAGGTATGTAATTGCTCCCAATCATATTTTGGTCGTTTGAAGCCCAAAGGTAACTCCCAGAGGCTGGCGTGCTGGTGTAAGCTAGCCATGAGTTCCCCGACTCGCCAAGCCTGCATCAGTGTGGGTTCGGTGTTGAGAGGCAAACCATCGACCCACTTTAGTAATGTACAGTTGAGCGTTTCGCCAGTATTATCAATTGCTACAGAGGTTACAAAAGTGCCGTTGAGGTTCTGCATGGGGTACGGCACGACCAAATCGGTATTTTCATTCAATGCAGTCAGCCACATGAGTTCTGACTCAATGACAGCACGTTCTTGCCAGATGCGATCGCTCAAGCGCGTGATCGGATAATGGATACGGAGAATAAATAACCCTTGCTGATCACAGTCTCTAGATGTAGCGCCATTTTCACCGTCTTCAGTGTGAATGCGAAACGTCAAATTTTCGCTATGACCTAAGAACACCAATTGAGTTGCACTGACATTGTACTGAGCCAGCGCGGTTAAAGCTAGACCCTTCCAATCGATTTCGCTCTCCATCAATTTCCAAGCCAGATACTTGTTTCAAACAAAATAAATCTACATCTCCCAGTTAGGTTGGATCAGTGGAATTGCGCCTATGCCTTTGGGAAGATTTTCAGGAAATTTAGCTGATATACAGCTAAAAAAAAGCAGGCATTATTTAAAAACGAACTCTGGCGTGAATTTAAGCGTTGTAACTCCCGTTTTTTGGCGATAACATGGAAATAAGTTTATTACAAGCTTCTCAAACCGCATTTAGCGTCAGTTTTTTTTATGGACATTCAGTTAATCAACATCGGCTTTGGTAACATTGTGTCTGCCAACCGAGTAGTTGCCATTGTCAGTCCAGAGTCTGCCCCGATTAAGCGGATTATTACCGATGCACGGGACAGAGGTCAACTGATTGACGCAACTTATGGCCGCCGGACTAGGGCTGTAATTATCACTGATTCCAGCCACGTAATTCTGTCGGCAATTCAGCCGGAAACAGTAGCGAATCGCTTTGTGATTTCCCGCGATCATCAGACTGTAGATAATTGATTAGCAGTGGGTTAACAATTTCACTTCTATTTGCAGCATATCAGTAGTACTATGGAAATTAGACAAATTTTCTGTCACCCTTGCTAAAAATTCTTTAGTCAATAGTGGACTTATGTAGGAACACAAGACTAATGAATAATATCTATTGATTCATAGGTTGAACGGATGATGCCAGTTTTACCCATCCAGAGTACTACTATCAAAGAACATTTACATCTAGCCAGGTTGATTGTTTTAACTGGCCCCAGTGGGGTCGGTAAGGGTACTTTAATGCGATCGCTCTTAGAGCGTCATCCGAATCTGTATTATTCCGTATCCGCGACGACTCGTTCTCCCCGTCCCGGAGAAATTGATGGCAAAAATTATTACTTTATCAGCCGTAGTAAGTTTGAACAATTGGTCGCTGAAGGTGAATTTTTGGAATGGGCAGAATTTGCTGGTAACTATTACGGCACTCCCCGCGAAGGTGTACTTAACCAAATTCATTCCGGTAGGTTAGTAGTGCTGGAAATTGACCTAGAAGGGGCAAGACAAATTCGTGTTTCCTTCCCCAGTGCCCTGAGAATTTTTATTTTACCGCCTTCCTTTGATGAATTGGAGAAACGGATACGCGATCGCGCCCAAGACTCAGAAGAAGCGATCGCTCGTCGTCTGCGCCGCGCTCAAGAAGAAATAAGAGCCGCAGATGAATTTGATCTTAAAATCGTTAATGACGATTTTGAAACTGCTTTAAATGACATTGAAGCAGCTTTGTTTGGATAATATAGCACCCTTAAAAACATACTCTTTTTTAGCATTAAAAAACAAAGGACACAAAGAAAAACTCTGTGTCCTTTGTCGTTTGTCATTTGTCCTTTGTTAGCCTATATTTCTTCACTACTAACCAATGACTAATGACTAAATTAACCAAATAAACCTTGAATTAGTCCTAAATTACTGGTCAAAAAGTAAGCAACTACAGCACCACCAATACCACCAATTAAGAAAGAACTGGTAAAGTTATTCCAGCTTTCTTTAGAGTTAAAAGCATCTGCTGGAGGATTAGGTACGTTAACGCTAGGAAGTGCTTTGGGAGGATTGCTACTGGCATATAAGGATAGACTAGCGGTGAACAAAACAACCAAGCCGATAGCTGATAGTAACCCAGCTAAGTTAGCGTTAGCTGTATCCCGCAGGGGGCCTAATTTGGCAAAGGGGCCAAATAGAAAGTAGCCGTGAGCCATGCCAACTTCTAGTCCGCGTCTAGAAGGAGTTATACCAGGACGATAGGCAGGTAAGTTATTAATGAACCACTTGCTTAAGGGAGAAGCATTAATCGGGGTTTCTAGGTTGCCTATTTGAGGATCGCGGAATGCGGGAAACACAACCTCACGATTTCTGGGATCGCTAGGAAGATTTTTTGATGCATCTACTGCTTGCGCCATATTTTATGTTCGCCTCTAAATTTAAAATGGTGGCATTTTTATATTAATAATAATTGTAGCTAAAAATGACTTTTGTTTAGGAAGTTTAGAAAAATTAATTTAGCTAGTTTTAAACCTGTGAAACTCGCGATCTGTAAGCAGATCGCGAGTTTTAAAAAACTATTTTTGCTGCATATTTTGGTGATAATTTCGCCTAACTAGGCTGAATACATCAACTACACAATATTAGGCAAAAGACAAGATATTCAACTGCCCTAAATCCAATTTTCTACTTATGGTAGTGGGTGGAAAAGTAGGTCGGGGAAAAAGATGTTGAATTCAATCAACAGAACTGCTGTGATGCTCAACCAGAGGGTAGCTGCCACGGGTGCTGTGGAAAGGAATTTAATAAAATAAGCTGATTGGTCGCCTTTGTCTGCCATGAATTTAGTCTCCAAAACAAATGAATGAATTAAGCTGATTTAGCGTGGTGAAACAGGGATTTCTGAATCCTTAGCTGTTAATTTTCCAGAGAGAAACTCTTGGAGTGCTGCTACTGGCCAAGTAAAGCCTGACGCCATGATCGGTAGTGCCATGCCAAGATCGATTTGGATTTCTTTTAGTTCTGTGTCAGATTCCTTTTTGATCGCTTGCAGATAAGCACGGCCTACCCAACCAATCCAACCAGCAATATATAGAAATAGAATGCTAGGGATCAAGAAGTCACCAGCACGATCAAGACGACCATCAACAATCAAGTGGGGGTATCCTTCAGGGCCACACAGCGCCTGAGAATAACGCTCAAACCGCTTTCTCCCCGATTCGGGGTCACCAGTGGTATTACGGGCATTAGCTGCTAGCTCTTGAAAAGCGGGAGTGTCTTTGCAAGGTGTCAAATTAGCCCCTAAAGCTTTTGCTGGGGAGGCAAAATTGAACCAAAGACAAATCGCTAAAATCAAAGCAAACAATCGTCGCATAGAGTTGTTTCCTTCTATTACAAAACAAAAAGTTTTTTGTACAAAACGAAGCGGCTTGTACAGTTGTTTATTTGCATAACTAGGAAGTCATCATACTCTTGGGTGGGAACCGAGTAAAGTTTAAGTAAATAAAAGTTAAAGTTTCGCAACTAAAATTAGTGCTGAGGAGCCAGTGCGTTGCCGAGGTTCCCGCCGTTGAAGCAACTGGCGTTGCCCAGTAACGAGTGCTGAGTATAGGAATTGTTGTTGTAGGGTAGTAAAGAAGCAAGATTTTTTCTCTAGCACTCTCAATGGCAACCGTTTTAGCAATAGAAACCAGCTGTGATGAAACTGCCGTCGCAATTGTTAACAATCGTAAAGTTTGCAGCAGTATTATAGCCTCACAAATTCCAATCCATCAGCAGTATGGCGGTGTAGTGCCAGAAGTAGCTTCCCGTCAGCACTTGGAAACGATAAATGTTGCGATCGCCCAAGCCCTAGAGCAAGCCCAACTAGACTGGGGGCAAATTGACGCAATTGCTGCCACTTGTGCCCCTGGACTCGTAGGAGCGCTATTGGTAGGGTTAACTGCTGCCAAAACCCTGGCTATAGTACATAACAAACCATTTTTGGGAGTTCACCACCTCGAAGGTCACATTTACGCAACTTACTTGAGCGAACCAGCTTTAAACCCCCCTTTTCTTAGCTTACTGGTTTCCGGCGGACATACAAGCTTGATTTATGTCAAAGATTGTGGTAATTACGAAACACTAGGCCAAACCCGTGATGATGCTGCGGGTGAAGCCTTTGATAAAGTGGCGCGATTGTTAAAGTTGGGTTATCCGGGTGGCCCAGCGATTGACGAATTGGCACAAGAGGGCAATCCTCAAGCCTTTGCCCTACCAGAAGGAAAAGTTTCTCTACCGGGCGGGGGATTTCATCGTTATGATACGAGTTTTAGTGGGTTAAAAACGGCTGTATTGCGTTTAGTGCAACAGTTAGAGAAAGATGGTGGAAAAGTACCAGTGGCAGATGTAGCAGCCAGCTTTCAGGAAACTGTAGCGCGATCGCTAACCAAAAGAGCGATCGCCTGTGCCCTTGACTATGGACTAGACACAATTGCCGTTGGTGGTGGTGTAGCAGCTAATAGCGGCTTGAGAAAAAACCTCCAGGCCGCAGCCGTCCAACATAACCTACGTGTCCTATTCCCCCCTCTGAAATTCTGTACTGATAACGCCGCCATGATCGGCTGTGCCGCCGCCGACCATCTAGCCTATGGTCATACATCCCCCCTCACACTAGGCGTTGAGTCTAGATTAGCCATTACTCAGGTGATCAAGTTGTATCAACCTGTGTAGTGAGGGGCAAAGGGGTAGAGGAGCAAAGGATCAGAGAGATTAAGAATAATGTCCAATGCCCCATGCCCAATGCCCAATGCCCAATGCCCAATGCCCCATGCCCCATGCCCCATGCCCCATGCCCCATGACTATTAACTATTGACTATTAACTATTGACTATCGACCAGATGTGATCAGCAACTGCATCCGGCTGTTCTAACATAGCCAGGTGTCCGCAATCAGGAATTTCCAAAACATTGTCACCACAATATTGGAACAGTCTGTGAAAGCTAGCTAAGTGGCGTACATATTTGGGTTCCATAACCTTATCTTCAATACCAGCCAAAAAATAAACTGGCTGCTTCAATTGGGATACTAGCTCAGGTAAACGGTTGATTTCTTCCTCAGTTGTGGAGTCTAACAGAGTTCCCAGCGCCGCTTCGGGGTCAGCCACAACGAAATCAATTACCCGCTGACGCGCCCAATAACGCTCTAAAGGACGTGCCACACTGGCTCTGGTAAACAGCAAATCGATCAAAGGCACTTGGGACAGCCAACGCGGGCGGATTTGCAAAAATTTCTGACCCGCCGAGCGAAACTGCTCAAAGGCTTCTTTGAGGTAAATACCACCGCCAGCGTTGATACAGATGACTCCCTTAACACACTCAGGTATTTTATATGCTCCCCAGAGGGCGATCGTGCCTCCCAAAGAGTGACCAATAAGCCAAGCACTGGTAATATTCAGTTGTTTTAGAAGAATTGCTAAATCCTGAGCATATGCAGCAGGAGTATAAACAGAATTGAAAGATGACCCAACCTCACTATTGGAAATGGGCGTCAGGCTAAGAGACGTTGGTACCTGACTAAAATCGGTTTTTACCTGGGACTGGGATTCACCAAAACCCCGCAAATCATAAGACAGGCACTGCACATCATCTGATAGGCGGGAAATCACAGGTTGCCAATATCCACGACTGTTGAGCCAACCGTGGATAAATACTAAAGCGTGGGGGCAGGAAGTGGGAGCCGTTAGCTCGTATGCGTGTGGAACGCCCAAGATTTCGATAGTTGCCATACTTATATCGTACCCCTAAGGGTGGGTGCGACTAAATAGGAAGTGCAAAGAGTTAAAAGTTAGGAGTTGTTAATTATTAACTCATAACTCATAACTTTTTTATTTACCCAGCAACCTCTGTCGCACCCCCTCAGCAATTTTGTGACCCAGATATTCAGGAATGAGGCTTTCATTCGGTCCTAACAAGTAGAGAATTAGCCGTGTACGTCCACGCCAAACCAGTAAATTGGCATTAACTACCAGTAAATCTTCCTGCCAGATGGCATACATCACTTTGTAGAATAATCCTGGTTGATTATCAGCTTCAATCACTAGGGCAGGGAGATGAAAGACCGGATCGACATAGAACTCAGTTTGTACCTGCTCTAAGCCAGTGTCAAGATTGAATTCCACTGCCAGCATCTCTTCTACCTCAAACCGACCTCCTAAAGCCTCACGAATGGCGCGACAGACATTTTCTGCGGTTTTCTCGGTCAAGGCTTTACTACCACGAGACACTAACAGTTTGATAAAAACTAACATCGGCGGACGAATCTGACCATATAGACTCAGACCGTGAATAGTCAACCCATAAGCTGCTAGTACACCAAAAATATCGCTGAGGAGAAAAGACTGGTTGCGATAGGCAAAATGCAGGGCACTTTTGCTACCTTCCGGTTTCAACTCAATAACAGCGCGTCTAGTTTTATACAGACGGTAGGCTAACCGTAAATTTTGCAGTTGAATCTCACTGCTGACGAATTGCTCATAAAACTGGGGAAACGCTCGGTTAAAGCGCTTTAGGAGTTCCAGTGTCGAAGATTTTAAACCAGAAGCCATTGTTAAAGGTAAGACTCGCTTGCTTTCGTCACCTGGGTGTTGGGGACTGGGGGAGTAGGTAGTGCTGAGTGCTGAGTAGGAAATTTCACTTTTTTACTCAGGACTGGGAACTCGGAACTGTTTTGCCCCATACCTAACCTCTTGTATATAATTCACTCCTAAGCTAACGTGCATTTAAGCTCTATACGAGCAATTGCCAGGATTAGGTTTTTCTATTTTGAATTTTGAATTGCTTGTATTCTTCCCTTTTACTATACTTTTGCAGTTTTTACTATTTGTGGATGAGTAATAATACTCATGGCATGAGAAGAGGATTTCTTTAAAAACTAGTTCACTAACGCGTCGGACTAGTTATTTTTTTTACATAACTAGGTTTTTTCACACTTAATA
>NZ_JBGTFY010000272.1:0-3315 GCF_041747015.1 Nostoc sp.
TCCTCTAGCCACTCCTTGAATCTGTCCTTTCCTCATCATGTGCATCATTTCATATCCTCTAAGGGTTCGCCTCGCTGTGTTGAATGACCCAAACCCCATCCCCGGCTTGACTAGTCGCTTGATGAACCTATGGTCCTGCTCGACGATGTTGTTGAGGTATGGACACTGGCGCAACTCAACTGTTTCAGGTAACTCTAGCTCAGCTTCAAGCTCAACTATTGCTTTTGGGTAGGCCGGGTTCTTATCGACTGTTATCACTCGTGGTTGCTGATTGTGGGTAGCCTTCAGCATCTTGGGAAAAAAGCGCTTAGCCGCCTTGGCATCGCGTTTGGCAGTGAGCAAAAAGTCGAGGGTGTTGCCTGCTGAATCCACAGCCCGGTAAAGATACTTCCATTTCCCCTTAACTTTGACGTAGGTCTCGTCCAACCGCCAGGAGTCATTAGTGGAACGTGATAAATAGACCAATGACAATGTCGTGCATTTCCTCACTTCTAGAGAAGCAGATTGTCTTGCGAGCCAACCGCTTAATTCGAGTTCTTCACGTCAAATGTTTCCGTTCAATTCGCTGGGTTTTACGTTTCCCAACTTCATGCTGCTCAGGTGGGATGCGTCTCTCATATGCACCCCATCCATCCGTGCAATACTTCTGAATTCCAAACGGTTCCAGCAATCTCTTTAATTCAAGAAACACCTCATCTTTGCGTCGTCCGAAAACATACGCTAACACTTTGCCACTGCGTCTATTAAGCGCATGCCATAACCACCTTTGATTGCCCTTATTACCAACAAAACTCCACATTTCGTCAAGTTCTGATTCTTGAATCTCTTGCTCTTCAAGCTCATCTGCACGGAGCAGCTCAACCTCAATATTTTCAGGCTTTAGAGTTTCTAAAAGCTTTTGGTTAACTTGGCTTAGTTTTGAGCTTTTTTTTATTCTTTGATGACGGTGGTGTGACTCACCTTGAGGACTCTGGCAACATCCCTGACACCACTTCCACTCAGGGTCATTTCTATAATTTGTTGCTTAACTTCTGGTTTTCGCCCATCATAGGAATGGTCTAGGATAAAGGTACGGTATGGACATTCCTCGTTTTTACAAAGATAGCGTTGTTTCTGTCTAGCAGATTTACCAAACTTAGAAACATCAGTTCTGTGACAATGTGGGCATTCAACTGGAATTCAGACCGTCATAGAAAATATACTTAAATATCATACAGTATAAATAATCATACTGGATTTGAGCATAGTCTTTCAACACTTCTGGAACATAACCTACGTTGGTAGCCCACCCTTCTAAGCTCGCACTCCTGCAAGCACAAAACGGATTGCCTCCTGCTGATGTTGAGTCAGCATCTCCTTTCCCAATAACCGTTTCTTTTCCCAAAGATGTTTTATGTTCTCCTTGGCGCAAAAATAGAAAACACAAGTGCCAATTAAGTTTACTGCCATATGCTGAGGATCAAGCGGACGAAAAACGCCACTAGCAACTCCTCCCTTTAAAATTGTACTTAATAGACGATAAAATTCTAAAATTTCAATTTCTTCATGATACTTGCCCTGGTTCTGCATTGCTTCATAGAGCATAATCATTGGCAAATTTGGATTTTTGTTTAGTTGTGAGAGAAAGTAGTGCAAGAACTGTTCTAACGCGATGTCTGGTGCCAGTTGATCTAAGTTCATCGCTTGTATTTCTTGAAAACGTTCTACAAATGCTCGTTTGAGCATTGCAAGATAGAGTCCTTCTTTATTCTGGAAATAGTAGTAAATCATTGTCTTTGTTGCACCCGATTTTGTAGCAATCACCTCTGTATGGGCAGCAGCCAGTCCATGTTTGGCAAATTCTTCTTCTGCTGCATCTAGAATTGCTGCCTGAGTTGCTTTGGCATTGTAAGTTTTTAGAGGGGTAAGAGGGTTACGCTTTGTCATTAGAGAAAAACTTGCAACCTAGTTTACTGACTTGTAAGTCAATTATCTGGTAAATCATTAACCAAAATAATAATTTGGCATTTATATGCCTAAAGATAGATTTCCTGTTTCTTGCACGAAAGTATACTGACAGGTAAGTAAGTTTCAAATGCTTAGGCCAGGCTATAACTATGCTTTGAATACTTTTTCCAATTTAAGGAGCCAATTATGATGGATTTAACGTGACGGGTTGCCCTGATTACAGTGGCAACCATTGTGCCCTGCACAATTTCGGGGTGCGTATAACCTCTTGACAACCAATGATTTAATCGAGATAAACTTAAATGCAACACTTTCGTGTGACAAGTTTCCTATTCACAGTGCTGGGAAGTTTAACTCTGGCATTGAGTGCTAGCGCAAATTCATCGAGTACCTTAACAATTAATGTGGATGGATTGCGAAATCGCAAAGGACAGGTGTGTTTAAGTGTGTTTGCAGCAAGTATTGGCTTTCCGAGTAAAACTACAAATGCAGTGCAGAGTCAATGCATAAAAATTACAGATACCCCATTAAGAGTGACACTTGGACAGTTACAGCCAGGAAGCTATGCAGTTGCAGTTCTGCATGACGAAAACAATGACCGTCAGGCTAATCGCAATTTCTTAGGTATCCCGAAGGAAGGATTTGGGTTTTCTCGAAATCCAGCCATTCGCTTTGGTCCTCCTAAGTTTGCCGCTTCAGCCGTTCCTGTTAAGGGTTCAAGCACGAATATCCAGATTCAGTTGAAGTACTTTTAGGGAGCTTGGGAACGTTTACGGTAGTGATAGTAACGAGCCAAAGCTTGATGGGTTCTGCGCCAGAAGGACCAATACATCACAAACTCGAAAGACCAAGAACAAGGGAATAGTAATCTCCACAGCCAGCGCCTCAGATTGCAAGCAAAGTCTCTCCCCACTGGCTGCGCCATCCCCATGCCAGTCACGAAATGGACAGAGGAGCGCCGGTGCATCTAGTGCAGCAAAACATTGGGCCATGCCAATGTTGCCACTACAGGTCGCTATCTCCACGCACGACCCACGGATAGTTCAGCGCGATTTTTGGTGTTGTGAGCTTGGGCTGTGGGTGGGGTAGATCTCGGAAGCGATCGCCGGAGTAGAAGACTGCTACCCCCACCGTCTACGCCACCCTTTTGCTTCTAAGCTAGTGCTCAAGGGTATAGACACCTTGCGGGCAGGGTATCTCACCCGGCACAAGTCGGAGTCGAAGCTTCTCTAATTCTGGTCCATACTGCTGCACCCAACGGTAAATCGTCGTGTGGTGAACATCCATACCCCGTTCGTTCACCATCTCGGCTACTTGCCGATAGCTCACTGGATAAGTGCAGTACCAACGCACACAGCGGAGAATAAT
>NZ_JBGTFY010000273.1:0-10695 GCF_041747015.1 Nostoc sp.
TTTATCAACGGCAAAATTTTCCTATTTGGTGTTTTTTTATCCTTGACTTGTGGCTAAAATGCTGCAAGTTAGTAGCTGACATTTTGTAATAGATAACTTTTAACCTTATGACTGGAGAGCAAAATTTTGGGAATAGAACTACGCAGTTTCGTATTTCTCGACAATCTGCAACCCCAACACGCAGCATATATGGGAACAGTAGCCCAAGGCTTCTTACCATTACCAGGGGATACATCACTGTGGATTGAAATCTCTCCTGGTATCGAAATTAATAAGATTACGGATATAGCTCTAAAAGCTGCTTCTGTCCGTCCGGGAGTACAGGTAGTCGAACGACTGTACGGACTATTGGAAGTACATTCTAGCTCCCAAGGCGAAACGCGAGCTGCTGGTCAAGCCATTTTGGCGGCATTGGGAGTCCGAAGAGAGGAATGTCTCAAACCGCGTGTCGTTTCTAGCCAGATTATCCGTAACGTCGATGCTTACCAAACACAACTTATTAATCGCACGCGACGAGGACAGCTACTCCTAGCAGGGCAAACGCTGTATGTATTAGAAGTAGAGCCTGCTGCTTACGCTGCACTAGCGGCGAATGAAGCGGAGAAAGCAGCGTCGATTAATATTCTTGAGGTTCAAGCTGTAGGTAGCTTTGGACGGCTTTACTTAGGTGGACAAGAACAAGATATCTTAGCAGGTGCGGCGGGAGCGTTAGCGGCCATTGAAAGTGTCGCAGGTCGGGTAAATCCTCTGGGTGGGCGTCAGGAGTAAAGGAGAGAATAATGGCAAATCGAGAGCATCTAGCTTTACTCAAAGCAGGTGCAGTCACATGGATTGAGTGGAGAAAGAAAAATCCTCAGATTGAACCAGACCTCAGCGCCGCGAATCTGCAAGGAGACAACCTCAGAGGCGCAAACCTCCAGGGGGTAAACTTGAGCAGGGTGGATTTGAGTAATGCTTTACTTGTGCGAACAAATCTTAGTGGTGCTGACCTCAGTAGTGCTAACCTCTACAAAGCCTTCCTTGCTGAGGCTAATCTGAGCGGGGCTAATATCAGTGTTGCTAACTTGAGTGGTGCTATACTTACACAGGCAGATTTGAGTTATGCCAATCTGATTGGATCTGACTTGAGTGAGGCGGATCTTAGAGGTGCTGCGATCGCATCTGCTAATCTAATTGGGACTGACTTAAGAGGTGCGAACTTGAAAGATGCTGATTTGGGTGGAGCGAAGCTGATTAGGACTAACCTCAGCTTTGCCAACCTCATTGAAGCCAACTTGATTGCTGCCGACCTTAGCGAGGCAAGTTTGTACCAGGCGGAGATGTTGGGAGCTTATCTTTACAAAACTGAGCTACACAAAGCTAATCTGAACAAGGCTCATTTAAGTGGTGCTTACCTGCTCCAGGCTAACCTAAGTGAGGCTGACTTGAGTCAAGCTAATTTGAGTTGGGCTAATCTCAGAGGAGCGAATTTGGCAGGGGCCAACCTGAGAGGAGCCAACCTGAGAGGAGCCGACCTTAAGGGAGCTAACCTCAGTGGCGTAAATCTTCAGGAAGCAATTATGCCTGATAGCAAATCTGGTAGCATCGGCTCATATTAGTTGCAATAGAAAGTCCTCCATACTACCTTAGAAATCAATAGAGCGATCGCATTGCCGCTCACCTGGATAATCACGACCCAAAGATGATCTCTCACTACGCCTCTGTCGAAAGATTGAGGGCTAACGTCAAAGTTGTGCGGCAAGTAATACCGAAACGGAGCAAAAAGACTCTATTCTGTCCGCTCCACTGTGTTGTTAGCTAGCTTGTCGCAACGAGCTAATTCAAAAACCTCTCATATTCATCGTGATCACCGATCCAAATCCAATAATAATCGTCGCCCTTTTTCAAAGCTAATGCTCGATACCCACTACTAACACGGGCAGACCAAAGGTTTTTACCAACTTTTTTGAAATGCAACGAAGGATGAAGTGAATTTTCCTGCCAAAGTTGATAAGCTTTCCGCGCTTGCTCTTGCATCTCAGGTGACAATTCGCCATACGCTTTCCAAAAGTCAGCCGTCCCAAAGGACTTCATCCAGATCCCTCACGTTGTTTGCGGCAATGTCCTCTTCTGCTTGAGCAATGAGACGATCTAATTTTCCTGATGCCAAGTCTGCTTTGATTTGCAGATCCCACATCTCATCAAGATATTCTTGAAGCCATTTTCCCAGATTGCGAACTTCATCCTCTGGTAATTGCTTGATTGCTGACTCAACTTCTAGGCGGGTGTTCATCAGGTACTCCACATACTAAGAGCAAACTTGTATGCCCACTAATTATAGCTTAGAGGTCAGCGGCGCTAAAAGTTTAAGGGAACTTCGGGTTGAAGTGCTGTGCCGTCAAATATGGCTTCTATGGCTTCAAGTTCTTGGAGCATTATTCTTGAAAGGCTATAGTCTATCTTCCTTCAGTATAGCTGACCTCTATCTATGTCCTGCATGATTGGCAAAAGACCTAGTGATAGTAGGCAAACCCTCAAGCAGAAATGAGGTGCGTTAATGGAATGTAACGCACCCTACGCATATTTCAAAAATCAAATATGAGTCCTGTATTAGCCTTGCAATTGATTCCAAGGCTAATCTCGTAGAGGTTTTAGTTATCTCATTTTTTCAAAACTACATGGAAGGAATTTAAATACCCAGTAATGGTTTTAGCTAATGTCTTCTGTTGTTTTTTGGTGGTTATTGCCGTTACTTGATATAGTCTTCCTTCGGCAACATACATTCTACTTCTAGTGATTTTACCTCCAGAATTGATATACTCAATTTCTTTGCCAGGATGATTATTTGAACTACGAATATTTCTTTGACTAATTAAATTACTTTTCGTAGTCTTTAGAGCCATATCTTGTGCATTATTAAGTACAGCTTGAGGATCAGCCATTTCTCCATAACTATAAGGAAAGTCATTGTAAGTAACTATGTATGCTACCTCCTGCTTTGGTGGTTGAGCGACAAATATTTTTAAGGTAATTTCCCCCATGTAAGTTTTTTGGTATTGGGTAGCTCTGTTAGGGCTTCCCGGCATCAAAATAGTAAAGCGCTTATCTGGAGGCGTGAATAACTTCCATCGTGGCTGCACGGGTTGAGAAACGGTTGGTTTGGCAACAGATGCTGAAGGTTTGGGTTGACGTGCCTCCACCAAAATAGATCCACTACAGACAAAAGTAACGGCGATTAATGCCAACAGACTTTTGATTGTCATATTTTTTGCATTTTGAGATGCTGATATCACTGATGATGCTAGTTGTTATAACCTAGCAGCACATAAAGCAGCACCAATTAGTCCAACTTGTGGGTTGAGGATAATATACACGGGGATCTCTTCGAGGAGGGGGCGCATCCTGCCTTTTTGGGTGAAACTTAACAAGAAACCACTGTTTTGGATTAAGGGCAGAATTTTGGGGGCAATTCCACCAGCCACGTATAAGCCGCCGTAAGGTAGGAGTTTGAGGGCAAGATTTCCGGCTTCTGCACCATAAGCGTCTATAAATAATTGCAAGGTTTGTTCTGAAAGGCGATCGCGTTTTTGTAGTGCAGCTGTACCAATGGCAGCACCGGGATCGACGCTTTTCTCTTCTTGTCCTGCCTCTTGTTCCCAAGTTCTGATAACTTGGGCGATTTCTGGTGATTCGGTAGCAATTTTGCGATCGCGCAAAAATTGATAAATTGCGACAATTCCCAGTCCAGAAACTACCCGTTCCACAGAAACGCGCTGGATATCATGTTTATCTAACAGGTATCTCAACAACTGAAACTCTAACTCGTTTCGGGGAGCAAAGTCAGCGTGTCCACCTTCTGAGGGAAAGACTTGATAGTGGTGTCCCTGCTTAATTAAAAATCCTTGTCCTAAGCCAGTTCCAGCGCCAATAATCGCAACGGGGGCTTCGGGTTGAGATTTGCCAACTTGCAACGTCAGTAAGTCTTGTTTATGTAAACCTAAAATGCCATAGCCAACGGCAGCAAAGTCGTTAATCAAGGAAATGTGTGAGATACCTAATTCTTGTTCTAGACGTTCGGTATCCAGAAACCAAGCCAAATTGGTCAGCTTGGCAGTATTTTGTACCACTGGCCCAGCGATCGCAAAACAAGCCTTTTGTGGTATCTGTGTGTTAGCTTTAATCAAAAACTGCTGCACTATAGGTACTAAATCGGGAAAATCGCCACTGTGGAAACTTTCTTGATAAATAGTATCTGAACTTGGTGAATCTGATGTTTCAACCAATCGCAGAATAGTTTTCGTACCGCCGATGTCTCCTGCAAGTAATAAAGTCATAGAACTTATTCGCGGATTAATTACTTTTTAGTAGGATATACCTAACGTAGCCAAAGCCATAATTGCAAATCTCTGTCAGAGATTCAAGCAAAGCGAATAACTTCCTCTATATGGGTTAAATGGGAAGTATCTCCCTTTAGTTCTAACAACCATTTTGGGTCTTCGCGCACGACTTTTACCAGCGAACATAAAGAAGCCTTAACTTCTGTTTTGGCAATTTCCCCCACTAGTCCCATTGCTCCCCCCAACACAGATGCACCATGTGCTACTAGTAGGATATCGTGAGGGAAGAACTCAGTAGCTAAACATCTAGCAGTTTGCCCGGAACGTTCTCGCACTTTTTCGTGAGTTTCAGGGTATTTGGCGGCGACGCATGGAGTGTAGCCAATGTCAATCCTGGGAAATAACTTTGCTAATGCTGGAGTTGAGAGTCTTTCGGGTTCTTCCGTCATCCAAGCTGGATTTAGCCATTCACTTAAGCCTGTTTCCAATTTGATTGGTAAATCCATAACTTCTGCCACTGCATTTGCCGTTTGTACGGTTCGCAGGAAAGGGGAGGCGAAAATATGACCAATATTTTCTCGTTTCAATCGTTTAGCTAATTGTTGTGCCTGCACCATACCATCATCAGACAAAGGTGGATCGTAGCGTCGTTCGGCGGTGAGAAACCAATCGGGGTTTACGAAGTCGAGGCGGTTGGCGTGTCTTGCTATCCAGACTATTTGACTCATGGGTTTAATTATTCTGGTGAATAGAATTCGCCGCTAAACAAATATAGATATCTGCAAGGAGGGCTGCAAATATTAATATATGACAAAAATCGTAATAATATTTAATAATACCAATGATCAGGAAAAGTTATAAGTGCTGTCAATGTAGCTTTTACTAAAGCTTTTTAAGCCAACTATCTAAAGCAATATCGACTATAGTAATCTACTGAAATGTTTAAGATTGTAATAGTGAGACTTTGGCTACAGCCTTTGTCGCCATTTTTCTAAAGCTAAATCAACTAATCCATTTAGAGAATCATAGTGATCAAATTTATATGTATTAGGTCTTTCACCACCGTAATTAACAGGAAAATTATTTACATCAATCTCAAATAATTTTCTTTCTTCATATGTTAAAGGTTCAGAGTTATTAAGTTTTCTAGCTATTCTGTTTCTATCTTTAAAATGTTGATAAATAGGAATTTCTATTTTTGAAATTTTTTCATTGTCTAAATCTTTTATCTGTAAATAATAGTTAAACTCATCTGCTAAAACAGTAAATTCAAAAAAATCAATAGATAAATGATGATATTTTTTATCTATAAAATTATCTCGATGAAAATTAGGCTTAATTGCCATTAACTTAATAGGTTGCTGATAGTCTATTTCGTCTTGTAAAGGTTTTATTTACTGTAAAGCGTCATAATATCGAGTTAGTTGCTGAATAATATATCTGTCTTCACCGTTTTTTAATTCCAGCACTACTAGCTGTTTCTTCTCATTCAAGGCTAAAATGTCGCAAATTTGACCTTTGACATAATATTGTCGCTTGAGCGGAATTAATCCGAGAAGTTGCTTTAAATTCGCCCAAACAAAATCTTCTAAATCAGCTTCAGTCGCAAATTCCCAACTGTTACCTGTTTTTCTTAAATTAACGAAATCCATTATCTTGCTTCAGTAAATCACTACCTTTAGTATTCCCAAAGCTAGATATGAATTTATACAATTGTTTATAACTTCAACCATCCAAATAGTTGCCCTACAGTTAACTGAAGCTCACTGACTAAATCTGGAACTGGTAATATTTCTTGTGATTCTTGGAAAAGTTCTGGTTGCTGCTTTGGTGGATAGACTAAAACAGAACGCTCATCTGGATCAATCAACCAACCGAAGCGACTACCATGCTTTAAACAATGCAAAATATTTCCGGTTACTTTAGTCTGGCTTTGATCTGGCGAAAGAATCTCAATCGTCCAATCTGGATGTGCCTTAAAAACATTTGCCATATCTCCACGTTCATCTATAGGAATCCGTTCCCAAGCAAACACAGCTACATCAGGCACAATTGAACGCCCACCAAAAGTACAGCGCAATTCGGGGAAAGCCAGGGCAACTCTTTGAGGTTTGGCTACAGAATTGATATTAGTGACTAGTTCACCCTGAAGAATACTATGTTTTCCTTGAGGCATTGGTTTTTGAATAATTTGACCGTTAATGTATTCATTAGCTGGTTTGGTTTCTGGTAGTTTCAGAAACTCTTCTAAAGTTAGGGGTTTAGTTGGTGATTTTACCATCTGGTTGTACCTTCCAAGTTTTAATTTAATTAATTACCCTAAATAAGCTTTTTTAACTCGCTCATCACTAATTAATTCTGACGCTGCGCCTGTTAAAGTGATAGAACCAGCTTCTAAAACATAACCGCGATCGGCAATTTGTAGAGCCAGGTTAGCGTTTTGTTCAACTAATAGAATAGTTACTCCTGTAGCACGGAGATTTTGAATAATTGAGAAGATTTCCCGGACGATCGCAGGTGCTAAACCTAAGCTAGGCTCGTCTAAAAGTAACAGTTGTGGTTTACTCATTATAGCCCGAGCGATCGCTAACATTTGTTGTTCACCACCGCTAAGGGTTCCTGCTAATTGATTGCGTCTTTGTGACAAGCGGGGAAATAGCTCAAATTGGCGCTGAATATCTGCTTTTATCTCAGCTTGATTAGAGCGAATATAAGCACCCAAAAGTAAATTATCAAATACTGTTTGCCGCGCTAATACTCTGCGTCCTTCAGGACAATGGGCGATACCAAGTTGTACAACCTCGTGAGCTTGGCGGCGGGTAATATTATGTCCATTATAGATAATCACGCCACTCTTAGGATTAACTATTTTAGATATGGCGCGGAGTGTTGTAGTTTTACCAGCACCATTAGCACCAATTAGAGTAACTACCTCGCCTTTTTGAATAATTAAATTAATCTTTTTCAGAGCTTGGATACCGCCATAATTTACATCAAGTTCTTGAAGTTCTAAAATTGTATAGTTTGCTTTACTATCGGCGTTCATCGGCGGTTTACATCCAGAAATGTTGAATGCTGATTCACAATTTAACATACATCAATATAGGCGTAGTCCGTCGTAGACACCGCAACAAAAAAGAAAGTAGCAACGAAATACTGCAATTCTTGTAGTGTATTATTAATTCTGATCAGCATATTAAGCATCCTGTGGCAAAAGCAGCAGATATAAGTAGTAAGCGACTGATTAGTTTAGCTCCCGATGCATGGGTACAATGGGTAACACAGCGTCCCGAAGTGGTGGCTAAGGAAATTCTCGGCTCAGAGTTTCAGTGGATTAGCCGCGAAACAGATGTGTTAGTGAAGGCATACAGTGCTACCCACGGAGATTTTCTCGTACTCAACGAACTACAGTTGCGTTATACGGCACATATGCCTCTACGCATGAGAGCTTATGCAGCACTAGCACAAGAGCGCTACCGACTGCCAACTTACCCAGTACTTATTAACATCTTGCCGCCCCCATCCACCTTAACTATTGTCAATAGTTACGAGCAGGAATTTTTGGGATTACGCGCCATCCAAGATTATCGCGTGATTAATTTGTGAGAAATCGATGCTGAGATAGTGTTTGGGCAACCATTACCATCGTTATTACCCTTTGTGCCAATCTTGCGAGGAGGAGGAGAAGCATCAGTTGTGCGACGCGCTTTACAGCTGCTACGAGCAGATGCACAGTTGAACCAGTTAGAATCATTGCTGGCATTTTTTGCTAGCTTTGTGTTAGACACGCCCTTAGTACAACAAATCATGAGGTGGGATATGGCAGTATTACGAGAATCGCCTTGGTATCAGGAAATTCTTGCTGAAGGTGAGCAACGTGGTCTTCAGCAAGGTGTACAACAAGGTCTTCAGCAAGGTGTACGACAGCAGTTAATACGGGTATTGCGAAGACGTTTTGGTGAAATTCCCCACGAGTTAGAAACGAAACTTGAGGGTAAAAGTGTGGAAGAATTAGAAAATTTAATGGATAGCGCGTTAGCGGAGCTTACCGGAGGTATCGCTGTGAGTTCTTTAGAAGAATTTGTGAGTATTATGTCTACATAAATTCAATCATTTCCCAAATAAGCTTCAATTACAGCTGGGTCATTTCTGACTACAGATGGTTTACCCAATGCAATCAATTGACCAAAATCTAATACAGCAATGCGATCGCACAAACCCATAACTAATGGTACATGGTGTTCGATCAAGATAATTGTCAAATGGAAGTCATTGCGGAGACTGCGAATAAATGCACTAAGTTGCTGTTTTTCATTAGGGTTCATCCCCGCAGCTGGTTCATCAAGAAGTAATATTTGCGGTTTTAATGCTAAAGCGCGGGCAATTTCCAAGCGACGTTGATCACCATAGGCAAAGTTTTTAGCTTTTTCGTCAGCGCGATCGTTTAATCCTACCAAATCCAATAAATCTAAAGCTTTCTGCTTAGTTTTAAATTCTTCACTAGGCGCTGGTGGTAATCCCAAAACTCCTGTGATCATATTACTTTTAGTGTGTAAATGTCGGGCAATTATCACATTTTCCAATGCCGATAATTCCCCAAACAACCTGATATTTTGGAAGGTACGGGCGATACCTAAAGCAGCAATTTGATGAGGACGCTGTTGGGAAATTTCTGCACCTTGATAGATTAATTTACCGCTAGAAGGTGGAATGAAGGCAGTAATCAAATTAAACAGTGTTGTTTTGCCAGCACCATTAGGGCCAATCAGTCCAAATATCTCATATTTATTTACACTAAAAGATACATTATTTACCGCCACTAGACCACCAAAGCGGCGAGTCAATGCTCTTACTTCTAAGACAATACCATTGTTAGATGTTGGAATACTGTATGACATTTTTGCATATTATTATGAATATAAAACGCAATAACTCTCTAAAACCCTTATTACTTTGCGCCCTTTGCGTCCTTGGCGGTTCGTTTTTTCATGATTTTGCGCCTTGAAAAAATATCTGGAGTAATTAGCCCTTGGGGGAAAAAGATTGTACCTATTACTATTAATAAGCCAAAAATAATTAATCTCCCATCTCGCAAAAACTGTGCTAGCCAATTAGGTAAACCACCAGTATCAGCTATACTTCGCAGAATCTCTGGTAAAGCTGTAAATACCATACCTCCGACTACCGGCCCTAAAAAAGTTCTCGAACCGCCAATCAAGACAAAAGTTAAATATATAATACTGGCATCAAAAGTACCTTGACGAGCATTCCAAGTATTGAGGAAGTGGGCGCTAACTGCACCTACAACCCCTGCAAGCATAGCCCCTAATGTAAACGCCAAAACTTTGTAATAAGTGGGATCAATTCCCATTGCACTCGCAGCTAATTCATCTTCGCGGATGGCGATAAAAGCCCTTCCAACGCGGATGCGTTCTAAACGATAAAGTAGCACCATACTAATTAATAATAAAGGTAAAGCAATCCACAAATATTCAATTTGTGTTTGGAAAGGTTGAGGAATACCAAAAATCCCGACAGCACCACCTGTAATATCCAAATTGAGGGAGATGACGCGCAGAACTTCCACAAAAGCGATAGTAGCGATCGCTAAATAAATTCCTCGCAACCTTAACGCCGGAATGCCCACTACTACACCCAATAAACCACAAATTACACCAGCAATTAACATCTCCAATAACAACAGTGGAATAGGAAACAAACTACTGCTAGATATAAAAACTTGTGTGGATAAAATCGCTGCAATATACCCACCTAAAGCATAAAATCCCGGACTAGCTAAAGACAACTGTCCTGTCATTAGGGGTAAGTAGAGCGATAATCCTACTAGCGCCCCCAATACCATAGAGACAATTAGAGAACTGTAAATAGCAAAAAAATCAACCATTTTAAAACATTTTAATTAAGCTTAATTAAACTATCGCTTTTATCAACTATAGCAATCCTATTTGATTTGTGAAAATCGTTAGGCTCAGATCCCCGACTTCTCCAAGATGTCGGGGATCTTGTTGTTCACGAATGATTTAGGATTGCTAAATTAAGCTGTTAATATTTGCTCTGCTGTCAGCGCCAATTCCGGAAAAGTTCGTGACACAATTCGTTCTGTATCTCTAAACTGTGTGCGTTGGTATTTACCCTCAGCATCTAAGAGAAAAACAAATACAGCCGGAACTTTTGGATTTCCTAGATACTCTCTTAGCCCAATTGCCAAATAATCTACAATCCAATATTCTGTAATACCTAAGCGTTGATATTCATCCAATTTATCAATGTAGTCATCTTCCCAATTAGTTGATGTCACCTCTATAGCTAACTGGATGGGTTCTTCAAGTGCAGCATAAGCAGAACGATTTGAGCGCCA
>NZ_JBGTFY010000274.1:0-2994 GCF_041747015.1 Nostoc sp.
GGCGCGCGACGCTCGCCTCCTCCCCCTCTATTTGATTATCATTATTTTTAAGGTCTTTCACAAATTAAAATAGGATATGAAACAGTATTGTAACGAGAGAATAACTTTGTCAAAAATGGGCTTCATTCTTAGGTAAATTCAATTATCAAACGAGGTAATGAAAAGTTTGGTTTACTACTATGCCAAAGCGTCCAAAAGTCAACTCTGACCACGCACAACGACATAATACTCCTACTATAGATAATGAAGCGATTGCCAATCATTTAGAAGCTCTATTAACCCCAGCAATTTTTGCCCAACAAAAATACTATAAGCAGTTAGGATTACGAGATAGAATTCTGAATTTATCATTTATGGTGGCAGCAGTTTTAACACTGCTGTGGCGACAAGTTCCTGGCGTTCAAGAGTTAAATCGTCTCTTAGCAAGAGAAGGTTTCTTATGGTGTGATGTTACCAAAGTTGCACAACAATCACTTTCCGAAAGATTTTTAGTTTTCCCCTCTGAATTATTTGAACGTGTCTTTAAAGATTTACTACCTCAATTACAACGGAATTGGCAACAAAGACAAAAGCGACCATTGCCAGATAGTGTTAAATTTGCACTCTGTAATTTTGAACGAATATGGATAGCTGATGGGTCTACATTAGAAGCTCTATTTCGGAAGCTGAAAAGCCTGGAAAATATGAAAACAGGGCAACTTGCTGGTAAGATTTGTACAGTTATTGATTTAGTTACTCGTTTACCTGTCGAAGTTTGGTTTCACACTAATCCTGCTGCTTCTGACACAAATTTTGTTCGCGTAGCGTCTCCCTTTGGGAGAAGATGCATTACTAAAATTAGTGGCTGCTAAGACTTTAATTTTACTTGACAGAGGTTTCTATCATTTCCAGTTTTTACAACAACTGATTAATCAAGAAGTCCATTTTATTACTCGTTTAAAAGCCAAAGCATCTATTAAATATATAAAGATTTTTACCTATGACCATTCTATTAAAGACCGATTGATTCAACTTGGTACTGGTCGTGGTGGTGCACCAGTACTGAATTTACGTTTAATCGAGATAAAAATTGGGAAAACTAGCTATTCTTATATTACTTCTGTCCTCGATCCTCTAATATTACCTCCTTACGTTGTCGCAGATTTATATCGCCGGAGATGGAGAGTTGAAGAAGCATTTTACATAGTAAAACGCCTGCTTAGTCTATCTTATTTATGGACTGGTTCTATTAATGGTATCAAGCTACAAGTCTGGGCTACTTGGTTATTCTATTCTGTTTTGGTTGACTTGGGAGATGCGGTTGCAGACGAATTATCTCTGCCATTTGACCGCATTTCTTTGGAGATGATATTTCGCGGTTTGTACCATTTTAGTGTCGCAAATGACAAAGGCAAAGCCAATGACCCGATTAAATATTTAGCTGCCCCAGAGAATCAAGACTTAGGCGTGGTTAAATATCTCCGAAAGCCAGTCTCCAAACTGGATTTGTCCCCTTTCCCTGCACCCTCTTGACAAAAGTGTAATTACCTTAACCTCTCACCGATGGCGCCCGTGTAATGTCTGCTTTCAAACAAGAGCGCTTAGTAGCATCTGAAGTTCTCAACGGTATGCCTCCCAAAAAGTATCAGGGAGACGCTCAAGCCTTTACTAATAAGCTGCGGGATGCACTGTACTGCGCTCAAATCTGTTCTTATGCTGAGGGCATGGAATTGTTGGATGCAGCCTCAAAAGCTTACGGCTATAACTACAGTCTAAGTGAGGCAGCTCGGATTTGGAAGGGAGGCTGTATTATTCGGGCTAAGTGTTTAGATTATATCCAGTCCGCTTTTGCACAACAGCCGGATTTAGGCAATCTACTTTTGACACCTCATTTTAAAAAAGCAATTCTACCTCGGCTACCTGCTTGGCGTGAAGTCATAGCATTAGCAGCACAACTAGATATTCCCATTCCAGCGTTCAGTGGTTCCCTGGCATACTTTAACACCTATCGGCGCGATCGCCTGCCGCACAATCTCATTCAAGCTCAACGCGACTACTTTGGTTCCCATACTTACGAACGCATTGATAAGCCAGGTATCTTTCATACAAAATGGAATCCCGTTGAAGAGCAATCTCTGCAAACTGGTTCTACAGATTAGGGTACATAGGAGATGAAATCATGAAAATTGTTGTTTTTGAAGTTGAAGTATGGGAACGAGAGACCTTTAGGGATCTGAGCAATGGGCATGAAGTAAAGTACGTGCAAGAGCTGCTAACCGACGAGAATGCTAGTCAATATGCCGATGCTAATGTCATCTCAACCTTTATCTATTCAGATATCAGTGCTGCTGTCCTCAAACAGCTTCCCCATCTCAAGTTAATTGCTACTCGTTCCACTGGTTATGATCGCATCGACGCAGACTATTGTCAACAGCATGGCGTGACAATTTGTAACGTCCCGACCTACGGAGAGAATACCGTTGCTGAACACGTTTTTGCCTTGCTACTAGCGATTAGCCATAAAATTCCCGAAGCGAGCGATCGCACCCGTAAAGGAGATTTTTCCTTGGAAGGGCTGCGGGGCTTCGATCTGCAGGGCAAAAAATTGGGGGTAATTGGTACGGGTAACATCGGGCAATGCGTGATTGAAATTGCTAAAGGATTTCGGCTGGAGGTTATCGCTTTTGATGTGAAGCAAAAACAAGAGCTGACATCGCAGCTAGGGTTTCGTTATGTTGCAATGGAGGAACTCCTATCCACTGCTGATATTATTACCCTCCACGTTCCAGCCAACGAAAAGACATATCATCTACTCTCTACCGGGCAGTTCGCCATGATGAAGGATGGTGTAGTCTTAATCAACACTTCTCGCGGTAGTTTAGTAGATGTTCAAGCTTTGCTTCACGCTCTAGCCGAGGGGAAAGTAGCCGCAGCGGGGTTGGATGTTTTGCCAGAAGAACCCGTGATGCGCGAGGAAGCCGAACTGCTGCGCTCGGTTTATCGCAAGCAGCACAA
>NZ_JBGTFY010000275.1:0-25546 GCF_041747015.1 Nostoc sp.
CCAAACTGCTCAACTAGGGTTGTGACATCACATCCACCAATTTCCAAGGAGTCATGATGATGAACTCTGGCAGTTAAAGGTAAAAGTTCCTGATTAGGCGATGGATTTGCCTTGGTGTTGCGCCTTTGAGGTAAATATTGACTTCCAGAATGTTGAACCCCAGTGGGGTGAGTCGATACCATAACTATAAAATTTGTCCTTGTTCAAATTAAGGGCTTTGAGTTCGTCTCTCGATTCCCAGTTTACCGAAGAAGAATTCAGAAGCCAGAATGGATTTTGGGCGATGGTTCCTGAACTCGTCGAGGTACTAGATGGAAAATCGAGCTTTAGAGCAAGCGATTTTAAACGCGCGTGATATTAAATTCTTTCCGTGACTGTTACTACTGACTTGACTGCTGGGGAATTCTGTCTTCTGACTCCTTTTCATAAAGGGTTTGTAATCTTATTCAATAAATGTGATCTCATTAAACTTAGAAATTCAATTACTGAAAATAGAGCATCTGAGTGCATTGCTGGAACTGGATCAAGCCTGTTTTGGCGGTTTATGGACAATGGAGGGCTACCAACGAGAGTTGGACAGTGCTAACAGCGATCTACTGGGTTTATTTTCCCCTGTCTCTAGTTCGACACTGCTGGGAATGGGTTGCTTTTGGTCAATTTTAGAGGAAGCCCATATTACAATTTTGGCGGTTCATCCCCAATATCACCGTCAAGGTTTAGGACAGGCTTTATTATATTCACTAATTAAGACAGCTTGCGATCGCGGCTTAGAGCGAGCGACCCTCGAAGTCCGAGCTTCCAACTTGGGCGCTATATCTTTATATCAAAAATTTGGCTTTCAAACAGCTGGCCGGCGTAAGCGCTACTACCAAGATAACGATGAAGACGCTTTAATTCTTTGGCTCCCAGATTTACAATACCCCAAATTTCAATCAACTTTAGAGCAGTGGCATTCCATTGTCTGCGATCGCCTAGACAAATCCTCTTGGCATCTGCTTTTTAAGTAATTGAGGATTATTAATTGTGATCCTGACAATTCAGATCGTCTGGAAAAGCCCACGAAAAACCTAACCCCCTTCCCGACGCGGGAAGGGGGAAAATTCAAAGTCTCTCTCCTTTTAGGAGAGAGATTTAGAGAGAGGTTTTTCAGATACCGTGAAAAGTCAGATGGCGATCAGCTTCAGCAAAAAAATGCAACTTTGCTGCGTCTCCTCTTATTTGAATATTTTATATAAGAAAAAAAACTTATAATAAAAAGTTATGTAAATTATTTTTGTTTGACATTCAAAAACAGATATGTTAAACATAAGTGTTTGGGATTGAGTAAAGAAACTCTCAAGATAAACACTCAGCAATTTGTCATAAATCCCAAAAGGGCTGGTGAACTAAAGCTCCTCAGTACACTAGTCCAGATAAAAGTAGTCAATAGTTAGTAATTAGCCAATCAACCCAAGTCATAGCTTCAGGATGTCTATAATCTGTTATACAGGCATCAAAAGCTTTGCCTGTGCTAAAATCAGCATACCGGCACGACCGCAGGTGATTGGAAAAATGCCATGTTTGAACGCTTCACAGAAAAAGCCATTAAGGTAATCATGCTGGCCCAAGAAGAGGCCCGCCGTTTAGGTCACAACTTTGTCGGAACCGAGCAGATCCTCTTGGGTCTGATTGGCGAAGGCACTGGAGTAGCCGCCAAGGTGCTGAAATCAATGGGCGTCAATCTCAAAGATGCCCGAATTGAAGTCGAAAAAATTATCGGACGGGGATCAGGCTTTGTTGCCGTGGAAATTCCGTTTACGCCACGGGCAAAGCGAGTTCTAGAACTCTCCTTGGAAGAAGCACGCCAACTGGGGCATAACTACATTGGCACCGAGCATCTGCTGTTGGGCCTAATCCGCGAAGGGGAAGGCGTAGCAGCCAGGGTGCTAGAAAACCTCGGTGTGGATCTGTCTAAGGTTAGAACCCAAGTCATCCGCATGTTGGGAGAAACTGCCGAAGTTTCACCAGGCGGTTCATCCGGGCGCACAAAAACCCCGACTCTGGATGAATTTGGCTCAAACCTGACCCAGATGGCAATGGATAATAAGCTCGACCCAGTGGTGGGACGCGCCAAGGAAATCGAGCGGGTGATCCAGATTTTGGGTCGCCGAACTAAAAATAACCCAGTGCTGATTGGGGAACCAGGGGTAGGTAAAACTGCGATCGCGGAAGGTTTAGCTTCCCGCATTGCCGCTAAAGATATCCCTGATATTCTGGAAGATAAACGCGTCGTCACCCTGGATATTGGTTTGCTCGTAGCCGGAACCAAGTACCGGGGTGAATTTGAAGAACGCTTGAAAAAAATCATGGATGAAATCCGCTCTGCGGGTAATGTCATTCTCGTGATTGATGAGGTACACACCTTAATTGGTGCGGGTGCGGCAGAAGGTGCTATTGATGCAGCTAATATCCTCAAGCCAGCTTTGGCCAGGGGTGAGTTGCAGTGCATCGGTGCTACAACCTTAGATGAATACCGGAAGCACATCGAGCGAGATGCAGCACTAGAGCGGCGTTTCCAACCAGTAATGGTTGGCGAACCTACAGTTGATGAAACAATTGAAATTTTATATGGTCTGCGCGAACGCTACGAGCAACACCACAAACTGAAAATCTCCGACGAAGCATTGGTAGCGGCGGCGAAGTTATCAGACCGTTATATTAGCGATCGCTTTCTCCCAGATAAAGCCATCGACTTAGTTGATGAAGCTGGTTCTAGGGTGCGCTTGATTAACTCTCAACTGCCACCCGCAGCCAAAGAGTTAGACAAAGAACTGCGTCTGATATTGAAAGAAAAAGATGACGCGGTGCGCTCCCAAGACTTTGACAAAGCTGGAGAATTGCGCGATCGCGAGATGGAAATCAAAGCCGAAATTCGGGCGATCGCTCAAAGCAAGACCAATGCAACTGGCACAGAAGGTGATGAACCTGTAGTTACAGAAGAAGACATTGCTCACATTGTCGCTTCCTGGACTGGGGTACCGGTGAACAAACTCACCGAATCTGAATCTGAAAAGCTGCTGCACATGGAAGACACCTTGCATCAGCGTTTAATTGGTCAAGACGAAGCTGTGAGAGCAGTTTCACGGGCAATTCGTCGCGCTCGTGTCGGTTTGAAAAATCCCAATCGACCCATAGCTAGCTTTGTCTTCTCTGGTCCGACTGGTGTAGGTAAAACCGAGTTGGCCAAGTCCTTAGCTGCATACTTCTTCGGTTCCGAAGAAGCGATGATCCGCTTAGATATGTCCGAATACATGGAGCGTCACACCGTCAGCAAGCTGATTGGTTCGCCTCCAGGTTATGTTGGTTATAACGAAGGTGGTCAGCTAACCGAAGCCGTGCGGCGGCGTCCTTATACCGTGGTGTTGTTCGACGAAATCGAAAAAGCCCACCCCGATGTATTCAATATGCTGCTGCAAATTTTGGAAGACGGGCGGTTAACCGATGCCAAAGGTCGCACGGTGGACTTCAAAAACACCTTGCTGATTTTAACTTCCAATATTGGTTCTAAGGTAATTGAAAAAGGCGGTAGTGGTATCGGCTTTGAGTTCTCCGAAGATGCCACCGAGTCAACTTACAACCGGATTCGCTCTTTGGTGAACGAAGAATTGAAGCAATACTTCCGTCCAGAGTTCCTCAACCGACTCGATGAAATTATCGTCTTCCGTCAGTTGAGCAAGCCGGAGGTGACACAAATCGCCGAAATTATGCTCAAGGAAGTATTTGGTCGTCTGACGGAAAAGGGTATCACCTTAGAAGTCACCGATCGCTTCAAAGATCGCTTGATCACTGAAGGTTACAGTCCCAGCTACGGCGCAAGACCGTTACGTCGAGCGATTATGCGCCTCTTAGAAGATAGCCTAGCAGAAGAAATTCTGTCTGGTCGGATTAAAGATGGCGATACTGCGATCGTTGATGTCGATGAAAATGGCGTTGTGCAAGTTAGTTCTGAACAGCGTCGGGAATTGTTACCCCAAGGTGTTGAGTAAGATTTAGGGTTTGGGATTTAAATCTCAAATAAAAAATTAGCAAACGGTAGAGTATTTATTGCTCTACCGTTTTTTGTGTTATTTGATAATTTGCTTATCGAAGTTTACGCCAAGCCGAGGTAGCAGTTTTAGTTCCTGGTACTATTTCAATAAGCCCCTGCTCTCTAAGTCTATTAAAAGCCGCTTTGATAGTACTTTCAGAGTCTACACTGGCGATTCTTCGTGCAATTTTGTTAGTTATATTTTCATGATCATTTAAGTATTCCATAATTGCTGATTCAATTGAATTTTTAAGATATTTTTCTTCATACCTAAATTCTCGGTCAGTGTTTTTCTACTGACGTAATACATAAATTTGGTCAACCTTGTACTTCCGAAGATTGACATCACTGGTCAGCTTAATCCACTCCATAAGTACAACATATAAACTATTTGGATTCCTTGCCTTTAAATCCTCTGCTGCTCGTGATGAGCCTTCGAGCATAGTTTTATCGAGATATGTCTTAGAGGATGAAGGTAGACTTTTAGCTGCGGAATTAGCCGCTTAGAACTTAATGCTAAAACTATGAAAATTTTCACTGCAATTGTTGAACGAGATTCTGATACAAAGCTGTATGTCGGCTATGTTCCCGGATTTCCTGGAGCGCACTCCCAAGCAGAAACATTGGATGAATTACAAGAGAATCTGCGTGAGGTGATTGAAATGCTTCTGGAGAATGAGGATTTAGCATTCGAGACAGAGTTTATTGGTACACAATAAATTGTGATTCAGTAGATGATGAGCAAGATCCCTATTTTGAAACCACAGGAGGTTGTTCGGATACTAGAAAGCTTTGGGTTTGTCGAGGTGCGTCAGAAAGGTTCGCATAAGCAGTTTCGCCACGAAGATGTCGAGGAACAACCGTACCTTTTCACAAAGGACGTGATATTTCACCTAGATTACTACGACAAATTGCAAGTGACATTGGTTTGACAGTTGAAGAAATGTTGGAGTAGCAGTCAAACTAATGCTTTGTTCTAGCAGATAGCTGAAACTTCTGGTGCTAAGTCTAGCGACATTATGAAAATGTTCTTTGTTTTTATCCTTGACTAAACTGCATTGGATTATAGCTAGGTAGTAGAATTAGTACACACCGTAAACCAAGGAGCAAGAAGGTGCAAGCCATACTTTTAAGCCGCGAGGAAGTTGCACGACGTGCAAAAGAACTATATGAAAACAGTATTCGTCAACAAGTGGAACGAGAAGAAAACATCGGTAAGATGGTGATTATTGATATAGAAACAGGTGAATATGCAGTTGATAAAATCGGTATAGAATCGGCGCGATATTTACGTAACAAAAACCCATTTGCTCGACTTTTTGGTATTCGCATTGGTTACAAAGTCGCTGTTTCCTTCAGTGGTGAAATGGAGCGCGATTATCGGTGATTTCTGGTATTGTCAAGAACGGACGCGCAACCGTTAATATTATATTTCGACTGCCCAATCAACCAGACTTTACTATTGAATTTGTGATCGATACAGGTTTTACAGAGTTTCTTTCCTTACCCCCAGCAGCAGTTACTTTATTGGGTTTTCCTTTTGTGTATGATATGTATGCAAATTTAGCTGACAATAGTAATGTAATCTTGCCAGTACATCAAGCTAACATTATTTGGAATGGAGAAGAACGGGAAGTGAATGTACTTGCTACAGGACGGCTACCTCTATTAGGTACAGCTTTAATTGATGAGCATGAACTTGTCATACAGTTTACCCTGGACGGTTTAGTAACAATTGATGAATTCTAGTTACTTTCTGGATATATCAACTTCCTATCAATAGCAATGAAAATTATTCCCGCAAGGGGTTGAATAGGATTTAAAATTTTAGCTTTATCGTCACCATGTAGATTGATCGGATAAGCATTAAAAGGTGTTCCAAATCATGGTCTTCAGTGATGTAGTTGAAGCAATTAAAAGTACTCTTTCTCAAACGATTTTGACAAACAAATACACATCATCACGCTGATATTTCAACTGAAATTCTTGATTATTTTTCAGTTGATTGACCAAGCTAGCAGCAAACTCCTGACTATTTGACCAGCTGGGATGACGGACATTCAGTAATATATAATTAAAAGTATTTAAATCAGCAGGTGGGGAATCGCCATTTGTAAATATAATCATTTTTCGGTTGCTTAAATGCGGAGAAATTTGGGCTGTGGTGTAAACACTTCCTTTAGTTTGAATCTGAGCGATCGCTTGTTTTGTAGCTTGCCAAGTATCTATAGATTGTAAGTATTTACCTCCAAAAAAGGTAAATTTTGCCAGACTTAAAAACCCTACTAATGACCACAGGATAATCGCTCGTTTATTTTGTAGCAATCCCCTACCTGCGGCGAGACTAGAAATTACAGCCAACAACAGGAATGGCAACGCTGGAATAGAGTACTGATATAACAAGTTTTTTTGAGGTGGGTAATCAGCTAGAATGTTGAGGGCTAAACAAGGAATAGCCCCTACCAAAGGTTTTATTCCTTGTGGGGAAAGCCCCCAAATCACAGGTGCTAGCAGCAGAACCAAATATTCCAGGTTATTCAGTAAAAAAACCTTTCCCAGTATCAATCCTGGCTGAAAAACTATATTTTTAGCAATGTCTAAAACTGAATTACCTAAATAGCTGTAACGTACCATTGCTGTTGCTTCTGCACTGTTGAAAAAAGGAATAACTATCTGAGTAGCAATCAAAAACCAGGACACACCAGCACAAAGAGCGATCGCACCATATAAACGCCGCTTTTCAAACAAGAGTAACCAAACTCCCATTCCAGCAACAGTGAGGGATAATACCTGCTTACATCCCAAGACCAGGAAAATACTTAAACAAAACCACCCTAGCTGACCTAATCGTGCTGCTAAAACCGCCGCTAAGAGTAGTGGTACAGCTATCACTTCCGGGTGAAAATCAAATAAATTGGCGTTAAATACCAACGGATGCAAGAGATACACAAATGCGATCGCTATTGCTTGGTTTTCCTTCAGTCCAGCTTGACGGGCTAGATGCCAAGTCGGCAAAGCGCCTAATGCCAAGGCAGCTGCCTGGACGGCAAATAACCAGTAAACACTGGGGTAGATTTTATAGAGTAAAGCCAAGGGATAGAAGATCCAAGCAGCATGATCGCCGAGAATATGAAAACCGATGAAAGAACTAATAGGCGGTTGCCCTTGACTAATTAAATAAACTGCCTGGTCAAAAATTCCTAAGTCAAAAGCGTTTGATTGAAACAACTCGTGTCGTAAGCTGCTGCACCCAAACAAAATTAAGGCACTCACGCCAATTATCCAACCAAGATAACCAAGCTGATTCAGTTTTTTCGTCATCCTATCAAAAAAGTATCCATCGTGAGTATTTTAGAGACATAATTAGCAATATTATTCACTATCATAATCAGCCCTAAATGTATCGCCCAAATATTGTAAAGCTATTCATAAACAGAACGATCATATTCCGAGAAAAAGAATGGTTATTTATCTTACTAGTAATATCTCTAGTTCTATGGTTGATATTTTTGGGGAACTCCCCTTTACGAGATTGGGATGAAGGTACTTACGCTCTAGTCGCCAGAGAAATTTACCGTACTGGTAACTGGCTTTATCCAACTATTCAGGGAGAACCATTTTTATTAAAACCGCCTTTGATGCAATGGTTAATTGCTTGGTGCTACCACTTAGGAGGAGTACAAGAGTTAACTACACGCTTACCTGCTGCGGTTTTAACTGCCTTGGGAGTGCCTTTGCTTTACTTGGTGGCACGTTTGGCTTTTAACCAAAGTTTACCGGCTCTATTTGCTGCTTTAGTTTACTTGACAATGTTGCCTGTGGTGCGTCATGGACGACTAGCAATGTTAGATGGGATGACTATTTCTTTTTTCTTGCTGTTGTTGTTTTGTCTTTTGAAGGCACGTCAGAACCGAAGATATTCTCTAGGCGTGGGATTTTGTCTAGGGTTAATTATTCTAACTAAGGGACTGATAGTTTTGCTGTTGGGGGCGATCGCCTGTTTATTCTTAGTTGCAGATCGACAATTGAATTTGTTGAAAAGTCCCTATCTCTGGGTGGGAATTTTGTTAGGAAATGCTCCAGCGATCGCTTGGTATATTGCTCAATGGCAACATTATGGTAATAGTTTCTTGGAAGTGCATTTTCAAGCACAAGCTTTTGATCGGCTTGTACAACCTGTTGAAGGTAATAGCGGGCCTGTTTGGTACTATTTATTTGAATTACTCAAATATGGTTTTCCCTGGCTATTGTTTTTGCCTGGAGGGCTTTATCTAGCTTGGAAAAAACGTCATCAGACTTGGAGTTCTCTAGTTCTGGTGGGCATAATTATTTACTTAGGAACTATTTCTTTTATGAGAACTAAACTCCCGTGGTATGTTATGCCTTTGTATCCATTTTTAGCTTTGGCAATTGGTGCTAAACTTAGCGAAATTTGGCAGTACGGCCATTTTCGAGTGCGAAGTTGGACAATATTTATGGCTATTATTTCTATTGCTGGTTTAGGAGGTTGTGTTTACTTTTTTATTAAAAAACAGCTTATTTTGATAGTCATGAGTATTGTTTTGGCAATAAGTATGAGTATCGCAGCATGGCTAATTAG
The DNA here is from genome assembly GCF_041747015.1 of Nostoc sp. Lineage (GTDB taxonomy): Bacteria > Cyanobacteriota > Cyanobacteriia > Cyanobacteriales > Nostocaceae > Nostoc. The sequence goes on from NZ_JBGTFY010000275.1 coordinate 8,667, forward strand.
ACAGCGCGATCGCAACTTTATTCCAGTGTTATTTACAGGGATGTATTTAGTTTTAACCCTGTTGATGAGTTCACAATCTTGGATTTGGGAATTAAAGGAAGCTTTTCCAGTCAAGCCAGTTGCAGACTTAATTCGGGCAAATGTTTCACCAGGAACACAAATTTACACCTCATTTCCTTATAATCGTCCTAGTTTAGATTTTTATAGCGATCGCAAGGTAACTACTGCAACTGTGCCACTTTTACAACAAATGTTATCTAATAAATCTTATTTGCTATTAGATAATGAGGCTTTACAGCAAATCAATTTAACTGGTAGTAAAATTATAGGAGCAACTAACGGATTTACATTAATTACCAGAAATTAATTATACCAACGAATATTGGATGATAGATTACCTTGCTATTAGCGCTGATCAGATCGTCTAGTAATTTAAAGCCACAGATCCCCAACTTCTCAAAGAAGTCGGGGATCTTATTTATCGTTAAACGACCAATGAATGATCTTATCAGCTTAAGCTACCCAAAAATCGCGGGCAAATCGAATAGAAAATGTAAACATTAGTATTCCAAAAAAGCACATAATTGGGTATCCCCAACGAGGATAACGGGCAAGTAATAACCCGAATGCCATTGACAGCGATATAATACCGTAAGCGTAGCGTTCAGATGAGGCTGTAATCCCAGTATTTAAAATTAAAGCCAAGCCAGAAAACCCATAGGCAACAGTAACAAGGGGAATTTTAGCCCGTGAGAACCATAGTAAATAGATCCCACCAAAAACTAGTGCAATTTTAACTAATTCATCTCCTGTCAATAACCATAACAATAGCCATAAAAAATATAATCCATAGCAGAATTTAATCATTCCCAGATGTAAACGAAAACGCCATAACAAACAGCCGCTAACAATAATTATTAAAAATAATAACGGATGCAAAGGCTCTTTAATATAGCCAGATTTAAAATTAGTGAAACCTATCGTAATTTGCATCAGCATCTGCCACCAACCCTGCCAAGCAAACCCTGTTGCATCACCACGCCACGCTTTTTGTGCATGGATGAAAGCCAAAGCATCGCCAAATTGAATTTGACAATAAAGACTGTACAGAGATATACCAAAACCAACAGTTAAACTGGCAATATAAGCTTTTATGCCTCTACGTTCTTTCCAAGAAACAAACAGAAAAGCAGGGATGAGAGCGACTCCAGGTAGTCGCGTTGCTGTAGACAATGCTCCCCAGAATGCTGCCCAAATATATTGCTTTTTATCAAAAGCTCTTAAGGCAGATGTGGTACACAACAAAAACAGACCTTCAGTGTAAATTACGGTTCCATAAAGGGAATAGGGACACCATGCTAAAGTAGCTGTTGCCCATCGTGCTGTGCTTGTGCCGTAAAGCTCTTGTACCCAAAAATAAAGTATAATCAAGGCAGCTAAAAAAGCCGCATTATTAACTAATATACCTGCCTCTTTAAAAGGCAAGCCGATAAACATAATTATCCGGCTTAACAATGGAAATAAAGGGAAAAATGCAACTGCGTGCATTTGCTTTACGTCACTAGAAAAATCGTAACCAGAAGTCACAATTCTCTCATACCAAACACTATCCCAAGCATGAAAAACATCCCAACTAAAGGTGGCAGCAACGCCAGATGATGAAGTTGGAAACAATGGGGCAATCAGTAACATAGCGATGGCTATTATAAGCCTACTAGACAGCCACATTGCTATGACAAAATAGAAACCATTCGCTAAAATTTTTTTCTTTATATTCATCTTTGCAGATAGATAAATGAACTTTTGATTGATTTTTTATAAATCATGTCACAATTTCGCACAACAAACCAGAGTGTAAAACTTAAGAGGTTATTTGAAAAGTATTTGGCTGTGATTTTGATGCTTTTTGCGTAGGCGGACTACCCTGTGGGAAGGCTTTGTCTACGTTTGTGTATGTAGTATTGGGCGAATATAATTCGCCCAATACTACAATGCCTCGTCCGTTACTTGAACAGTGGATTGACTAGATTGAGCTAGATAGATGCCTACTAAAATTACGGCAAAAGTCACCCAGTCAAACAAACTTACCTGTTCTGAAAAAATGAACCAAGCAAAGATGGAGGCCAGGACTGGATTGAAGAGAAGGGTAACGGCGACAACGCCTGACGAAAGTCTGCTGAGGCTATAAGTTACAAGTCCCTGACCCAAAACTTGGCAGAATAGAGCTTGAAAAATGATTAAAAACCACCCCATCCCAGAATAGGGAAACAATCTATTTTCGATGAATGGGAGGACGGGCAACAGAAATATTGTAGTGACTCCACAACGCCAGAGCATGATGGTTGCGGTAGTAAATCGGGTTTGGAGTTGTTCTATCAGCAGCAGATAGGTGGCAATAAAAATCGCGGTTAGAAGGGCTAGCGCATCACCCAGTATTTGGCTAGTCGCAAATTGCATCTTATGAACTTCAAAAGCGATCGCTCCTAAAAGCGCTATGACCATACCAATAATAAATCTGTTATCGAAGCGCCGACCAAATAACAGATACCCAGCCGCCGCAACGAATAAGGGATTTAAATTAGACAGTAAAGCCACGTTAGCAACGCTAGTTTGACTCAGCGACCAAGCCCACAACAAAAGGGAGATGGTTGAAGCAGTTCCCATTGCCAACAATAACCACACATCCTTTTTTGTAAAAGGCTTCTGTTCTATAAGTTGATGATCAGATTGTTGGCGGCGCAAAGCCTCAAGTCCGTTCCACAGCCCAAAGACAACTGTGGCAATCCAACTGCGATGAAATCCTACGGCATTTGCACCAATTTCTTGTTCGGACAATTTTGCTAGAGATGGTGCCAAAGATATGGGAATTAGGGCAAAAAATAATGAGATAATTCCTAGTAAAGCAGGTGTTTCGGAGAACTGCTGCTTTAGTAATGACAGTTTGGCTGTCATATTTTTAACGAAAGTATTAACAATAGTTTTGACTGATTCCTGGAACGGGTAATTAACGGCAGTTTGGCTAGATATGGCTAAGTATAGACCGATTAAAACTACAGCAAAACCTACCAAATTAAAAAAACTTAACGCTTCCGAAAATATTACTAGAGCGAAAATGCCGCTAAGTACTGGCTCTAACAGATGCACCAAGGAGACAACCACAGAGGAAAACTTGGCAAGGCTATAGGTCAAAAGTCCGTGACCGAAAACTTGGCAGATCAGAGCTAGGGAAATCACCCAAAGCCACCCATTGATTGAAGAAGGAAAAAGTTGATCTTGAGTAAACAAAAGTATGGGGAAGATGACTAGAGTACCGATCGCACAGATCCACAACTGGATTGTGGCGGAGGTAAATTTGGTTCGCAATTTTTCTACCAAAAGCAGGTAGACACCCAAAAAAATCGCCGAAACGATCGCAGCGAAGCTTCCTTGAACTTCGTCAGTGGCAATTTGCATCTCCTCAAATTCAATGGCGATCGCTCCTCCAAGGGCGATCACCATCCCAATCAAAAATTGGCGCTTCATCAAGTGACGAAATAACAGCCACGTTCCTAAGCTGGTAAATATGGGAGCGAGATTATGTAAAACACCAGAGATGGCGACGCTAGTTTGAGTCAACGACCAAGCCAAGAATACCAAAGTGGCAGCCCAAGAAATACCAGCACTTACCAATAGGTAGAGATCCTGGCTGGTGTAGACTTGTTGTTCTACAGGTTTGTCTAAGACAAATCGCTGTTGTATTGCCTTGTATCCCTGCCAGAGCAAGAAAACCATACTACCAAGCCAAAGGCGATTGAATACAGTTGCATTGGGGCTGAGTTCAGTTTCGCCCAATCTCACGAAAATAGAACCAAAAGATATGGCACCTACACCGACAAATAATGAAGCGATCGCTATCTTCGTTTGATTGGATACATTCATTAGGAAATTTAAATTCAACCTCTTACCAATAAATAATCAACTAATATTAATTAACTGTTTTTTGCCTTTTAACCGAGCCATTGGTCTTTTCCATAATCAATCCATTGTTGCACAAGAGCGATCGCGGATACAATAATCACAAATAACAGGTTTTTATATTTTCTTTTTCCCGGAAAACAACAATACAAATATCCTAAAGCTAGAAAAAAGAAAGGTCCTGCAAATATATATCTGCCTAAACTCGCTAGGCGGTTTTGTGTGACAAATACGATTAAAGCATTTATTACTGAAAAATATATACAGAACCAAAATAGATAATTACTTTGTAAGCTATTTGTAAATTTAGAGGTAATTATCTCCTTTTTTGCACCTCGCCAATAATTCAACATATACGCTAATACTAGTCCGGGCGGATATATTATTAAGATATCCCAAATAAATATTTTTGGAATAAATACCAATAGTTTCTGGTTTTTAGATTTCCAGTATATTACGATAAATGAAATTATTAGAATTAAAATTGGCAGATATAAACCTAATAAATCAAATAAGGGAGATTTAGGTAAAAATAGCAGGTCTAAATGTAATCCTAATGTTTTACCCCATTGTTTTTGATCGTGGAATGGTGCAAAAAAATCTCCTCTTGATTGCAGACATGAAAATCCATAAATAGAATATCCTAATATCGTTGAAATAGATATTGCAATAGTTTGGAAAATATTACTTTTACTTAGTTGTTTTGTTAGCAAAAATATTGTCATTAATGAGAATAAGCAAGCAAAAATCATTTGAACTAATATCGGACGAGTTAAAGCCATTAAAATACTAAGAACCGATAGCAGTATTAATTTGATTTTCTCATTTAATTTGTTTTCAGGTGAAAGCAACCATATCAAAAAAATTCCCAGTAGAGAAAACAAGCTTTCTGTGTAGCCTATAACGCGAAAAATCGCCATAGGGTTCACGGTGTAAGCAAGAGTAATTACTAATGCCAAATATTGATTTTTTAAAGCTTTTTTAAATACCCAAAATACTAGAGGAGTAGAGATGCAAAAAATTGCTGTAGCTGTAATTTTAAAATAATTTGCATATTGTTCTAGAGTTTGGGGATAAAATAGGTGAGTAATTATAAAACCCCAAAAAGGATAAAAAGCAGTACAAGCATTATTCAAAGCCATATTTGCATAATGATCTATATCCCAATAGTAACTTTTTTGTGGTAATTGAGGAGGAATTGTACGGGTTAGCTGAGTGGGTGAAAAAAACTTATAAAAACTATCAGGGGAAATAAGCATACCCACAATAGTGCAAACAATAAAAGCAATAAAAATAATTAGATAAGGTGTTAAATATGTGAAAAATTTTACTTTCTTCATTTTATGAATTTATCCTTATCTCTATTTAGTAAATTTTAATTCAATTTATTAGTAATAAATAATCAACTAATTGATGAAATCCTCTAAAGTAAATAGGTAAGAATAAATCAAATTAGATTATGTAATGTAAAATTCCTGAAATTCGTTTGTAGTAAGCAGCTTCAGTCCTTTTATAAAGTCTGAAGCCGCTTACTACAAACCGAGTGGAAAAATTTATCGTTGGGATAAAGCAGGAGGGAAGAAAGTTTTCACTAAGTTTATCTTTATTTATATAGTTAGGTTTTATTGTGCCTACCTACTAACCAACCCAATGCTCTTGGGCAAATCCTACAGCTATTTTGGCTAGTAATGTCACAAAGACGCCCAAAATTAAATATCCCTGACGAGGATGGCGAGATAGCAGCACACCAATGGCTATATTTAGAGGCACAATACCGTAGGCGAGACGGCTTAAGGAAATAGTACCTCCAGAAGCTAGCAGCAAACCAATCCCGCAAAAGCCATAGATAACTATAACTGGGCTCAGTTGAGTGCGTAAACGCCACAATACATAGCCACCACCCAAAATCATCACCAAGTTGAGCAAGTTATTAATCCACTGTTCACTCACCAGAATTAACAGAAATAAAACTAAAGCATAAAAGCTATAGACTAATTTTACCGAACTAAAATGTTGACCCAAGCGCCATAAAAGATAGCTACTAGCAACAATCACGCCAAATAACAAGATATACCAAGGGTCTTGAATCCCGCCAGAGGGGTTTTCAACCCAACCATATTGCCAATTCTTTGTGCCAACTAGAATTTGCATGAACATATTTAACCAACCCTGCCAATCAAACCCCAGAGTTGGTCGCCATCCCCGTTGTGCTTCAATAAAAGCTAAAGGGTTGCCAAAATAGATCGCACAATACAAGCTGAACAGGAGTATGCCAATACTGGTAGCAAAACCAGCAATATAGGCAATGGGTGGTCTGCGTTCTTTCCAAGCTGCGATCGCTAATGCCAGAATTAGTGCCATACCTGTGGGACGTGTTGCTGTCGCCATTGCGCCCCAAAGAGTAGTCCAGCCATACTGTTTTTGATCAAAAGCCCGCAAAGTCGCCGTACTCAAAAATAAATACAACCCCTCTGTATAAATCACTCCCGTAAACATCGACGATGGATAACAGGAAACTACAGCAATTATCCACTGCGCTGCATTGATGCCATAATCCTCTTTGATCCAAAAGTACAAATAGTAAAGCGCCGCGAAAAATGCCAGGTTGTTTACCAAAATGCCTGCTAATTCAAACGGCAAGCCCAACTTCATCAAAACCCAGATGCTTAAGGGAAACAGCGGAAAAAAGGCGAGATTATGTTGCTTGCCGTCATTCACAAATTCATAGCCAGAAATTGCGATCGCGCGATAATGTATACTATCCCAGGCGTCAAAAACCCCCCAGCCAAAGTGAGGCAAAAATTCTTCTGCTGATAACGGTAGCTTTGGTGCAACCAACAACATAGCTGTCCAGATGAATATTCTGCTGACAAGCCAGATTGCTGGCGGAAACAGGAAATCATTTTTCCATAAAATTTTTCTGATAACTATCTGAACTTTGACCATAGGCTTGAGTGCTTCAACAAACTCCTTTATCCATACTTTTATCTCTGAATGCAGCACGGCAATTTATGAGTAAAATTTTGCATATTAAACCCTCTACCAAACATAAATAAGTAACTGAACAAATTGGCAATTACTTGAAAGTAGTTTCTATTCGGTTGTTTTTACCAATTCTCTCAGCATTTATGGTTAAAAATATACTATTTATCAATAGAATTTTGTTTAGTAAAATGAAAATTCAGTAATTGGCTACACGGAGAAATTTTCTTTACCTCCGCCCGTTTCCATCCAGTTCACCAGTCGCCTCAAGTCTTTGCCGCAAATCGGCTCAACCCAGGGTGCTAGTTTACAGCGTCTCCCCTCAGTGTATTGATTTAATGATTGGTGTTATTAAAGAGTCCTAAGCAATTTATAGTGGGAGTTGTTTGTAAATCCTTAAGCAATTGTGAAAGCGATTACTCTTCTTGGTTCCACTGGTTCTATTGGTACTCAGACTTTAGATATTGTCACTCAGTACCCAGATCAGTTTCGGATTGTAGGATTGGCAGCTGGCGGCAATGTCGAAATGTTGGCTGCTCAAATTCGGCAGTTTCGACCGAAAATAGCAGCAATTTGCTCAGAAGAGAAATTACCAGCCCTCAAAGAAGCGATCATTGGCCTCGATCCCCAGCCGATTCTACTGGCAGGTGAGGCCGGAGTGATAGAAGTCGCTCGCTACGGCGATGCCCAAACGGTTGTGACTGGGATCGTTGGTTGTGCTGGCTTGCTACCCACGATCGCAGCAATCGAAGCTGGTAAAGACATTGCCTTAGCGAACAAAGAAACCTTGATTGCTGGGGCACCTGTGGTTCTACCCCTAATTGAAAAACATGGTGTAAAATTACTCCCAGCCGATTCCGAACATTCCGCAATATTTCAGTGTCTGCAAGGTGTTCCCAAGGGTGGCTTGCGGAAAATTTTGCTCACTGCCTCTGGTGGAGCTTTCCGAGATTGGGATGTAGAAAAGTTAGCAGATGTAACCGTTGCTGATGCCCTGAAGCATCCTAATTGGTCGATGGGGCGTAAAATCACTGTAGACTCTGCTACTTTGATGAATAAGGGATTGGAAGTGATTGAGGCTCACTTCTTATTTGGATTGGATTATGACGATATCGAAATTGTTATTCATCCCCAAAGTATTATTCACTCGCTAATTGAACTGCAAGATACTTCAGTTTTAGCCCAACTTGGTTGGCCAGATATGCGCTTACCTTTGCTATATGCTCTATCTTGGCCCGATCGCATCTATACTGACTGGCAACGATTAGATTTGGTAAAAGCTGGAAATTTAACTTTCCGTGAACCAGATCATCAAAAATATCCTTGTATGCAGTTAGCTTATGCTGTGGGTAAAGCTGGTGGTTCGATGCCGGCTGTGTTGAATGCCGCAAATGAGCAAGCTGTGGCTCTATTTTTATCAGAAAAAATTCGGTTTTTAGATATTCCCCGGTGTATCGAATCGGTGTGCGATCGCCATCAAAATGATAACTGTGCAAATCCCTCTTTAGATGACATTTTGGCAGCAGATAAATGGGCAAGAAAAGAAGTTTTAATAGCGACTGAAAAGTTAGAAACTCACGCGCGGATAATTTCTCTGCGCTAAAAACCTTTACTCAGATACCCAAAAGGCAGATTTTCTGGCTTTTAACCAATTCTTGTTTAGCCTTCAGTTTAATGCTGAAGGCTATGCTTGAAGACTATAAAATTTTACTTAGGCAGATTGGAGAAAAATTTTATAAAATCAGTTAAAAGTCAAATATATACTTTGGTTAAGAAACATGAAATTATCTTTTAAAGATATTCAGTTTATTATTGAAGCGATTGATAACTTAATAAAAATATATGAAAAACGCCTAAATAATGAAAATATAGATGAGGATGAGATATCGGATATTGGAAATGATTGTATGTTTTTAGAGACACTTCATGTAGATTTGAAAAATAATTTAAGTAAAATTCTACTACAGAATCAAAATAGTTTGCAATCAGATTTACTAAATTTATCTGCACAGGACTTAAAGCAATCTGTTGTGCAATTACCAATTAGTCAGCGTTTGGTTTTAGTAGATGCGATTACCGAATCAATTAGGCAAGAATTATCGCTTATTCAGAAGTAAGTTCTGTGATGTTGAAATTCCACATTATATATGTGATGTCTACAGTTGTAAACTACGCACTTTGCACAAAATAACCAAAATATGCAGTTTACCGCCGCTGGCATTGCTATCTCTTCAACACATTAAAGCTTCTAAACTGTGATTAAGGAAAATATCTGTAAATATCCTTTCTTTGCAATGCTCGAACAAAAACAATTACACCATCAGAGATTGTTAACCCAATTCTGTAGTCCCCAATTCTAATACGATAATAATCACCATCAGTTTTAAGTTTTTTAATATTGTTAACTCCTCCCAGATTTTCGGCGTTTTCCACTTCTTCAATTACGGCTTGTATTCTTTGCTGCAAAGTTTGATTTCTGATTTTGCTCAAATCTTTTTCAAAGCTCTTTTTGAACTCAACATTCATCCTTTATTTCCCAAAATTTTAAAAATTGCCTCCCTGCTGACTGTTTCTGTATCCTCACCTTCTTTAATGGCTTTTTCTAAAGCTATATCTTCAATAATTTCTGCTAACAAATCAGCAAATACTTCTTTCTGTTCTTGGATAACTTCGGTGAGTGCGGTTTTAAATAGTTGCTTAATTTTTTCTTCATCAAAGTTAAGTTCTCTCATATAATTTCCTTAAGCTTTGAATTGATACTAGCATGGCGATCGCCCTTCAATACCACAAACGCAATAATCTCGTTAAGCTGTATGCGATGCCTACGGCTGTAAACTACGCACCCTTGGCATCAACCTTAATAAATGCGTCAGTGCTAAGTTCCAAGCGGACAGGGTACGCCAATGCGATCGCCCAGCTTAAGGAAGTCATCAACAAATTGATCCAAAAATATTAAGAGAAAAAATCTTTTCAGGAAGTTTGCCAAATTGCCAAATAAGTTGCCTGAAATCGAAATTATTGTCTTATTCTCGTGTAAAATATTTTTGGAATACTTACGCGAAAAAGCCCAGTTTTAGTTAATACTATTAATTGAGTATAATAGCTTGTCTGGCAATAATTTTTAGCAGAAAAATTTACCCTTTCTGAATAAACACATTCTCAGACAAGGGCAATTATTAAGGAATTAATATATATGATTGCTATGCTGATTTTGGCTTGGATCGTCTTCATAATATTGTGGAAATTGCTGAAAGCAACCGTGAGCACTGCATTGACTATTGCCGCAATCCTTGTTTTATTAAATATCGGTTTTGGCATTACTCCGCAAGATATATGGCACAAGGTAACGCAGTTTGCTCAAACTCTATCTCAGATCCAAAGTGGCAAGTAGAAAATTAAAAATTATTATTTAATGCTGAAATCTTAGCCAACGCATCTTTAACACTCGCTGGTAACTGACGCATAATCTTGCCTCTTTCCCGATCTAAAGCTACTAAAGTCACTTTGGCAGTGACGTACAATTGTTGTCCATCAATTGAGACAATGGCATAATCCCAATTGATCCGGACACCAGTCACCTCAGCCATGCGCGTTTTTACCACCACTGCCATACCAAATTGAATTGAACGGTGATAACGCACCGACAGTTCTACAACTGGTAAATCGCAACCTATAGCGACTAAATCAGCAAATTCAATCCCTATAGAGCGTAAGCATTCAATCCGCGCTTCTTCCATCCAAGCTATATAAGAGCCGTGCCAGACAACACCTGCATAGTCAGTGTGGTGGGGTTGCACTCTTACAAGATATTCAAACCAATTCCCAAATTCATGACTTGTTGGATTGTCAAGAGCGCTGGTTGGTGGTAGTTTTGCTTGGCTGGGTTTTTCTTCTGACATCTTTAAGTTTCTCAATATTATAAATTTTTCATATCTGGAATAGCATAAAAATTAACTGCATTGCACCACTTCTTGATTTAAGATTTAAACTCCCAAGTATAGGGAATATTTGGTTATGCAGCCTAATCTTCGGTATGTTAATGTTGTTGCTTTGACTTTACTTAGTTTACTAGGTTTGGGGCTGACCTATCCAGACAATAACCAGGTAAGCACAAATGCCAAGTTGAAGTATGACTCAGGACAAAAAGCTCAGGCTTCATCCAAGAACAATAGTCAATTAGAAATTGAAAGGCTTAACGAAGAGGCTATCAAAAAATCTCGGCAAGGTCAATATACAGAAGCGGTGCAGAGATTGCAAAAAGCATTAGCCATCAGTAGAGAACATGGAGAACGTTCTTGGGAAGCCGTAACATTGAACAACATTGGCAGAATCTACCAAAGTCAAAGAAAGTATCCCGAAGCACTTCAATCTTATCAGCAAGCTATATTAATTAACAAAGAACTTGGGGATCTCGTTCGACTGGGCAAAACCTACAGTAATATAGGTTATTTATTCGATATCCAAAACAAACCAGGGTTAGCAATTTTTTTCTACAAACATTGCTTGATTAATCGTGAAAAAGCTCGCTTGAACCCATCAGCACTAAGTGCGCCACAACCAGACGCTTACAGCATCACTGTTAGGCAGACATATCGCATTTTGGGTGAACGGTTACTTAAACAAGAACGTGTTGCGGAAGCGCAACGGACAATAGATTTACTCAAAGTTGAAGAACTAGAAGAATATCTTCAGAATGTGCCAGGTAATAAACGTACTACCAAAGGTATTAATATAGCAGTCAGAGAAAAACCAATTAAACAAAAGTTGGATAAAACCCTGGATAATGCTGTTGTTCTAGGTAAAGAATTAACAACACTACGTAAAATTTCTCCTAAAGAGCGATCGCTCCAACAGAAACAACGTATCGAGCAATTAGTGTTAACTCAGCAGCAACTCCTGGATGAATTTAACGAATTTATCGATAGTCCCTTAATCAAAGCACAGATAGACCAAATTAGCCGTACAGCTAGGCGGCAAAATTTGGATTTGGATAGTCTCAACGAACTTCGGGATGACTTGGCGCGACTACCTCAAAAATCTGCACTACTTTACCCACTAATTTTAAAAGATAGCTTGGAATTGGTACTAGTAACTCCTGATTCTCCACCAATTCATCGCAGCGTTGCTGTCAAACGTGAAAATCTCCATCAAACAATTGTTGCTTTTCGCCAAGCTTTAATAAATCCCAGTCAAAATATCAAAGTACCTGCACGCCAATTGTATAACTGGCTAATTAAACCGATAGAAAAAGACCTGAAGCTCTCAGGTACACAAACTCTGATTTACGCTCCAGATGATCGGTTACGCTACATTCCTTTGACTGCTTTATATGATGGCAAACAATGGTTAGTGGAGCGCTTTAGTGTCAATCACATTACATCTGCCAGTTTGACTAATTTAAATACCCCAAAACAATCTACATTGCGGGTTTTAGCAGCTGCTTTTACTAAAGGTAATTATCAAATCAAAGTTGGTAATCGGCAGGTTTCTTTCGCTGGTTTACCCTTTGCAACACGGGAAGTAGAAAGTTTAGCAGCTGCGGTTCCTGAAACTACGAAGCTTTTAGACGACGCCTTTAGCCCCAGAGTCACTGTACCCCAAATGGACGATTATACAATTGTGCATTTAGCGACTCATGCAGCCTTTGTGGTAGGCAAACCAGAAGATTCGTTTATTTTATTTGGGAATGGCGATCGCGTTAACTTTAGAAATATCGCCAGTTGGTCACTCCCCAATGTGGATTTGGTAGTGTTAAGTGCCTGTGAAACCGGCTTGGGAGGCAAGTTAGGTAACGGTGAAGAAATTTTGGGCTTTGGCTATCAAATGCAACAAACCGGCGCTAGAGCCGCGATCGCCTCGTTATGGTCTGTAGATGATGGTGGTACACAGGCACTAATGAGTGCTTTTTATACTACCCTATCCTCAAAGGGATTAACTAAAACAGCAGCCTTACGACAAGCTCAAATCTCGTTAATTACCGGAAACTGGAAGACCATAAATGATCATACACCCGTAACGGCAGTTACTAACTTTAGTCATCCGTACTATTGGGCACCATTTATTTTGATTGGCAATGGACTTTAAGTGTTGATCGTTCTCCACCTGTGCCAGAGGATGCCAATCTTCAAGTTTGTGGCTGATGCCTAAGGTTGATTTGGTTTGGTAATGGCGATCGCTGCTGCCAAAATTCTAGACATGATGCATATACAAAAAATATGCGATAAGCTAGACACCAGCCAATCACTTAATGGTAATGAGCGATCGCTAACTAAGCCACCATTACCAATTACCGATAATCAATTTTTAATTTGCGATCGACCTCTGAAACCTTAATACTTCTTAGCAAGAGTTTTAGAGCCTGTATCTACTTGCACGAATTGCTTGACAAGATTAGCCAATTCGTCTAGTTGGCTAATTGCCTCCGCACCCTCTAACTTCATTAATTCGCGGTCATCCCGCATTTCTGTCCAAGTAATCCCGTAATCGGACACTAAAAACCGAATCAGGTGGTTATCACCCAAGCTAACCATAAATGATGCACTATTCATTTGGTTGCCACAGGTGTAACAGGACGCAAGATACCCGCGTCGCTCTAATACAATTGCCAAGGCTTGCAGGTTCATTACCAAGTCTTGGACAAATTGTCGATGTTGATGTGCTAATCTTAGAAACACTTTGCCCTCCAGACACCACAGTTATTTGAGTTTCTTTTATATTTTCTTTAGATTTTCTCATCCACTGGTATTGTAAGCTATTCACTACAATTAGCAGATAAATGATATTGAGTCGTTAATTGACTACCTTATTTAGGGTAGTAGATCAAGGTTTTGACCGCCGTATCAAACTATTCAGTTTGTAAATTTAAAATTTCGGACAGAATTGCTAGATTTAACTATATCTTTATACACTTCTGTTCAGAGTAGATTCTTCTAGGAATCGATCCGCTTTAAGAGTAACTCAAATCTAGCATTAGTCAACTACAGAAAAGTTCCATATTGGGTTTTTCTCAATTATGTTTAGCCAAATTCACTACTTGTGGAGGCTCTAACATAGATTTACTGCATTATGCTACATATTGCTTGGTTATTTGTTATGTAAGCTTTGTAACGTAGATTTTGGTATAGACAGATGATGAAGTATACCAAGTCAATGCATTGTGTACATAGGAAGTTAAATAGATGACAGTAAAAATTTGAGATTCAGGAATAGTAGTATAGTAGTTGCAACTTTTTATACAAGTTACATCTAACTAAGAGAAAAATTGGATTTTAGAGTCAATAAATGAATAGACTCAACACTGACAATAACTAAACTCAGGGTAGCAATGTTGCCATTTAGGCAATATTTTCAGATATGTTGGAATCTAGAAAGTTGCATTAAGGCATAGAGAATTTCATTTTGAGACGAAAGTAGCCAAGCGTAAAAATCCCTTGGAAATACACAAGGGTATATCCGTTTGTTTAGGTAGGATCTGGGTAAATACTACAAAGGGGTTTAGTTCCTGAGCTTTTGTTAAAACTCAGCATTGCATGGAATCTCTAGTGTAGCGAGTATCTAAAGGGCAAGACAGTCTATTTTGATGAGTTCTATTAATCAATAATATTTAAAATTTAAATAGTGTCTCTCTGACAAGAGTCGTAACTAGGACTAGCCCTTTCAAGATGGGTAAAAATTTTGGTTAAAAAACTACTCTTTAATCCAATACCGTTCAGTTAAGCCCAAAATCCTTGGTAGAGACGCGAAATTTCGCGTCTCTACAGGTCTAAAATCAGTACCAAAAATCCTTAACTGAACCGTATTGCTCTTTAATCTCTTTTCTCTGCGTCATCTGTTGTAGGGGCAATTCATGAATTGCCCCTACAGCGCGGATTTATTTACCATCAAAGTAATGATTAATCAAAGCCTGTACAGTGCGTAAGCCCCAGTAACTAATATCTTGAATAAATCAGTATACGTGGGGTTTCGTCCGCTAAATATTTACAAATTTATTGGATTTTATCAGACTACTTGCCACCAACCGAAAGCTGGGCCGATAAAACGGATAGTTGCCCATCCTACAACCATCAGGCCAATGCCTATCCAGGCACCGCGACTAGTCCAAGTAATAAACAGTTCGGCTTGAGTTTTTGTAATGGGAACCCAAGACAAGATCCGAGTATCTTGACCGTATGTTTCCCCTAGTGCGGTTTTACGACGCTTTGCTTCACCCATAATCAGCAATTCAAACTCTACTTAGGTTCTAAATCTAGCTTGCCAGAAATCATGGCTATAGAGAGGCGGTGATTCACATCTCTAACTATAAATTGATAATAGTACTTGTTTTTAGCCGATCGCACTTTGGTTGACAAAATTTAAATAGAGCATTGGGCATTGACAAATGACTCTAGGCAGAATTTTCTTCACTAGTATTAGAAAACAGACTGGGATCGAGATAGTTAATGCGTGCCAGAGGACTTAAAGCAGAGAGAATTTGAGCGCCGTAACTACGGTTAACGACACGACTATCAAGTAAAGCCACGATCCCTTGACTTTCTCTGACTGGAGCGATCGCCCGTTGTAATTCATTCAAAGCGGCTGGCAACAAGTATAAACGGAACCAATCTTGATGCGATCGCTTATAGTAACCTACCCTAGCAGCCACCAGGGGATTTTCTAAAGATGGTAGGGGCAAAGTAGCAATAATTAACAGATGGGGTGCGGGTAAGACTCGTTGATGTTCTCGCCAAAATTCCCAACCGCTAACCAAAATACCATTTTCATCCAAACAAGTTTTTTCTACTTGCACCCGCGAACCAAACTCTGAGGCCAGAATTGTCGCAACTTGAGACTTGAGTGGCACATCCCCCACCAAGACAACCGTTAATCCTGGTGCTGTAGCACTGAGACAAACCAGCGTGCGAACTTTGTGAATAAATGCCGCTTGAAATTCTGGTGTATTAGGTAGAGGAAATTTATAGGGTACATACAATTGAATTGCTTCGGCTTGACTTTCCGAAGAAAACTTCAGACAAGTTAAATCGTCCAAACCCAAGCGTTGCCGGAAAAGGGGAGCCTCAGTTTCCGATTCTATAGCGCTGCCAATTAAAACTACTGGTTGTTGCTGCCATAAGGGTGAGAGTAGTTTCCCTAATTCAATTGGGGCGTAGTGCAGAGAAAATAAACCTTGGCGATGAGCAATAGTTGCCCAGAAGAGAGGGGGAGAAAGATTTTCGTCAAGAATTTGAAATTGTTGCCAGAATTCTTTCCAAGGTTCTGGGAGGTTAGCTTGATCTAAAGCCAAATACAGACGACTCAAAATTTCTATTTCTGGCTGGGAAATTAGATAGCACCCATAGGGATTAGTCGGATGCCGAAAAAGTTCGTGTGTCAGTTGTATCCGGGCTTCGCTAATTGCCTCAGCTTGGTTTGGACAAGCTAGCATCAGTTGATCCCAATCATGGGGTTGAATATCTTGAGTGAGCTGATGCCGCACCCAATCTTCGAGATCATCTACCCCATCAATAATTGTTGGAATATCTTGGGGAAAGTGATCGCCACCAGCAAATTGTCCTTTTAACCAAGCTTCTGGAGAAGTCAACAGTAGCCCTTGAAACTCAGCATCCGGCCAAGCGTCACCTGTCCTAATCGGTTTGTTGGCTGGTAGCCACTGCTGTAACCGAGGAATTTCCACTCGCAGCAGGAGTTGTTGCACTTCTTCTTGAGCAACAATGATTACAGGGCCATGCCACATCAATGCTGATGCGATAAAACTAGTACGATACCGCCCTTGATATCCACAAACCGCCCCTACTTGAATTAAGGCACTACGTCCCAGGCGCAAGGCGCGTGCTACCAACCGTGCCATCGTCAAATGATGGGGCCAGGAAGGGAACCCCGCTTGCGATCGCAAAAAGTTATGTAGTGACAAATGAACTTCTGCCTCAATCACACGCTTTTAATTCCAT
>NZ_JBGTFY010000276.1:0-12671 GCF_041747015.1 Nostoc sp.
TCGCATCCAGAGTTTCTTTAGCTTTGAATACCCTTGGCTTACCTACCCAATCATCAGTCATAAGAACCTGACGATTCATATCATCTAGCCGCAAGTCACCACCCCGGACTAAGATTAGCCGCCCAACGCCCGCTACTGCTAGGTAAAGAGCCGCCGTACCGCCTAATCCCCCCACACCTGTAACCAGAACTGTCGCTGACTTCAGGCGATTCTGTGCTGTTTCGCCAAAATTAGGAAGCATCATTTGGCGACGATAGCGTTCTAATTCGGTAGGCGTTAGGTTAACCAATTTATACCTCCTAATCAGAAGTGATTTCTGTCAGTGTGACTACATTTTTCGGCTTGTCGTTAAACACTTTGAACAGCTTTTGTTCGTGGGGTGTTGATTCGATAAATACTTGATAGGCTTTTTGCAAAGCCAAAGAATATTGATTTAATTTCTCTTCTTGACTCAAGTCAGGAGAATTATCATCAATTTCCTTCATGTATTGAGAAAACTTTTTGAGAATATGTAAACGATTTACATTTACAACTTCTAAATCGTAGGATAGGTTAAAGAATTGAAAAAATTCTTCTGCATCTATAAGCTGCTTGAATTGATCAATAGTTCCAGTCATTTAGCATTCTCCATTTTTTTTAGATGTTGCTTAAGTTCATCTAACTGGCGATAGATTTCATAAGTTGCGGCTGCAACATCCATAAGTTGTTTGTAATCTGTTGGTAGCCCTTCAGCTAAATCATGCAGATCCATTTTCATTTGACCAGCTTTGCTGTTAAGCCGTCTGATTTGTCCTTGTAGTTCTTCAATTGTCATTTGTCATTTGTCCTTCGTCATTTGTCTTTTACTAATGACCAATGACCAATGACTAATGACTAATTAAATATTGCCAACTTCAGGAAATCGCTTCGCCAAATCAATACCTTTTTTGACGTAGTTTTCTCCCTCTTCTGCTAATTTTTCCAGCGAGTCAAAGCCAAAGCGTTGAGCATCTCGCAAGGTTTTCACAGCTAGCAAAAGACGACCAGAAAAAACTAGCGCCCAGCCAAATCCTTCATGACTTAAATCAACTACAACCTGGGATATCAAACTTGTTTCCTGTTCAATGCCAGCAGCTACAGCCCGAAAAAATGCCATAATCCGAGCTTGAGTTACTGGATCAACTTCGCCCTCAACGGAGATTTCCCGTTTCTTTTGTTTGGTGACAATAAAGGGTTTGAGAATCAAATCATCCGACCAATTACGATAAACTCCATAACTGTCTTGACCACGGATTTGTTTAATTAATACCTTAAGAAAAGGTGAGTTCAAGACTTCAGTTGTAGCAGTTCCGTTAACACTATTATTTGTGGTCATACTGTTGCTTCATTTTCAACTTCATCGGCAAAGTTTGTAGATTTTGGCTGTAAAGCTTTACGCAACCAAGGTGGAGGATTACCTTTGAGGGTTTTTACTAGCTTATTTAGCACTTCGCTAATTTCTTCTTCTTCCGATCGCGCCTTAACTGGAGTGACACCTTTCTTAATTAACCGAGCAGCTGCACTACCACCAATTGCTGTTACATAAATAATCGTACAGTCGCCTATTGCCTCAAGTTTTGGGTTGATTTTATCTTCATTCCCATCTTCTTTGAGTTCGCCTTCAAAATTCAGGGTTTCTACGAAGTGATATCCTTCATTAGAAATTTCGTAAACATCAATCATTTTTGCCCATCCGAAGTGAGCATTAATATGAACTCGGTCACTCGTCGTAAAGGCAATTTTCATCGTAATTCTCCTCTCTAAAATTTTGAATTTTGAATTTACAAGAAAGAATTCAAAACTCTGCGCTCACAATTCCTAACTCTTGGAACTGCTTAACTCTCGCTTCTTCTGCTTCTAAAAACAGGTTGCCAATGCCAAACACAAGTTCCATCGTGCCTCGATAGCCAACTTTGGTAAACTGACCATTACCTAAGCGATCATAAATGGGCAATCCTAGACGATAAAGAGGAATTGATAGCCGTTTTGCGATCGCACCAACATTGGAGTTACCAATTAGCAAATCAGAACCGTCTGCTAAACTCTCAAAGTCTTCCAAATCGCCGATAGTGATGCTCTTAACCGGGAGTTTTTCTAGTAAGTGCGATCGCGTGGTTGTCACCGCCGCATGAATTTGCGCTCCCATCGATTGCAAAAAATGCACTGTTGACCACAGCAAATCTGGTTCCAGCGCTAGGGAAACTCGTTTTGCACCGAAGTAAAAATGAGTATCCAGCATCGCATCTTGCAACTGACGACGTTGGCGGCGGTATTTTTCGGGTACGCTGTTACTACTCAAAATCGCCAATGCTTGGATAAACTCATCTACCGGTTCTAATCCAGTCAGTTCGCCAAACACCTCATAAGGTGTACCAAACCGTTCTTTCAGAATCTTCGCAGCATCCCGCATACTTTCACCCAATGCCAAGGTGAAAGCAGAACTACCTACTTCTCGTAGCTGTTTTAAGGTAGTTCCACTGACTGTAACCGCACTATAATTATCCTCTAAATGTCCATCTAGAGAAGCGCCAAGATCAGGTACAAAAATCGGTATTAACCCAAAGGCTGTAACCATCTCTTTGATTTCCTGTACATCTCCAGGTGTGAAGGCAGAACCCGCCAAAATCGTCACTTGTTCAGTTCTGAGTCCACCCGCGCGAGGAATTTCCTTAACTATGCTTTCCACAGCAACAGCAAAGCCATCTTGCAACGCACCTTTAAAATCTGGGGTAGGCGCAAAAACGATCGCTAAATCATTCAATTCAGGATGGCGATCGCGGATTTCTTTAAGAAAACCCTCAATGTCATCTCCTCTAGTTTCCGTCAACCCAGTACTACATAAACCAATAATTTCCGGGTTAGCCTTTTCTACCAAAGTGAGAATTGCTTGCTCCACATTATCTTCACCACCCAAGATAGTAGTAACTTCCGTCATCGCTGTCGTAGCTAGGGGAATCGCTTCCCGGAAATGTCGCACTAGGACAACTTTAGCGAAAGCAGTACAACCTTGAGAACCGTGAAATAAAGGCATCGTCCCTTTCAATCCCAAAAAGGCTAAGGTTGCACCCAAAGCTTGACTTTGCTTGAGGGGATTAACAGTCAGTGCTTTGTTAGAAACGGTGACGATCGCCATTAAACTACCTCCTCATTCCACAGGGCAGACTTTCTCGTTCCCTGGCTCCGCCGGGGAATGCTAACAGTGAGGCTCCGCCTCATCTGCTTTAAAAAGAAGGCAGAGCCTTCAGGAATGCGTTCCCAGCCTGAGTCTAGGAACGAGGGTATAAGAGCCATTAAGCTACCTCCTCAGACGCTCTAAGACTCGCTAACGCTTCGCTATCCCAAGGCGCGGGTTTGCGTATTTGCTCCCAAATGGGGCTATACAAAGCTTCGTACAGTTCCCGCGCCATCTCAATCATCCCCACATAACCTGCATAAGGATGGTGACGTTCTTGGTTGATATCCAAGAAAGGAATTCGAGCTTTCAAAGCGGTGTATTGGTTACGACCACCAGCAATCAGCATATCTGCGCGAGTGTCTTTAACCACTTGTAGCAATTCCTGAGCGTTGCCCTTCTCCAACATAATGCCATCGTTGCCGAGCAACTTCTTGATTTTGGCTTTATCTTCCTCAGTACTTTTGCGAGTACTGGTAGCAACAACTTCAATCCCCAAGTCCTTAGCAGCCGAGATAATCGACCAACTCTTGACACCACCTGTATACAGAACAACCCGCTTCCCTTTGAGTCGAGCGCGATAGGGAGCCAGTGCCAAATCTAGAGCAGCCGTTTCTTCTGCAATCAGCTTTTCTGTGCGCTCCTGTAAATCAGCGTCACCTAATTTAGCAGCGATATTTCGCAGACAATGATTCATATCATCGATGCCGTAGAAAGACTCTTCAATGTAGGGAATGTTGTAACGTTCCTCCATCTTTCTCGCCATGTTCAGCAACGCTCGTGAGCAGATCATCACGTTGAGTTTGGCGCGGTGGGCGTAGCGAATTTCATTGTAGCGAGCATCGCCCGTAATTTTAGACAAAATACGACTGCCTAATTTTTCTAACAGTGGTGTTACTCCCCACATTTCCCCGGCGATATTGTATTCACCGATTAAGTTAATATCATAGGGTGTTGTATGTTCCGGTTCTGCTGTGCCGACAACATATTCTAACAAAGCTTCACCACCAAAACGGTTGCCCAGATTTTTACTACCAATGAATCCCGGAGCAATTACCGGGATTACTGGAGTACCAATTTTCTCAGCAGCAGCTTTGCAGACAGCATCAATATCATCACCAATTAAGGCAGTGACGCAAGTGGCGTAAACAAATACTGCTGCTGGTTGGTAGCGCTCTTTGAGTTCCAGAATCGCTTTGTAGAGCTTCTTTTCGCCACCGAAGATCACATCATTTTCACCCAAGTCAGTAGTAAAGCCCATTTTGTAGAGTTGAGGGCCAGAGGAGAGACTACCACGACTACCCCAGGAATTACCAGCACAAGCGATCGGCCCGTGGACTAAATGCGCTGCATCTGCGATCGGTACTAGGGCAATCATTGCACCATCAAAGGCACAGCCCCCTTGAGCCGCGCCAGGTTGTGCCTGTTGAGCGCAGGATTTGTTTTTCTTTTCGGATTGTTTGTGCTGATTATGCTCGCATCCTGGCTCAGTGAGCAGTTCGTTGATTTTGCCTTGGGTGATTTTCATGTCTCTTCTCGTACTGAATTGTTAATTGTCCTTTGTCATTTGAATCGACTATTGTACAGACGCGATTAATCGCGTCTCTACTAATGACCAATGACCAATGACCAATGACTAATGACTAATGACTAACAAATGTATTCTGTGACATCCTCTCCACATACATCAGCGAGGTAAGATAGAGCACGAAAACGCAATCCTACAAATTCGTCATATAAAGGATTGAGTTTACACAGTGGTGGGATATCAATAGACCGTCCAAATAATTTAAATTGTCGCTCAAAAGGACAACAACAAGGAATTGTTTGGCAAATTAGATGAGCGATGCGATTATTTTTAACCTGAATTCCATCCACCATACGGCGCAAAGGATTGAGAAGATTGTTGAACTTCCCTGGTTTTTTATAGTTAGGTGGATGGTAATTAGGATGAGTGTGAGTGTGTTCGTGAGTATGATTGATAGTTTCCATTTCTTTAATACCTCAGGTAAATGCTAGAAAGAAAAAGGTGAAAATAATTCATAATTACGAATTACGAATTATTTTCCGCCCTTGATTAATACCATTTCACGAAAACCTTGATACACATAGATTTCTCGTAGGGGCATGGCATTGCCATGCCCCTACCAACGTATTTGTATCATTATTAAAGTGAAATGGTATAACACGCAGTACGTCTAGGCAATTCCTAACGAATCAAGTCGTAGGAAATATCTGTCTTAGAAGGAGTGTTGGTGTTGCGATCAATTTCTTCAAACAGGGTATTTACAGTCCAGTTGAGGAGGTTGATTATACCTTGATAACCAATGGTGGCGTAACGGTGTAAGTGGTGACGATCCATGATGGGGTAGCCAATTCTCACTAAGGGAGTCTTGGTGTCGCGCCACAGGTACTTACCGTAGGTGTTACCAACAAGGAAATCTACGGGTTCGGTGAACATCAAAGAACGCATGTGCCACAGGTCTTTACCAGGCCAAACAGTTGCATTCCTACCGAAGGGGCTAGAAGCAAGCAGTTCTTTCATTTCTGCTTCAAATACTTCGTTGCTGTTGTGAACCAAGATATGCACAGGTTCAGCACCCATTTCTAGCATAAAGCCAACTACGCAGTATACTAAATCTGGTTCACCGTAGATCGCGAAGCGCTTGCCGTGAATCCATGAATGGGAGTCAGTCATGGCATCAACTGCACGACCGCGTTCGATTTCCAATTCTTGAGGAATTGGTATACCACTTAGTTCGCTGAGTTTCATCAAGAACTCATCAGTACCCTTAATACCCCAAGGACGGCAAACTGCGGTTGGTTGCTTCCACTCTTTTTCGATGTATTCGCGGGTTTTGAGGGTAGAGTGTGATTGCAGAGCGATCGTAGCTATAGCATTAATTGAATCTGCTGCATCTTCTAGCTTTGTAGCAGTTGGATACATATCGAACTCACCTGTGTTTGGTGAATCCAGGTAGTCGCTGTTGTCAGCTAGAAGGGTGTAGTCTAAGCCGAACAAGGAAGCAATCCGCTTGATTTCGCGGTTGTTCCCTACGTAGGTGTCAAAACCTGGGATGAAGTTGATCTTACCATTGCTGGTTTCTTTCTTATGACCTGCTGTCAGGTTAGAAAGAATTCCCTTCATCATGTTGTCATAACCAGTGATGTGGGAGCCAACAAAGCTAGGGGTGTGAGCGTAGGGTACTGGGAAATCTTGAGGAACTGAACCAGCTTCCTTGGCGTTGTTGATGAAAGACTGCAAGTCATCACCAATTACTTCTGCCATACAGGTGGTGCAGACAGCAATCATCTTGGGCTTGTAGAGTTGGTAAGAGTTCGCCAAACCGTCAATCATGTTTTGCAGACCACCAAACACGGCTGCATCTTCAGTCATTGAAGAAGACACACCAGAGAATGGTTCTTTGTAGTGGCGGGTTAAGTGGCTGCGGAAGTAAGCAACGCAACCTTGAGAACCTTGAACAAAAGGTAGAGTACCTTCAAAACCAACAGCAGCAAAGATTGCTCCTAATGGTTGGCAGGCTTTAGCAGGGTTAACGGTTAAAGCTTCACGAGCGAAGTTTTTTTCACGATAATCCCAACTTTTCGTCCATTCTGAAACCCGTTCTACTTCTTCGCCTTCGTGACCATTTTCAAACTGCTTTTTGTTTTCAAATAGCTGTTGGTACTCCGGTTGGTGGAATAACTCTACGTGGTCTTGAATTTTTTCTGGATTCTGAGGCATTTTTGGATCTCCAAGCTTACTGAATTCTTTACTTATTGAGGAATGAGGATTTGAGGCGGGAGTGGGAATATGATTCAAAATTCAAAATGCAAAAACCAAAATTAATTTTCATTTTTAATTTTGAATTTTGGATTCCCAACTCCCCTCTGGGGTTTTAGCCCCAGGCTATCCCTACTTAGTCTCTCTCTCCCATTTCCCTAAACGGCGGCGGTAGCCTGAGCTTCAGCCTTCTTAGCCTGAGCTTCAGCCTTCTTAGCCTGAGCTTTTTCATTCCAAGGAGCGCCAATTAATCCCCAGGTTGGGCTGTTGAGTGCCAAGTCCATGTCACGTGCAAAAATGGCGAAACCATCGTAACCGTGATAAGGGCCGGAGTAATCCTTTCTATGGTTTAATTCTTTTCAATAGCCTAATGTTTGCAGTAAACAGTGTCAGCGATAAACATTGTTCGCTGATAGCACATTTATTTTTAGACTAAATATAGGCTAAAAAACAGCGATGCCTAATCAGGTTCAGGACTTACCCATCATCTAAATGTTGTCCTAAGCTAGATCCATTTTTTGCTCATCTCTGCAAGCACAGCAGCAAAAAGAACATATGAGAACGAAAGTACTACTAGAATTAGAGAAAGTTAATCTGCGTTTGAAGTCTGCAAAGGCAAAGGTGACAATTAGGGAATCGAATGGAAGTCTGCAATTACGGGCGACGTTACCAATTAAACCGGGAGACAAAGATACAAATGGTACTGGGAGAAAGCAATACAATCTCAGTTTGAATATTCCTTCTAACTTAGATGGACTCAAGACGGCTGAGGAAGAAGCTTATGAATTAGGGAAGTTAATTGCTCGTAAAAATTTTGAATGGAATGATAAATATTTAGGTAATGAGGCAATTAAAAAAGAATTTAAAACTATAGGAGAATTACTCGAACAATTTAAAGAAGAGTATTTTAAAACTCACAAACGCACAACCAAAAGCGAACATACTTTTTTTTATTACTTTTCCCGAACTAAACGATTCACTAATGCCAAAGATTTAGCGATCGCCCAAAATCTAATCACTTCAATTGAGCAAATTGATAAGGAATGGGCTAAGTATAATGCAGCCAGAGCGATCGCTGCATTTTGTGTGACATTCAAAATTGAAATTGATTTATCTAAATATTCCAAAATGCCTGAGAATAATTCCAGGAATATACCGACGGATGCGGAAATATCTCAGGGGTTTATTAAGTTTGAAGATTATCTTAATAACAGAGGTAATCAAGTTAATGAAAATGTTCAATATAGCTGGCAACTTTGGCGCTGGACTTATGGAATGTTAGCAGTTTTTGGTTTACGTCCACGGGAACTTTTTATTAATCCTGATGTTGATTGGTGGTTGAGTCAAGAAAATTTAGATTTGACATGGAAAGTCCATAAGGATTGTAAGACTGGGGAAAGAGAAGCATTACCATTATATAGACAATGGATTGATGATTTTGATTTGAGAAATCCTAAATATTTAGAGATGTTAAAGGGTGCGATCGCTAAAAAAGATAACACTAATCATGCTGAGATAACGGCATTAACACAGCGAGTTAGTTGGTGGTTTCGTAAGATAGGATTGGATTTTAAACCCTATGATTTACGTCACGCTTGGGCAATTCGGGCGCATATTTTGGGAATCCCAATTAAAGCTGCGGCTGATAATTTAGGGCATAGTGTGCAAGTTCACACGCAAACTTATCAGCGTTGGTTCTCGCTAGATATGCGGAAGTTGGCAATTAATCAGGCTTTGAGTAAGAGGAATGAAGTTGAGTTGATTAGGGAGGAGAATGCAAATTTGAGGATGGAGAATGAACAGTTGAAGTTGGAGATTGAGAAGTTGAGGATGGAGATGGTTTATAAGCGGAGTTAAATTTAATCATATACGTGAAAGAGGTGTTCATGCAGGTTTAACAGCCTACATCCAAGAAATTGAGCAACACTTGATTCCAATTATTTTGTCTGAGTAAAAATTAAGATAATTATGAGTGCGATCGCTCTTTTAAATTGATAGTTACGAATTAATAAAAAGCCTGTTTGTAATATCATCTACAAACAGACTTGACTTCTAGCTTTAATTAAGCCTGTTCCCAAAGCTGACGGATACGATCAGGAAGCCAGCCAGCAATTTCCTGAATTCGCTCTTGGGAAAGTTCCTCTTTAGTGGCAGAAAACACCGCTTTAATTGCCTGCTCCACCTCAATTGTTCCTGGGAGTCCTCCTTCATTAGCAACCCGCCTCAGAAATAAATTGGAATCAATTCCAAGGGGGGCTGGCCCTGTTAAAGGTTTACGAATCCGGCTCAAAAATCCCACGAGCGGATTAGTGTCTTTCCAGAGATCAGAGACTTCAAACTGGAGTGCTTTTTCATCCGTAGACATAGCTTCTGTATGCAGTTCGGACTCGACGCGATCGCTGGCTTCTGTGGTCATTAAGTCGCGCATAACGCGAAACACGACTTCGGTAAAGTCTCTTGCGTCATAAGGATCTGCAAATCCGGCTTTAACCATCACCTTTTCTAAAAACGAGCCATGTTCGTCGGCGATCGCAGCTCGAGTATCTTCAATCTCTGTTGGGTCTATTTCTGGAATGTTATTTCTAAATGATTGATCGGGCATTGTTTTTTTGTGGTTATTAATTTTGAGTCTTTATGCTTACTCTATGTAAGATCGCACAAATCGAAAACCCTTAGCATTATACATAAGTTTGAGATGCCATCTATTCAAAAGTTAGAAATTTGACGGATAAACGGAGATATTTGGCATCAACACCCGCAAGTTAGTCGTGTAGCGATCGCTCATCTGTGTCAAAAAACAGTCAGAATAGATGAGTTGGTATAAAATCAGCCGAAACAAAGATGGTAGAAACAACAGACATCGAAATTAACACTTCCTATGTCAAAGTTCCTAACAATGACTTACAAATCGATGCTTACTTAGCCCAACCAGCACAAAAGGGAACCTTTGGCGCGGTTATAGTTTTTCCAGAAATCTTTGGAGTCAACAGGAATATTCGAGATATCACCGAACTAATCGCTAAGCAAGGTTATGTAGCAATAGCACCCGCGTTGTATCAACGTCTTGCTCCTGGTTTTGGGGTTGAGTATAGCCAAGAATATGCTGGGTTTAGCCCAGAAGGTTATCAGATCGGCTTGCAATACTATCAACAAGTAAAGTATCAAGAAATTTTAAGCGATATTCAAGCTACAATTACGTACCTGAAGACTTTACCCAATGTCAAAGATAACGCAATTGGTGCCATTGGTTTCTGTTTTGGCGGTCATGTTGCTTATATGGCTGCAACCTTACCCAATATCAAAGCAACAGCTTCATTCTACGGTGGTGGAATTACGACTGCTAGTTATGGTGAAGACACTCCAACCATTAATCGCACCTCGGAAATTAAAGGTACTATCTATGCGTTCTTTGGTACAAGAGATGAATTAGTCTCGCAAGAGGAAAACGAGCAAATTGAAGCAGAATTAAAGAAACATAAGATAAATCATCGTGTATTCCGATACGATGCCGGACATGGATTCTTCCACGGATTCTTCAAAGATCAGTACCCATTCATCACCCAGAACCCAAGTTACAACCCCGAAGCTGCTCCTGATGCTTGGAAACATATTCTAGAACTGTTTCAAAACAATTTGTAAAACTCGATCATGTAAATGAGGTTGCGCGTAGCAAGATCCTGTTCGCGTAGCGTCTCCGACAGGAGAAGAGCACGACAAACGATTTCGTATCTACAAATTCTGCTGTTTAAGTGTGATGCAGGATAGAATTTAGGCAAAGGCTTTATCCTTCTAGTTAGCCGTCCGCGATGTCTGCAAGAGATACATTTCATCAACTGGTCAGAACTGCTCTTGAGAATGAACGGTGGGTAATTACTCATGATCCTTACCACATTGATTTGGGGTTTGTTGATTTTTACATCGACTTGGGTGCAGAACCGTTGCTAGCAGCGACAAAGGACGATCAAAAGATCCAGTTGAGATCAAAACATTTTTGGCAGCCTCAACGATTTCTGAGTTTCATACTGCAATTGGACAATTTATTAACTACCGCATTGCATTAGAAGATGACGATCTAGAACGGCGGCTGTATTTAGCAGTTCCCCTCGACGTTTATAAGCGATTTTTCAAGTATCCATTTATTCAAACGGTCATTAGGCGTAACCAAATTCCGATTTTGGTATACGACACAGAAAAACAGGAGATTGCACAATGGATAAGCTAAATTTGTATCGCCAACTAATTCAGAGATTATTGACAGCGCGCGCAAAGTTGCGTTCTGGGAGTGATCCAATAGAAAGTCAAACTATTTTTGATACTACAGAAGACCACTATCAGCTTGTACACCTGGGATGGAAGGATAGCAATACCAGGATTTACGGTTGTGTGCTGCACGTAGATATTAAGGATGAAAAAATTTGGGTGCAACATGACGGAACAGAAGAGGCGATTGCAGATCAACTCGTGAGTCTAGGAGTGCCTAAGCAAGATATTGTGATAGCATATCATGCACCTCATGTCAGGCAGTATACAGAGTTTGCTGTAGGGTAACTTAATTATCTCAAACAACTTTATGAACCTTTCTTTAGCCGCAGAGGAATCTGAATGATAAACTCGGTTCCTTCTCCCAAAGTTGAGAAGCACTCTAGTTTACCGCCGTGTTTTTCTGTGATAATTTGATAGCTGATAGACATACCCATTCCCGTTCCTTTGCCAACGGGTTTGGTGGTGAAAAATGGATCGAATATTCGTTGCTGAAACTCTTGGGAAATCCCGACTCCATTATCAGCGATCGCCACTTCTAACAATGTTGAATTAATTACCGATGTGCGAATCTTAATTTGACTGGGATTGTTCTCAATTTCTTGATAGGTACGTTTAGCATTTCTTTCCTCTAACGCATCAATTGCATTCACTAAAATATTCATAAACACTTGGTTGAGTTGTCCGGCATAGCATTCTACTAGGGGTACATTGCCGTAGTTTTTAATCACCTGAATTTCAGGTTGTTCTGGTTTAGCTTTAAAGCGGTGTTGCAAAATCATCAGAGTACTGTCGATGCCCTCATGAATATTAACGGCTTTCAACTCTGCTTCGTCCATGCGGGAAAAACTCCGCAGCGATAGTACAATTTGGCGAATGCGATCAGTACCCACTTTCATGGAAGTCAACATTTTTGGCAAGTCTTCCTGCAAAAACTCTAGCTCTATTTCTTCAGCAGCAGCTTGAATTTCAATAGCAGGATTAGAATCATGTTCCTGATACAATTGCACAAACGCTAATAAATTCTGGGTATATTCCTGCACATAGTCGAGGTTGCCATGAATAAAGTTGACAGGATTATTAATTTCGTGGGCAATTCCAGCAACTAATTGTCCCAAACTAGACATTTTTTCACTTTGAATAACTTGAGATTGAGTGCGCTGCAATTCCTCCAAAGCATTTTTGAGTTCAGTAGTGCGCTCTTCTACTCTGTCTTCTAGTTCTTCCTTGTTTTTCTCCAGGGCAGTAAACGATTCACGCAGTTGTCCTGCCATGTGGTTAAAAGAGTTGGACAAAGTATTAAGTTCTCGAATGCTGCTAGTTTCTACTGTTTGATCTAAATTGCCAGATGCGATCGCTTCACTTGCCGAATTTAGACGCAAAATTTGGTGAGCAATCCAATGAGAGGTGAACACGCCCATTATCGAAGCAACAACC
>NZ_JBGTFY010000277.1:0-10829 GCF_041747015.1 Nostoc sp.
TACTTAGTGGATGAGGCTATACGCGGCGGAGTTCAGGGACATCGCGCTGAGTTATTCGCCACGCGGGTTGCCAAAGCGGCGGCGGCTTTGGAGGGACGAACAACAGTAAATGCTGAAGATTTGCGCCGTGCGGTGGAACTGGTGATTGTACCACGGGCAACAATTGTGCAGACACCACCGCCAGAACAAT
Source organism: Nostoc sp. (assembly GCF_041747015.1). Classification (GTDB taxonomy): domain Bacteria; phylum Cyanobacteriota; class Cyanobacteriia; order Cyanobacteriales; family Nostocaceae; genus Nostoc. Next base: position 191 of record NZ_JBGTFY010000277.1, read on the forward strand.
CACCGCCACCGCCTCCACCCCCACCACAAAATCAAGAAGAACCCCAGGACGAATCAGAAGAGGAAGAGCAGGAAGAACAAGAAGAAAAGGAAGAAAATCAAGAGCAAGAACCCCCCAGCATCCCGGAAGAATTCATTTTTGATCCAGAAGGGGTAATTCTTGATGACAACGTGCTTTACTTTACTCAAATGGCGAAGCGGCAAGGAAAATCTGGTAGTCGCAGTGTCATATTTTCCGATGACAGGGGACGCTACATTAAGCCAATGTTGCCCAAGGGGAAAGCGCGACGCATTGCAGTAGATGCTACCCTCAGAGCTGCGGCTCCTTATCAAAAAGCCCGAAGAGAAAAACACCCAGATAGAAAAGTTATTGTCGAACAGGCTGATATTCGCTCGAAGCGCCTGGTACGTAAAGCAGGGGCGTTGGTAGTGTTTGTAGTAGATGCTTCTGGCTCAATGGCCTTGAATCGAATGCAATCGGCTAAAGGTGCGGTGATGCAACTGTTGACAGAAGCTTATCAAAACCGCGACCAAATAGCATTGATTCCCTTCCGGGGAGAACAGGCGGAAGTGTTATTGCCTCCAACACGTTCTATTGCCTTAGCGCGTAACCGCTTAGAAAGGTTGCCCTGTGGTGGGGGTTCACCCTTAGCGCACGGTTTAACCCAAGCTGTGCGCGTCGGCTTAAATGCCCAAATGAGTGGAGATATTGGGCAAGTTGTGCTTGTAGCAATCACCGATGGGCGCGGTAATATTCCCTTAGCTCGTTCTTTAGGTGAACAACTAGAACCAGGAGAAAAACCAGATATCAAAGGGGAATTATTAGAAATTGCTGCCAGAATCCGGGCTTTGGGAATGCAACTATTAGTAATTGATACAGAAAGTAAATTTGTATCCACGGGCTTTGCTAAGGAATTATCACAAACAGCAGGCGGTAAATATTATCATTTGCCGAAAGCCACAGATCAAGCTATTGCTGCCATGACCAAAGGTGCGATCGCTGATTTAAAATCTAGATAATTAGTCATTTGCCATTGGTCATTTGTCATTGGATTTTTAGCCCAGCACGACTAAGACGCTGTTGGTATTACTTGTGTTGGCATTACCTGTGGTTGCAAATAGTAAATCAAATCTTGAATTCCCTTTTGCAGATACCGTGTTACCGTCATTGGACTAGTGCCAATATTCTTAGCAGCATCCTTGCGAGAAAGTTCCTTCAAAAACACCATTTCAACTGCCATGCGGGGCTTTTCTTCTAACATATTTATTGCACCTTGAAGTTGTTGCCGTTCTTCTTCTTCTTGCAAAAGAACATGAGAACGAGGACAAGGAAGTGCCTCACCCAAGGTTATTTGGCAATCAATATAGTTAACTGCGGTTGCATCTAAACTCAAAGGCATACGGTTTTGAGCAGCTAACTTGGTTTCTTGCCATTCTTGCACAGATACCCGAAGTTGGTTGGCAATTTCAGCATCCTTGGGAACACGACCTAAAGACATTGACAAATCCTTGCGAATCTTTTGTCCTTCATTGTACAATTCTTGCCAACGACGGGGAATTTTTAAGAGAGTACTGCGATCGCGCAAAAAGTGCAGCATCTCACCTCGAATGTATGGCACAGCAAAAGAACTAAAAGCATATCCTTGTCTAGGGTCAAAGCGCTCAATTGCCCTAATCAAACCAAAATAACCGATTTGTTCTAAATCTTCATAAGGTTCATTACATTGATGGCTAAATTTATGAGCCATCTTCCGCACTAAGCCAGTATGTAACTGTACAAGTTTATTACGAAGTTTAATAGAAGGATTCTGGTGGTACAAGTGTAATAATTCTATACCATCAGTTCGTAAAGAGGACTCACTTGTGGCCATATACATTCCCTTGTTGTAACTCCTATTCCTAAGAAAATGGAGCTGCGTATATTTTCTTTTAAGCTGTCATTATCTTCCCTAGTCAAGGATGAATAAGCTATCGTCGTTTCACTGAACTTATTAGGGGTCGTACTCCAAAATTCAGTATTTGCACGTATGATTTTGCTATTGTCTCTGTTGCAGGTTTTTTTTATTTTTCAGATAAAAATTTCAACCCTGTATAATCTTTTTTGTTTATTTGTCTCTTCCTCACGTAACTCCTTCCTGGTTTCTCGACCTAAATTTTGGTAAGAATAGGAATAAGCAGAACGCTTTCCTAAAAAACAGTTTTCAATATGAGCAATACCAGTAATTTTCGTGAAGCTATCCGTGAGGCTAAATCTCACGCCCTCGTTGGCCCAAATGTGATTGCCAACGCCCTGCCCTACGTCGGTGGTGGATTGGTGCTAACGGCATTAGGAACCTACGGCGGTTTAGGAGTTATCCGTACTAACCCCGGAATATTTTTTCCCACCTTCATTGGTGCGGTGATTCTGGAGTTAGTTTTGTTCTTTGTTGCCCAAAATGTTGCTCAAAAAGGTAATAAGGGACTTGCACTACCCTTGTTGGCAACCTACAGCCTCTTGTCTGGATATACCCTCAGTGGTTTGATATTTGTCGCTTTGAGATCCCAAGGTGTTGGCATTCAAGGCATTGGTTTGGCTGCCCTTGGTTGTGGCGTTACCTTTATTGCTGCTCGTCAAATTGGTTCAAATCTCTCTGAACAAGATGGCATGGCTTTGACGAAAACCATCAATCTCGGTGTCATTGCCTTGGTGGTTGTGTGCCTTGCTCAATTCGCGTTTGCTATGTTTGGTGTTTACACGCCAAATTGGTTAGAAATCGCTATCTCCGGTTTGGGGGTATTTCTTTTTGTTGGGGTTTCTGTTGTCGATTTCTATATCTTGCCCCGCACTTACAGCGATGATCAATATCTGCCTGCTGCTTTGTCGATGTACCTTACTTACATCAACTTGTTCGTCTTTATCTTGCGTTTGCTAATCGCCATCAATGGCCGCGATTAATTACCTATAGGCATTAACAAAAGTAAAGTTTTATAAGGTAAAACCGTGGTTAAATTTTCAGCAACCACGGTTTTTTTCATCGCTTTAATAGTAGAATATGTAGATAAGTTCAGCCTCAAGTGAGCAAAATTATGCTAGAACTCTTAAATATCAAGCGCGAAGTAGAAAGGTTGTCTAATATATTGACGAAGGCTGAAGGCTGTCTTTGACCTCCAATATTTGACTGCAAAAATTCAATATTTAGATCAAGTAATTGCTCAACCAGATTTTTGGAACAATCCAACCCGTGCTTATGAAGTACTTCAAGAAATTGAATACTCCATATTATACAAGCATCAACAATATCAGCGCTGGTGTTCGATTCTAGACGATATCAAGGCTGCGTTGGAATTGCTGGAATTATTAGCCGATGAGCAATTGTGGCAAGAGGTGCAAAGCAACCTTACCCAACTCCAAGAAGAACTAGAAGCAGCAGAAATACAACAATTATTGTCTGACCCCCACGACCAAAAAGGTGCATTTTTAACTATTACTGCTGGGGTCGGTGGGGTAGATGCTGAAGATTGGTCATCTATATTATTGCGGTTATATCACCGTTGGGCAGTAAATCATAATCAAAAAGTATATCTACTACAATATTCAGAGGGTGATTTAGCTGGGGTCAAATCTGCCACCCTAGAAATTACAGGGCATTATGCTTATGGCTGACTAAAATCGGAACAAGGAACTCATGCAAGAATAGTGCGGATTTCTCCTGTTGATGGCAATGGCAAGCGGCATACTTGCCTAGCCAGTGTAGAAGTCAGCCCTATCTTAGATGAGTCTGTTGATTTTGAGATTCCAGAGAAGGATTTAGAAATTACTTTGCCGCGCCCACAGGGGAATGTCAACCGCCCAGAAACATGGGTGCGGGTGTTTCACATTCCTACCGGGATTAGTGTATTTTGCGACCAACAGCGCCGTCAGATAGAAAATCAAGAGAAAGCCTTAGCGATTCTCAAGAGTAAACTGTTTGCGATTGCACTAGCCCAAGGTGTCCAGCTTGCCAAAATTCAACCTCGGCAGATAAAATCATTATCCAACCAGATCATCCGGGAATATATCTTGCATCCTGACACCAAGGTAAAAGATTTACGTACCAATGTAGAAACACCTGCTGCGGTAGAGGTTTTGGACGGTGAAATTGATTTGTTTATCAAAGCCTATCTGCAACAGCAAAATCAAACCACCTCTGTTACCAAAGAAGCGCTTGATAATTTCAAGTAATTTTTGTAAAATATCAAATCAGTGCAAAGAGAATTTGCTAAGATTAATAACTAGTAGAATAAAGAGCAATTTTCAAATCCAAAGCGCTCTATCTATACATTACAGCAAGCACTATGGATGTCCTAGAACTCAAACGCGAAATCGAAACGTTGTCTGGCCGCCTGGGTAAAACCCAGGACTATCTTTGACGTACCTGCACTGAGCGCCAAAATTCAAGACCTCGAAAAAATATCGGCTCAACCAGAATTTTGGAATGACCAAACCCAAGCCCAACAAACGCTGCAAGAACTCAACGATTTGAAAGCCCACCTTCAGCAATACGATCGCTGGCACGCCAATCTAGAAGATACTAGGGCTGTTGTTGAGTTGTTAGAGTTAGAAACCGATGAGGCACTACTCCAAGAAGCGGAATCTACCATCACTAAACTTAATCGTGACCTAGACCAGTGGGAGTTACAACAGTTACTTTCTGGCATCTATGATGCTGAAGGTGCTGTACTGACAATTAGTGCTGGTGCTGGTGGCACAGACGCTCAAGACTGGGCATTTATGCTGATGCGGATGTACACCCGTTGGGGCGAAGCTCATGGCTATAAAGTAACTTTAGCTGAAGAGTCGGAGGGTGATGAAGCTGGAATTAAATCGGCAACCCTAGAAATTACTGGTCGTTATGCCTATGGTTATTTGCGATCGGAGATGGGTACACATCGCCTAGTACGGATTTCACCTTTTAATGCCAACGGCAAGCGACAAACCAGTTTTGCCGGGGTGGAAGTGATGCCGCAGATAGATAACTCTGTGCAGTTGGATATTCCAGACAAAGATTTGGAAATCACCACAACCCGTTCTGGTGGTAAAGGTGGGCAGAACGTCAACAAAGTAGAAACGGCGGTGCGGATTGTTCACCTTCCCACGGGTCTTGCCGTGCGCTGTACAGAAGAGCGATCGCAGCTGCAAAATAAAGAGAAAGCCCTAAATCGCCTCAAAGCGAAGCTGTTGGTCATAGCCAAAGAGCAACGTGCCCAAGAAATTGCTGAAATTCGTGGCGATATGGTGGAAGCCTCCTGGGGAAACCAAATCCGTAACTATGTGTTTCACCCTTACCAAATGGTGAAAGATTTACGTACAAATACAGAAACAACAGCGATTGGCGATGTCATGAATGGCGAAGTTGATACATTCATCCAAGCTTATCTGCGCCAAGAAAATAAACTGGTAGAAAACACTCCGGCATAACTGGGGATTAGCAAAAAGTACTAAGTAATTTTTAATATTATTTAGTACTGACCCGATGGTTGATGCCTTTTCAAAGAAATTTCTTAGCAATATACAGGCGATCGCTATTCTATGGCAGACCAACTGTTACAGTTATAAAAGAGTCTGTGGGCAAATAACTATGAGCAATTCTCCTTCAACAGAACCTCAACCTAGCTACGTAAAACTCGCCATGCGAAACATGGTGCAAAAGGGTGCAACTTCTCTTAAACACTTCGGATTGACTGCCGTAGGGCTTTTAGCTCTCCTTGTTGGTCTTGCTTACCTAACTCACTAACAATAAACCATCACCTCAGATTAGGAGACGTGTGCCCCTGAGAGTTGAACTATATGTGGAGGATTATTTTTACGAGTTGTCCCCGACAACATCTGTAAATATTGGGGACACTCATGCCCGAATTACTCCTGAAACTTGGGAAAACTGGTTTAATCACTGGTTGGAAATACTTCATCCTCATATTCCGCCAGCGCCAAGTTATGAAATAGGGCTGCGTTTGACAGATGACTCACAAATTCAAGAATTGAATGCTCAGTATCGTCAACAAAATAAGCCGACAGACGTTTTAGCCTTTGCTGCTTTGGAAGTGGATTTTCCTCAAAGCGAAGAAATGCTTGCCTCTGTACCATTATACTTAGGTGATATTATTGTGTCTGTAGATACATCTATACGCCAAGCTCGACAACAGGAACATAGCTTACCAACTGAGCTAGCTTGGTTAGCTGCTCACGGTTTATTGCACCTGTTAGGCTGGGATCATCCTGATGAAGAAAGTTTGGAGCGAATGTTAGAACAGCAAGTGAAATTGCTGAATGCAATAGGTATTGCTATTAACATAGAATAGCAGTAACTTGTGTATCTCTTAATATAAATTTTGGGTAATACTTTTATAATACTTCTGTGGAAAATTGCTTAAAAATTACCTCAAAGTTAATTACGCTATTAAGATCAGCGAATATTCCCACTGTAGCAACTCTATTTTTATATTTTTAAGTCTATGTCTCAAAAAATTTCTCCATCACCAACGCCCACCTCGTTACAAAAACTGGTGACTAACGAACGGGAATTCTCCTGGAAAGTAGCCTCTAATTTATTTGGTAGTTTTAAATATGCCTGGGCTGGAATCAGTTATAGTTTTCAGACTCAACGTAATTTTCGCATTCACGTAAGTGTTTGCGCTTTAGCGATCGGTTTAAGTGTTTTTTTGCATCTGCAAGCGGTGGAAATAGCGGTAATTGGTATAACTAGTGGTTTAGTTTTGGCATTAGAGTTACTGAATACAGCCATTGAGTCCGTTGTAGACTTAACAGTTAAGCAGACATACCATGATTTAGCAAAAATTGCTAAAGATTGTGCAGCTGGTGCAGTCCTTGTCTCTGCCTTGGTAGCGGTGCTGGTAGCTGGTACGCTATTGCTCCCTCCTCTGGTAACGTTAATTATATCGGCTTTGTAGATGTGATGTGATGTGATTTGCGTAGGCGTAGCCCGCCGCAGGCATCGCCAAATGACTCGGTAACAGGATCACGCTCTGTCCGATCCACTTTGGAGTATTATAAGCAATTCCAAATTTCAGTAATGCGATGTCTACGACGGGCGTAGCTGCGACGCCAAGCGTCCTGGCTAAAGGGTTACTTGGTAATCTTTAGGAGGTGGCTTGTCGTAGAGTAGCCGCTTTATATTTATCCATCCACGTCAGCGTTATTTTTATACCTAACGAACAAATAGCATCAGATATTTGTTTATGCTTTTTGGAATTGATAAGTGGTAAAAACCAGGAGTAATGAGCTTTGATTATAGTTATCGACAATTACGATAGTTTTACATATAACTTAGTGCAGTATCTGGGAGAATTAGCAGCAGAGTTCCCAGTGGCAGATGATATTAAAGTTTTTCGTAACGATAAGATATCCATAGATGAGATTCGGGCATTAAAGCCGGAAGCCGTAGTTATTTCTCCAGGGCCTGGTCGCCCGGAAGATGCCGGCATTTCCCTAGAATTGATAGAACAGCTAGGGCAAGAGTTGCCAATCTTGGGTGTCTGTTTAGGGCATCAAAGCATCGGTCAAGTATTTGGTGGTAAAATAATTCCGGCTCCAGAGTTGATGCATGGCAAAACCTCTCAGGTGTCTCACAGTGGGGTGGGAGTTTTCCAGGGGTTAGAAAATCCTTTAACCGCTACCAGATATCATAGTTTGGTCATCGAACGTGAGACTTGTCCAGAGGTGTTAGAAATCACCGCTTGGGTTGAAGATCACACCATTATGGGAGTGCGACACCGGAACTATCCTCATATTCAGGGCGTCCAGTTTCACCCAGAGAGTGTCCTGACATCTTCAGGAAAACAGCTACTGCGAAATTTTCTCGAACAGTTACAGTCAAGAGCGTAATTAATGAAACGACGACAGTTGATGGGCTATGCTGGGGCGGGGTTGGTCACAGCTTTGGTTACTACCTTGGGTTCTGAATCTGAAGCTGACGCACAATCTAGCGGTTTATCAGTTCAGTGGTTGGGTCATACTTGCTTTCTTTTTACTGGCGGCGATGCCAAAATTCTCGTCAATCCATTTCGGGCGGTCGGCTGTACTGCTGGGTATCGTTCACCAAAAGTTGCAGCAGATTTGGTACTGATTAGCAGCCAACTACTAGATGAAGGTGCTGTAGACGTGCTACCGGGGAATGCAAAACTCATCTACGAACCAGGAGTTTACGAGTTCAAAGGCATTAAGTTCCAAGGAATCGCCATAGACCACGATCGCAAAAAAGGTAGACAGTTTGGCTCAAATACCGCTTGGAGTTGGAAACAAGGGGGAATTAATATTTTACACTTAGGCGGAGCTGCTGCACCTATTTCCATTGAGCAAAAAATCCTAATGGGGCGTCCCGATGTCCTACTTATTCCTGTGGGGGGCAGTGCAAAAGCCTACAATGCTGAAGAAGCAAAGCAGGCCGTTCAAGTATTAAATCCCAAGTTGGTGATTCCAACCCATTACCGGACACAGGCTGCTGATGCTGCTACGTGCGATATTTCGCCACTCGATGATTTTCTGACCTTAATGCAAGGTATGACAGTGCGGCGTAGCAACGGAGATAGTATTTCCATCAGCCCTGGTAAATTGCCGGAAAATGGAGAAATTCAGGTTTTAAGTTACAAGTTTTGAGGAGCAGGGGATGAGGGGATGAGCGAGTACGGGAGAAGTTTTGGTTAGTTTTTTCCTCCGCCCCAATGCCCAATGCCCAATGCCCCATCCCCAATGCCCAATGCCCCAATATTTTAGAACGTATACCACTCTGGGGTCAGCTTATCTGCTTCGCTGATGGGAGTCTCAACTGCTGTTGTCTCATTTATAGTCCAAATGGTGTCTGCACTGGCTGTCTGATCGCGCCAGTAGATGTCGGTCTTACCATCGCCGTTATAATCCCCAAGAGATGGTGTCAAGGCCGCGTTATTAGTCGGTAAGAAAGCTTCAGTAGCAACTGTTGTACCATCCATCAACCAAGCGGTGTTTGCACCTGTGCTTCCATTGTGCCAGAAGATGTCGGTCTTGCCATCGCCGTTGAAATCACCAATTTTAGAAGTCCAGGCTGAGTCAAGTGTCCCCAAAGCACCCTCTGTAACTAAAATACCATTCATTGTCCAAATCTTATTCTCACCTGTTTGAGTGTTTCTCCACAGCAGGTCAGTGCTTAAATCGCCGTTGAAATCGCCAACGCTAGAAGTCCAGGCTGCATCTTGTGATTGCAGCGCAAATTCACTCTTTTGCGTACCATCCATAAACCAAACGCTGTTATCACCTGTTGTCGGATTGCGCCAGAAGATATCACTCTTGCCATTGCCGTCGAAATCAACAATGGTAGGAGTTAGTGCTGCGTCTGTAGTGTCTAGAACGGTTGCAGTAACAACTGTTGTACCATCCATCTCCCAAATAGCGTTCTCACCGGTTTGACTATTATGCCAGAAGATATCGGTTTTGCGATCGCCGTTGAAATCGGCAATGTTTGGAGTCCAGGCTCCGTCAACGCTAGTTAGAGAAGCCGCATTAGCAACTCTTGTGCCATCCATCAGCACAATGCTATTCTCGCCGGTTGTCTTATTGCGTAACAAGAAGTCGGTTTTGCCATCATTGTTGAATTCGGCAATTTTGTAGTCATAGGCGGATAGGTCAAATTGACCCAGAGAACCCTGTTCGATAACTCTTGTGCCATCCATCAGGCGAACAATAATCTCACCAGTTTGGGTATTTACCCAAAGTTTGTCCGTTTTGCCATCACCGTTAAAGTCAGGAACAATCGCCGCACTGGTTAAGTAAGGATTAGGATTGGGATTTGCTGACACCACCGCCGATTGTTGTGGTTGTGAAGAACTCTTACTTTGTAGAAGCGAACTAGAACTTAGAGTATTTAAACTATCAAGGGGAGATGCTAATGCTTGTATTTTTTGGGAAGTTTCTACCCATTGTGTATTCAAAGAGCTTGAAGTATTTTGAGTTCCAAACATGGTGCGATTTTATGATTGGTTGTTATCTTTTTTTAACTTTTTTTTTAAATCTCTTTCTGTAACCAAATAACATTTACCAAGCTTTCAATTTTTCTTTATAACTATTTTTTCTTTATTAATGTCAGTTTTTCAAGACAAAATACAGTTGTTTTAGATGATTTTTATCAAATTTTCAAGTCAGATATAAGCAATTAAAAAATATTACGCTGTGTTCTATATATTAAAATAGTCGATAAATCAATGCTGTTTTTATCTATTTTATTTGCTCTGAAAATGTTGCATAAAAAATATACTTGTATCTTAAATAGTTCATTAGTCACATGAAAATATTCATACTAATCATATTTTTTTACAAACTTTTAAATACGCTAAGAGACAAGCGATCGCTACAGTAATCTAATTCATTCATGTAATCTTGCCTTTATTTTCCTGGTATTAACACAAACTCCATTAACACAAATTTATATAAGATAGGACTTACGCACTATACAAATTAACCGTGATGTGGATTAACGAAAATAGGTCGTTTTAGGCTTTTATTAATTATCCTTATGATGCCTACGGCGGTAAACTACGTAAATAGACCACGCTGTAGGGGTTTAGCAATGCTAAACCCTTACGAAAGATGTGGCTTTCAACCATATCCATATTTGGTATTTCTTGTCAATGCG
>NZ_JBGTFY010000278.1:0-37304 GCF_041747015.1 Nostoc sp.
TTTTCATGGACATTTTTCTGAAAATCTCTCTATCGCCAACGTTGGATGATAATTATCTGTCAAAAAATGATGCTTCGACACAAGTTCTCTATTTAAGTAACGGAATTTTCTCTGATTTTTTTTCAAAATGAGAATTGCTGGAATGCGATTGAACAGCTTGGAAATGAAAAGATTGAAACGCGATTAGGGGCAATTTATACTTTAGAACGAATCGCCAAAGATTCCAAAGATGATCACTGGACAATCATGGAAGTCCTCACTGCTTTTGTGCGAGAGAATGCACCTTTGAAGGATTTTTCCGAGAAAAATATAGAAAATACAGACTCATTAATAATAGTCAATACTTGGAATTATCAAAAACCAAAGGAGATAGAGCAAGAACAAAACCTTCGGACGGATATTCAAGCAGCCCTTACCGTAATTGGACGGCGCAATCAGAATGAGCTGGAAAATCAAAGATTAGATTTAAGTAATATCGACATCAGGGGAGCAAACCTCAGGGGAGCTAATCTGCAAGGGGCAAACCTCATCTACGCCAATCTGCAAAGGGCAAACCTCACCCAAGCCAATCTGCAAAGGGCAAACCTCACCCAAACCAATCTGCAAGGGGCATACCTCTGGGGAGCCGAAAATCTAGAAGAACAGCAGATTGAATTGGCAAAAGGCGATCGCACAACCATCCTACCGGAAAATCTTCAACTCCCTGAACATTGGAAAGCTGAAGTTTCACCCTCTGAACCTCGAAGTTGAGCCTCTGAACCTCGAAGTTGCACCTTTGAACCTCAACGTTGAGCCTTTAAACCTCGAAGTTGAGCCTTTGAACCTCGAAGTTGAGCCTCTGAACCTCGAAGTTGAGCCTCTGAACCTCGAAGTTGAGCCTTTGAACCTCGAAGTTGCACCTTTTAACCTCGAAGTTGAGCCTCTGAACCTCGAAGTTGAGCCTCTGAACCTCGAAGTTGAGCCTTTGAACCTCAACGTTGAGCCTTTGAACCTCGAAGTTGCACCTTTTAACCTCGAAGTTGCACCTTTTAACCTCGAAGTTGAGCCTTTGAACTAATACAGTTTAGTTATAGACGAAAACAGAGAAAATATTCCCTAAGTAGGAGACTAAGAATAAGACACTTGTCCTATGCTAATCATTCTATGGGAATAGAAAGGGAAGATGTCTGTAACAAAGCGGCTGGAAATTTTAGATTTAATTCGGGAGCTTCGGCAGGAACTCAATCTTTCTCAGAAACAGTTTGCTGCGAAAGTAGGAGTTTCCTTTAAAACAGTCAACCGTTGGGAAAATGGGCATACACAGCCTTCACAGATAGCGCTAAAACTAATCGAAGAAATGTTATTGAAGATGGGTGAACCCGGCAAAAGATTGCTGAGTCAGTATTTTCCCGAAGCAGAGTAGGGTTATGAGTCATAAAGTGAAGGCACTTAAACCCGAAAACATCTTTGTTGTTAAAAGAGAAAAAGTAGTACTGATACGGGAGCAACTCCTGCACTATGGTATTGCTCTACTATCCGTTGCTTTAGCACTGCGGACAACCCTGCTACTAATTCCATATCTGAGTGCAACGCCTGCGGCGCTGTTTTTTGCTGCGGTGATGGTGAGTGCCTGGTACGGTGGCTTGGCTCCGGGGTTATTTGCAACAGTTTTATCTACTTTGGCAATTAACTACTTCTTTTTAAAACCACTCTATTCGCTAAACATTACAAATCTGAACATTTTAGTACCGTTAGTTGTGTTCATGCTGACAGCAGGATTAATTAGCTTGCTCAACGAATCACGCCGCACAGCCCAACAAAAAGCTGAAGCAAGCTTAAAGTCATTACACCAAAGTGAGATTTTAGTAAAGTCTAATGAGGAAGCACTGCGACAACGAGAAACACAACTTCGGTTGATTACCGATACGCTGCCAGTTCTGATTTCCTTTGTAGATTCAGAACAACGCTACCGGTTCAATAACCGAGCCTATGAAGAGTGGTTTGGGCATCCTGCTGCAGAAGTTTATGAAAAGTATATTTGGGAAGTTTTGGGTGAATCCGCCTATAAAGTAATTCGTCCCTATGTAGAAAAAGTACTGGCAGGAGAACAGGTTACTTTTGAAAGTCAAATTCCTTATCAAGATGGTGGCACACGCTACATTAATGCTATTTACGTTCCCCAGTTTGATAATCAAGGAACCGTTGAAGGGTATGCGGCGTTAATCACTGATATCAGCGAACAGCAAGCCGCGCTACGCTCACGCAACCAGGCAGAAGCAGCGTTGCGTGAAAGTGAAGCCCGCTTTCGCCATATGGCAGACACCGCTCCTGTACTGGTGTGGATGTCCGGCACTGACACACTTTGTAACTACTTTAATAAACCCTGGCTAGATTTTACCGGGCGGACTATGGAGCAAGAGATGGGCAATGGCTGGGCTGAAGGTGTTCATCCTGATGATTTTCAGCGTTGCTTAGATACATACATCAATGCTTTTGATGCCCGACAAAAATTTACAATGGAATATCGCCTCAAACGCTTTGATGGCGAATACCGTTGGCTTCTTGATACTGGTGTACCTCGGTTTGCACCAACAGGGGAGTTTCTCGGCTATATCGGCTCCTGTGTTGATATCCACGATCGCAACCTAGCAGAAGAAGCGCTACGTGACAGCGAGGAGCGATACCGAATTTTAACCGAAGTGTCGCCACAGGCGATTTGGATGGGCGATCGCAATGATGGTATTACCTATTGCAATCAATACTGGTTAGACTATAGTGGGCTGACAATGGAGCAGACCTCTGGCTATGGCTGGATTGATATCATTCACCCTGATGATTGCGTAGGCGTAGCCCGCCACTGGCATCGCGTTTTTAAAACTTCGATGCAGGCTGTTGCTAACGCTACAAACTACGAAGCAGAAATTCGCTTCCGTCGAGTTTCTGATGGTAGCTATCGGTGGCATATTGTCCGGGGTTTACCATTTCGAGATGCAGATGGAGAGATTATCAAATGGGTGGGCATTGCCAGCGACATCCACGACCGGAAAGTTGCCGAAGCCGCCCTGCAACAACTCAACGAAATGCTAGAGCAACGGATTCAAGAGCGCACAGCCCAACTTGAAGCCACCAATAAAGAACTCGAATCCTTCTCCTATTCAGTCTCTCACGACTTGCGATCGCCGCTTCGCCACATCGCCGGATTTATAGAATTGTTAGAAAAGCGCCATAACTCAACCAGCTTAGATGAAACGAGTCAGCGTTATTTGGGGATAATTGCCCAAACAGCCAAACAGGCAGGAATATTGATCGATGAGTTGCTGACATTTTCTCGCATGGGGCGCACCGAAATGCGCTATATCAACCTCAATATGGAGGAATTGGTACAAGAGGTAAAACGCGATTTGATCACAGAAAGCCCAGAACGCATCATCCATTGGCATATAGAGTCACTGCCAGAAGTGCAGGGCGATCCTTCCATGCTGCGGCTCGTGCTTCGCAACTTGATCGGCAATGCCGTAAAATATACCCAAACTCGAAACCCAGCAGAAATTACTGTTGGGAGTATTAATTATGAAAACGAAGTTATCTTTTCTGTACAAGATAACGGCGTAGGCTTTAATATGCAATATGTCCACAAGCTATTCGGAGTATTTCAACGCCTGCATAGCGACCCAAAATTTGAAGGTACCGGTGTTGGATTGGCAAACGTACAGCGCATTATTCATCGACACAATGGCCGAGTCTGGGCAGAGGCTGTAATTGATCGGGGAGCCACCTTTTATTTCTCGCTGCCTAAGTTGTCGAAGAAGGAGGGTGAATGAAAGAACTCAAGCGAATTCTGCTGATTGAAGATAGTGCCAACGATGCAGAGTTAATCCTAGCTGCTTTGTCGGAAAATCATCTTGCTAACGAAGTGGTGGTGGTACGTGATGGAGAAGAAGCCCTAGATTATCTTTATCGCCGGGGGTTGTTTCGGTTGCGAATGGAAGGGTATCCTGTTGTAGTGCTGCTCGATTTGAAACTACCTAAAATTGACGGACTAGAAGTACTGGCACAACTCAAATCTGACCCAGTAATGCGAGTAATTCCAGTCGTTGTACTTACTTCTTCCCGTGAGGAACCAGACTTAGTTCGATGCTATGAGTTAGGGGTGAATGCCTATGTTGTTAAGCCAGTCGATTACCATGAGTTTGTCAATTCTATTAAAAGTGTTGGACTGTTTTGGGCAGTGATCAATCAGCCTCCCGTCGGTGCTTTACCTCCTGCACCTCATCGTCAACAGGAGAGCGACTAATGAATGTCCTGCGTTTCCTGCTTTTGGAAGATAGCCCCTTAGATGCAGAACTTGCCCAAGCGATGCTAACTGAAGGGGGAATTAATTGCGAACTGATCCGAGTCGAAACCGGCGCTGATTTTCTAACTGCTCTAAAAACAGAGACTTTCGATTTAATTCTTGCTGATTATGCCTTGCCATCTTTTGATGGAATTTCTGCTTTAGAAATTGCCCGAAATCATTGTCCCGAAGTTCCTTTTATCTTTGTCTCTGCGGCGCTGGGTGAAGAATTGGCGATCGAAGCTTTGAAGAACGGTGCAACGGATTATGTGTGGAAGCAACGACTAAGGCGGTTAGTTCCATCGGTAGAACGAGCATTGCGATCAGCCAAGGAGCGGCGGAAGCGCCAGCAAGCCGAGGAGTCTTTACAGAAGAGTGAAGCCAAGTATCGCCGAATTGTTGATACTTCTTATGAAGGAATCTGGATGATTGACTCTGATTCCCGAACAGAGTTTGTAAATCAACGGATGTTACAGATGTTGGGCTATACGGCGGAAGAAATGCTCGGTCGTTCCATGTTTGATTTTATCGATCAGGCTGATGGTATGGTAGCTCAAGAGAATCTGGAATGGCTGAAGCAAGAAAGGAATGATCTTAAAGAAGGTCGATTGCGCTGCAAAGATGGTTCGTACATTTGGACACTGATTTCTGCTAGAGCTATTTTTGGTGAACAAAATGAGTTCTTGGGGGCGATCGCCATGCTAACTGACATCACCGATCGCAAACAAACCGCAGAAGAACGCGATCGCCTTTTGCAACTAGAAAAATTAGCTCGTGCGGAAGCAGAGGCCGCCAACCGGATAAAAGATGAGTTTTTGGCCGTCCTTTCCCATGAATTGCGATCGCCCTTGAATCCGATTCTCGGTTGGGCAAAACTATTACAGAGCCGTAAATTTGATGAGACATCGCTCAAAAAAGCCCTTGAAACCATTGAGCGCAATGCCAAATTACAAGCTCAACTAATTGAAGACTTGCTAGATGTTTCTCGCATCCTCCAAGGCAAACTCAACCTCAATATGATCCCAGTCAATTTAGCATCCACCATTGAAGCCGCAATGGAAACAGTGCGTTTAGCAGCAGAGGCAAAAACTATTCAAATTGAGACGATGCTTGATCCGACTATTGGGAAAGTTCTGGGTGATTCAGCCCGCTTACAGCAAGTCCTCTGGAACCTGTTATCCAATGCCGTCAAGTTTACAGCAACAGAAGGAAAAGTAAATGTGCGATTGGAGTGCATCGATGCTCAAGCGCAGATTACGGTGAGCGACACAGGTAAGGGCATTCACCCCGACTTTATACCTCATGTATTTGATTATTTCCGTCAGGGTGACAGTACAACAACTAGAAGGTTTGGTGGGCTAGGTTTAGGTTTAGCGATCGCTCGTCACTTAGTTGAGATGCACGGCGGAACGGTTTGGGCTGAAAGTCCTGGCGAGGAGCAGGGAGCTATCTTAACAATTAGATTACCGCTAATTAAGGACAGTACACCAATCGAGGATGACACGAATGCTGATTCCTCAACTGCCGTTCCTGTTTCCTCTCCGCTGATGGGAATACAAGTCTTGATTGTGGATGACAATGCTGACACCCGCGACTTTTTCAGTTTTGTGCTGGAACATTTTGGAGCGATCGTGACTACAGCGACATCGGCAAATGAAGCATTACAAGCGTTAGCAAAGTCAAAGCCAGATATTTTACTCAGCGATATTGGAATGCCAGAAATTAACGGCTATATGCTAATAGAACAGGTGCGCGCTCTGGAAGCAGAAACAGGGGAAAAACAACTTCCAGCGATCGCTTTGACTGCTTATGCAGGCGAAATTAATCAGCAGCAAGCATTAAAAGCCGGGTTTCAACAGCACATCGTTAAACCTGTAGCACCAGAGGATTTGCTCCTAGCGATTTCCAACTTAATCGGATGTGGTTAGAATTTAGGATTTTAATCACATCACCAAATATTTAAAAATTGAGATATGGACATAATATATAAATCAAGACCCAGTTTTTTAATGTAAACAGAGTGGTAATAATGACTATTAAAGAACAAATTAACCAAGAACTAGAAAAATTACCTCAACCACTATTGCAGGAAATTTTAGATTTTGTGCAATTTTTGCAAGCTAAACATCAAACAAACAGCATATATTCAGATAGCCATTCTGTTCAAACGCTGAGAACGGAGCATACTTTAACAGGTTCTACTGCTGAAGATTTATTAGAATTTGTGGGCAGTTGGCAAGGATCGGACATCAGAGAATGCTTGCAATTAGTTCATGACAGTCGGATACCTCTAGAATTTTAATTATGTATCTACTTGATACTAATCATTGTTCCTTCTTGATGGAGCCGTTGCAAAGTCGCAGTGGTAGGAACGCAGCCTGAGACTTGATACTAATCATTGTTCCTTCTTGATGGAGGGTGTGCCTAGCGTTGTAAATCACTTGCGATCGCTTGGTCAAGTACAATTAGCAACCAGTGTTATTGTTGCTGGTGAGTTGCACTTTATGGCACAAAATTCACACCAGAAAGCCGCTAATTTAATAAAAATTAATGCATTTATCAAGCGAATTAACTTATATGGTATCGACAAAGAAACAACAGAAATATACGGTGATTTTAAATCAGAAATTATTAAACAATTCGGACCAAAAGAAAAAAATAAACGTAAAACAACCAAACTAAGTACCATAGGCATTAGTGAAAATGACCTCTGGATAGCTGCTACAGTTTTACGTCATTCATTGACTCTTGTTTCATCTGACAGCGACTTTGAGCGAATGCGACAAGTAAGAGAAATTTCTTGGGAAAGTTGGGTGTAAATTAAGTATGGTTAAAAAAACAGCTAATTGAAAAACTTCTCCACACATCTTACAAATATCTCCACACCCATTCCCAACGCCGTTTCATCAAAATCAAACCGGGGATGATGATGAGGATAAGCCAAATCTTTCTCAGGATTCGCAGAACCTAGAAAGAAATAGCAACCAGGTACTTCTTGCAAGAAAAATGACATATCTTCAGCAGCCATAGTTTGGCATTCTGGCACAATACCCATAGGCGTTTCTACCACTTCTTCTGCTACAGACCGCACTAATTCTGCCATCTTCGCATCATTAATTACTGGCGGATAAAGTGACCAATATTCTAAGTCATAACTCGCACCATGACTCTGACAAATTCCGGCAATAATCTGCTCGACGCGCTGATTAAAAAAGCCTTTAAAACTAGGATTAAAATATCTGACAGTGGCACTCATTCTCGCTGTATCAGCAATCACATTCCGCTTGGTTCCAGCATGAAGTTCGCCCACTGTTACCACTGCTGAATCAATAGGGTTAACATTCCGAGAAACAATGGTTTGCAGGGCATTCACAATTTGAGCCGCAACGACAACCGAATCAATAGTTTGATGGGGTAGTGCGCCGTGTCCACCTTTGCCCAAAATTATGCAGTCAAAGCACTCTACAGCTGCCATCAACGCCCCAGCCCGAACACCTACAGTCCCCAAAGGTAAATTATTCCACAAGTGCAAACCAATAATTGCGTCAACATCAGGATTTTTCAGTACCCCAGCTGCAATCATCGGCTTCGCGCCTCCTGGTGATTCTTCCGCAGGTTGAAAGATAATTTTCACCGTACCGCAGAAGTTTTCACGATGCTGCTGGAGATAGTAAGCTGTACCTAAAGCGATCGCAGTATGCCCATCATGTCCGCAAGCGTGCATCACTCCATCATGCTGCGATTTGTACGGCACTTCGTTGAGTTCTTGGATTGGCAAAGCATCCATATCAGCCCGAATTGCCAAAACTTTCTCTGTACCTAATTTGTTACCCTTGATGGTGGCAACAATGCCAGTGTGGGCAATGCCAGTTTGATGCTCAATTCCCCATTCTTGCAGCTTTTGTGATCCAAACTCCGCCGTCAGTTTTTCTTGAAAACCCAACTCTGGTTGTTGATGCAGTCGCCGCCGCCATTCTATCAATTGTGGTTGCAATGAACGGATTGCCAGTCGGATACGAGATAGGTCAACAGAAGAGGAATTTGGGAAAGTGGAAACCATTATAAAGACTAGCTAGTTTCAGTACAGCTAACTTAGATTATTTTTCCAGTTTAACGTAAGTTGGACGAGTCTTAAGTAACTACTTAGAGCTTAAGTAGGTTTTATGACAAATAATTGATGATTTCTCTAGAAGCGGTGAAACAGTCTTTTAGAGTAAAATAAGGTGTTTAAAGTATAAACAATGATGAGCAGTTAAAAAGAGTAGAAATATGGAAACTACAACTAAAAAGCAAGCCTTAATCAAGGCGATTAATGAACAATTAGAACTGGCTTATGATGATACCTTACAAGAAATTTTATCATTGTTACAAATCCGTAAACAGGAAGATGAGTCAGACGAAAGAGATTTTGAAGAGGGATTAAAAGATATCGCGGAAAATGGCACTTTAACTTGGTCAGAACATCAGCAAAAAATTGCATGAGCTATCGAGTAGAAATTTCCTCAAGTGCATCTAAACGACTCAAAAAGTTACCCGTAGATATTCAAGAAAGGCTAGAGAGCAAAATTCAACAATTAGCTCTTGATCCTCGGCCTGATGGTGTCGGTAAATTAAAAAATGGTGAAAATCGTTATCGCATCAGAGTAGGCAATTATCGGATTTTGTATCATATTTACGATGATGTCTTAGTAGTAACTGTTGTCAAAGTAGGACATCGTAGAGAAGTTTATAGGGACGATTGACACTCAACGCGAAGCTCAGTCACACCGAGCATATCGGTGAACATTGCCCCTGGCTTGGGTTGATATTTGTCGAGGATTGCTGCAAGTCCTAGTGGGATGTCCACAATCCGGGTTTTATTCGTTCTTAAAGTGTTAGTGTTTCCCAATCTAAATCTGATGCTATTTGAGCAAGTTTATCTAAATCAGTCAGGTTATCTAGATAAGGCACACAGCCTAAAACTGGCGTGTTAGTTAATGATTGAATCAACTCTGGTGGTGTCCAGTCGGCTATTTCTGCATCAGTTCGCGGTTGTACACAGTTCAGCACAATACCTTTGAGATTGACACGCGATTGTCTAGCTAATGCGACATTTGCCACTGCTTGAGCGATCGCACCTAATCTAACTGGCACTACCAATACCGTTGGTAAACGCCATTCTCCGGCTAAGTCCGCCACCGTTAATTCCTCCGTTACTGGCGAACCTAACCCTCCCAAGGCTTCTATAAGCACAAAATCACGATGCGATCGCAGTTTAGACAAAGCTTGCCAAACCACTGCCAAATCTACTTGGCGATTTTCTCGCGCTGCTGCTATGGGAGGAGCCAGAGGTGCTTGAAAGTACAATGGTGTAATTTCTTCAGCAGATTGTTCTAGCGCGAATAGCTTTTGATACCATTCGCGATCGCCAATTCCCGATTGAATTGGTTTCATGATTCCCCAGCTACGCTGTGGGTAATATTTTTGCCAATAGGCTGCTAACGCTGTTGTTAAAACAGTTTTACCAGTTTCCGTATCAGTTCCCGTAATTAGCAGTGTGTTTAACATTAATTTCTTTGGCCAGAAAATGGTTGTGTTTCATCAGCTGGCGGAAAAGTTGGCGTTTCACCAGTCGTAGGCAGTGGGGTGGGTGTCTCTGTCGGAATTTGGGTTGGTGTTTCTGTCGGAATTGGGATTGATGTTTCTGTCGGAATTGGCGTTGGTGTCTCTGTCGGAGTTGGCGTTGGTGTTTCTGTCGGAATTGGGGTGGGTGTTTCTGTCGGAATTGGCGTTGGTGTTTCTGTCGGAATTGGGATTGATGCTTCTAATCCAACATTGAGATTGTAATTGCTTTCGGCAACTCCTGAAACCAGAGTTAACTCAATAGTATATCTACCAGTAACCAGCAATGTGCCTTCATAAGATGTTACTTGCTGGGCATTAAGATCAATGGGTTGTTGATCGGGATTTAAGACTGTTAGTAAAATGCTGCTTCCTGGGTCAATAAACGTAGTTAACTTGTCTCCTTCCCGCCCAAAAAAAGTGTACCGGATTATTTGATTTGCTTTGAGAGTATCTTCAACCGTAGTAGGATTAGATGCTCTAAGATTGAGGCGCTTACTAGATATAACAGGTTTTTCGGGCGTTGGTGTAGATGTGAATGTAGTACCACCAGAAATCACTGGTGAAGGGAAATTTTGGGGAAGCGTCTCATTTGGTGTTTTCGACTGACCACGGATCGAACTTACCAGTGCCCAAGAACCAAATCCCGCTATGATCACTACAGTAATAGCAATTGCTGCGATCGCTAACGGATTATCCAAGACTGAACTAGTATTACTTGGTGGAATTGCCGCAGCAGGTCTTTTTGGCGAAGTTGCTGGTGGTACTAGATCAGGGCGGCGACTAACTGCCATTGTTTGCAAATTTGACACATTCAGGGTAGGGAGACTGGGTTCAGCCGGAGATTGCAGTGCTTGAGATACATTAGCAGCACTTTGGTAGCGATCGCTCGGTAGATGATTCAACATTCGATTCAACACTATAGCAAATCGTGGATTAACTCTTACCCACCTTTCCCAATTCCAAGTTAGTTGGTTTTCATCAAATAGCTCGCTTGGTTCTTTACCAGTCAGCAAAACTATCGCACTTACCGCTAATGCATACAAATCACTACTAGGATAAGCCCCACCTGTTTGCATTTGTTCACTAGGAGAGTAGCCTAATTTTCCCACAGTGGTTGCTGGCATGGCACTATCTGGCGATCGTAAACGCTCTGCCAGTTCTTTGACTACCCCAAAGTCAATCAATACAGGTTTAGCGTCACTATCTCGCAAAATAATATTTTCTAGCGAGATATCCCGGTGAATAATCCCTCGACTGTGAATATGCTCTAAAACAGGCAACAACAAGTGCATCAACTGCAATACTTCAGCCTCCGTGAAGGTTTGATCAACAGCTTGGCGTTCAGCCAACAGAGTCCGGTACGTCTGACCTGCAACGTAATCCTCCACCAAAAACAAGCGTTGGTCTTGCTCAAATCTTTCGCGGAATTTCGGGACTTGTGGGTGTTCTATTTGATACAATATTGCAGCTTCTCGGTGAAAAAGCTCTTGTGCCTTCTCCCAAGCCAAAGCCGACGTTGCTGTTGAAATCAATTCTTTGATCGCGCAAAGTTCGTTAAAGCGCCTCTGGTCTTCTGCCAGATAGGTTCTACCAAATCCTCCTTGTCCGAGAATTTGAATTATACGATAACGGTTTTGCAAGAGGGTGCCAACTGTAATCGGTGGTTGATGATCCATTGATTGAGTGTAATAGCAACTGAGAAGCAAGTCCCCACAAAGATTAAGTCTAAGAGGTGACGGACAATTACGTGCGGCAATATTCTACTATACCCAAGGGTAAAGTCCCAAAAGAGCAGGGTCTAACTTGACACGCATTCGTTTTGGTGAAGCAGCGCTACAGGATAGTTTTCCTCCAGAAGCGACTGTGCATAGCGTCACCCGAAGAGTGAACATAGTTGATCACAGCTACTTATCAATTTTTCTTCCTGATTAAACGATATATTTTGAAATAGGCAAAACTAACTTTAGAATCCAGGTTATACAAACTACTTGTCTCTCTTTCAATTACTCCTTTGGGAAGCAGATAGTCACGAGTAACTGCGAGAAGAACTATATCTGCACTCCAAAGAGCATAGGTAACAACCGTGCTAGTGGTGACGACATTTTCCATGCGAGCCAATAGGAGCAAGGAATAGTCTTTAAGGACAGAGCGAGACTTGTTACCTCTAATTTGTGCTAATCGAAGTTCTGCTTTGCGCTTTTCAATACCCAAGAATAGCGCCAGCGTTGCAGTGCAGAGTAAAAACCAAGCTGATAAAATAATACCGTTAGCAGCAGCACCGGCATAGGCTCGCAGGACGAAGCCGGTAGCGATCGCTCCAATATCCAAAATCACTATCCGTTTGAGTCGCAGATTATGATTAATGTTTTGGTATCAAAAAGAATATTTTTATTCAATCTTTATTTAAAATTTATCCAATCTTTATCTAAAAATTTGCTTGTACGTGGGTCAATTGTGTCCACTGCCAGCGTCTTCTAGCTTGGGTAATTCTCACTTTTGTCAATGCGTAAGCTCTAGAATAATAAGTTACCATTTAAATACTTAGTGCTATGTGCTATACTGCATGAGAACAAACTTTGGTATCACTTAACTTAAGTTGTAAATGCTTTAATGTCAGCGATAAATTAGATAGTTAGAAGAACCTACCACACCAATGTTTAAGAGATTAGGGTTATTTACTTTAACCTAAAAAAATCGAAATTATAGACATAGTGGATGCGCTTAATGTCAGTTAAGCTATCAATAGCTTGTTTGCCAAGATGGATAACTTTATGTAGAAATGTTTAAATTTTGGATGAAAGCTTCAACAAAACTCACAGATGTTTTTTTAGGCTATTTCTCGGTTAAATCTATTAAATCTCTAATGATAATATTGCTATGAATGCACATAAAGGATCTGCTGTACTCAGTTCTGCCAATTTAAAAGTGCAACCATCTGCAACAGGACTGACCGATAATCATCGCCTGCGGCTGTTTTCCGGCTCTGCCAATGTACAACTGTCTCAAGAAGTCGCTCGTTATGTGGGCATGGACTTGGGGCCAATGATTCGCAAAAGATTTGCAGATGGGGAACTTTACGTTCAAATCCAAGAATCGATTCGGGGTTGTGATGTCTATTTAATCCAGCCATGTTGTCAACCCGTAAACGATCACTTGATGGAATTACTGATTATGATTGACGCCTGTCGTCGAGCTTCTGCGCGACAGGTGACGGCAGTAATTCCCTACTATGGCTACGCCCGCGCCGATCGCAAAACGGCAGGACGAGAGTCAATAACCGCCAAGTTGGTTGCTAACTTGATCACCGAAGCAGGTGCTAACCGCGTTTTAGCAATGGATTTGCACTCGGCTCAAATTCAGGGCTATTTCGATATACCCTTTGACCATGTTTATGGTTCGCCAGTGTTGCTGGATTATTTGGCAAGCAAACAGCTGCCCGACGTTGTAGTTGTTTCCCCCGATGTTGGCGGTGTAGCACGAGCGAGAGCATTTGCGAAAAAGCTGAATGATGCCCCACTGGCAATTATTGACAAACGTCGTCATGCACACAATGTTGCAGAAGTGTTAAATATTATCGGCGATGTTAAAGGCAAAACGGCGGTTTTGGTGGATGACATGATCGACACTGGAGGCACGATCGCAGAAGGGGCACGATTATTGCGTGAAGAAGGAGCGCGTCAGGTATACGCCTGTGCAACTCATGCAGTGTTCTCTCCACCAGCGACGGAACGGTTGTCTAGTGGATTATTTGAGGAAGTCATTGTCACCAATACGATTCCCATACCAGAAAGCGATCGCTTTCCCCAACTAGTCGTGCTGTCAGTAGCCAATGTCTTAGGAGAAACTATCTGGCGGATTCATGAAGATACTTCAGTCAGTAGTATGTTCCGTTAGCCAATAAAAGACTGCTATTCATTTTACAGGCGTGAAGGATGAAGTTGAAGAAGAATTCAGAAGTCAGAATTCAGGAGCGGAGCCGGAGACGCTCCGCCGAGGCGTCAGAATCAAGACGCTCTCTGCGAGACGCTGCGCGTAGCTTGCTTCTCCGCAGGAGTACGAATACTCGCTCTTCGTGGCGCTATCCGCCAGTTGTACAGAATCCATTCTGAATTCTGGCTCCTGACTCCTGAATTCTGTTCGATAAAATTTTTTAACCTTCATCCTTCATTTTTTGGCCAATACCTCAATTTGTGTAACGACCCGTTCTAATTCTTCAACGATCGCAGTGGTTTGAGTATTGCTGAAGGCATTGACTAGTGACCGATAATACCATAGACTACCTGCTTTCCCTCCCTGAAAACGTTCCCAAACTGATTCCCCCAATACGCGATAATCTTTGAGAATCGACTGGGCATTATAAAGTTTATCTGCTGCTGATACGAGTAGTACTGATGGTGAAGCTGTCGGAATATGAGCAATGTATGCTTCCTTGCGTTGTCGCCAAGGAGGTTTAGGTATAGTATCGGCATCAGTACAACCATCGACAATTGCTGTGACATTTTCACCAAAACGGCGGCGAATTTCTTCTCGTGTTGCAGCACCACCTTGGTCTTCGATGGCATCGTGTAAGAGGGCTGCGATCGCTTCATCTTCATTTGCACCGTATTCTAAAGCAATACTGGCGACACCTAATAAATGGGCAATGTAAGGAACACCTGAACCTTTACGAACTTGGTTGGCGTGCAGTTGGGTGGCGTATATCAGAGCTGCGGTAAAGTGTTCTGACAGCATAGCGTTTAAAGTTCGATTGTTTGACGCTTTATTGTGACTTGTTTGCTGCGAAGATCGCTAGTTTAGGCTTAATTGTTGTCTAAGTCCTGTTGGGGTGCGATCGCACTTGCTGCAAAATCAGCCAACAACAAGATTCCGAGAATCTGAAGATGCGCGAGATAGCCGATTGCTAACGGCTAATGGTAAAAAACAATTAGCGATTCGCAATTAGCACTATGGCAAATTTTCTCCAACCGCCAACGTTACGTATTGGTCAAGACACCGAAGAAGAACGACACGCCACTTGGCTAGAACTTTTTTATGATTTGGTTTTTGTAGTTGCAATTTCTCAACTCGCCCACAATCTCAAAGAGGATATCTCTCTATCAGGATGGTTTGGGTTTGTTGTTCTATTTATACCAGTTTGGTGGTCATGGATTGGCACGACATTTTACGCTAACCGTTTTGATAGCGATGATGTCGGACATCGACTGCTTGTAGGACTACAAATGCTAACAGCAGCAGCAATGGCTATTAACATCCATCACGGTTTGGGTGAGAGTTCCCCTGGTTTTGCCATTTCCTATGCTCTCGGTCGGGTTGTGCTAGTGATAGAGTACGTCCGTGCTGGAATACATATCCCTTCCGCACGTCCTTTGACCACTCGCTACGCTATTGGTTTTGCGATCGCTGCTTTCTTCTGGTTAATATCAGCATCTAGACCGATACCCTGGCGGTTCGCATTCTGGACATTGGGAATCATCATTGATTTTGCTACACCCCTGACAGCACGTAAGTTTCAACTAGGGTTACTTCCCCACGCCTCCCACTTACCGGAACGTTTTGGGCTGTTTACCATTATTGTCCTGGGCGAAGCAATTATTGCTGTGGTCAATGGTGTTTCTGAGCAGAAGTGGGATGTTTTAACTGTGATTTCCGCCGTATTTGGTCTAATTATCGCTTTTAGCTGGTGGTGGGTCTATTTTGATAACCTGGGTGGTAAAACTATTGAGATGGCGCGGACAGAGGGAAAAATTGGTGTTGTCAATCTCTGGCTCTACACTCATTTACCGCTAGTGATTGGCATCGCTGCTGCTGGAGTCGGAGTAGAACAAATCTTGTTGAGTAAGCCAACTTTAGCACTACCAGATTCCCAGCGATCGCTCATCTGTGGTTCGGTAGCATTATGTTCGCTAGCTGTCAGCATTCTCCACAGATTTGGGATAATCCGTTATTGCAAAATCCGTTCTAATTATAGACTTGGGGGGGCAGTTTTGCTGCTAGCGATCGCTATATTTGGCAAAGGTTTGTTACCTATTGCAGTCATTGCCCTTGTCGCTGTAGTTTCTGCTGGGCAAGTAGTTCAAGATTTGTATCAGAGTCGTCCTACTACCCGCTTGGTTGACCCAAAAATCTAGTCACAACCTTATTTTTTCCGATAATTTCGTTAATTATTTTCCCTTCTGATACAAGCTCAGAAGGGAATTTTATTGGACTTTTTCTCTAATCCTTACGAGTAAACGCTTAGATTGTTCCATCACCCGCCAAAGACTTTATTTTTGGAGTCTTTTCTCATAGGCATCTATCTAATGAAGGATTTTTTATAAAAACAAATAAATATTTATATAGTTATTTAAAGATTATGTAATTAAAGTATCCAAGTTTCATGCTGTAAAGCTTAGAAATCCAGCCATTGCAGTTTATTGAAGGCAACAGAACAAAGTAAGAATGTCAAGATTAGGAGATGTACCTTGTGGAATAGAAGTCAAGTTGATGAAATATTTATTAATATAAATATAAATTCAGCATCCAAAGTTAGAAAAAATTCCTTATGGCAAGTTTTTCTCATCAATCACCAGATTCTTCACCAACGGAGCAGAAGATCGTGAACGACCAGCAACCATCAGAGTCTAAGGAATTTGTTGGAAATCTCAAGAATGGGATTTGGCTGTTTGGCCTGTCATCTTGGGTATTTGGCATTACCGATCGCAGTATTGCTTCATTTGCAGATGGCTATCTATCTGCTTTGGATCTGACGCAATTATTCACAGCAGCGACGTTCTTTGTAGCATGGCTATTTTTGAAGCCGACATCCAGAGTTTAAGATCGGCGACTGATTGAGTACGTTCAATACGCTTCGGTTAAAGGGGAAAGGGACTCATGTTTTGAATACATCCTTTACCCCTTACCTCTTAACCTTTTCCCAGACCACAAGGAAAGTTAAGGGTGCTTATCCGAACCGTATTGATTAAAGGTTAGCGAGTCTGAGAGCGTTATTATAAATTACGAATTATTTAAAGTTTTTGCAATAATTCCCAAATTGCGATGTCTACGACGGGCGTAGCTGCGGCACACTATGTCAGAATCGCTATTGTAGGCGGTTATGCTTGTTAAAAGTGGTATGTGCTTTTCAGATGTGTAGCAAATTAGGCGATCGCTTCTAACAAAAAACTTTCTGATCGTACCTCAACAGATAACCTAAGTCATCTAACGGCGAGGTTTAGCGCCGGCCAGTAATCTTTGTATTCATACCAAGATATCAAATCAGTCCGCTCCAACCGGGTTGTTATGCCGCGCAGATTCAAAGAGCTTTAAAGCGCGATCCATCCATGAGGTAGAAGAAACTGCTTGCAAAATTCAGTATTGTAAAATTGGTGTCTTAAAATCAGGAAAAAACGCTCGTGGTTCCCATTAGAGATAATAATCCAACAAAAATCACGCCTTATGTGACTTATGGACTGATTGCTGCCAATGTCCTCGCTTTTCTTTATGAAGCAAGTCTTCCTCCACAAGCATTAAATGGGTTTTTACACCTTGCGGCTGTAGTTCCACGAGAACTCACCTTAAGCTTTGCTGGTACCTCTCTACATCAACCAGTGCCAGAGTGGGCAACTTTGATTACTTCACAATTTCTGCACGGTGGTTTCTTGCACTTAGCCGGCAATATGCTGTTTCTCTGGATTTTTGGTAACAACGTTGAAGATAAATTAGGTCATGCCAAATATTTGCTGTTTTATTTATCTTGCGGTATTTTGGCATCCTTGACCCAGTGGTTCTTCGCTCAAGATTCTAGCATTCCTTCTTTGGGTGCAAGTGGTGCGATCGCAGGCATTCTAGGTGCATACATTCTCCGCTTTCCCAACGCCGAAGTTCTCGGCATAGTGCCTTTAGGGTTCTTCTTCCCAACTTTCCGCGTCCCGGCATATTTCTTTTTAGGATTCTGGTTTCTCGAACAAGCCTTCTACGGACTTGCCAGCCTCGAAACACGTACTAACATCGGTATGGAAAGCGGCGGTATTGCCTACTGGGCTCATGCAGGTGGGTTTATCTTTGGGGCAATTCTTGGCCCACTGTTGGGTTTATTTAGCGATAAATCACAGGAAGAATCTTGGTATAAATAATTATTCAGGGTATTATTAGGATTTTCAATCAGACTGATTGATTTGATAGGTGAAATTGCCTAAACTTCGCAACTGCTAGCCTTACAAGCTATATTGCAGTTAGTCAATAAATTAGGAAAAACACCTGTGTTTCCCCTCTACGACGAAAATCCGACGCGAATTACCCCGTATTTCACCTACGGGTTAATTGGCATGAATACTTTAGTTTTTATTCACGAGGTGAGCCTGTCAAATCCACAATTGAGTCAGTTTTTAAGTGAGTATGCGGTAGTACCTCAAGAGTTAACTACCAATGTGAGTGGAGAGTGGATAACATTATTTACGTCGCAATTTTTACACGGCGGTTGGTGGCACTTAATCTCGAATATGTTGTTTCTCTGGGTTTTTGGCAACAATATTGAAGACCGATTAGGTCATATCAAATATCTGATTTTTTATTTGGCGTGTGGCGCTCTAGCTGCCTTGTGCCAATGGTTCATTGGGATGAATTCTGAGATTCCTTCCTTGGGGGCAAGTGGGGCAATTTCTGGTGTTTTAGGTGCGTACATTATCCGCTTTCCCCACGCTAAAGTGATGAGCTTAGTATTTTTGGGGTTTTTCATCACCACAATCAGAATTCCAGCACTAGTTATAATTGGACTTTTCTTTGTGCAGAATGTGATATCTGGTCTTGCTACCTTGCAAACAGCCGCTAACATGAGCGTGCAAACTGGTGGAGTTGCCTATTGGGCGCACATTGGTGGTTTTGTTTTTGGGGTAATTCTTGCTCCCCTATTTGGCTTGTTTAGGCGAGACTAAGTACAGCATTTCCTAAAACTCGTAATGCCTATCAAACCTCTGCGTATCCTCTGCGTTGAAATTTCCACATTTGGAAACTAATTAGTTTTTGGCAGCACTCGTTGAAACTTCTGCTGATTTTTCTACCTCAGATGTAAATGTTGATGATTGTGCAACTTCTTCGGGTACAGAAACGATGATATCAGCACCATTGATAATTGCCCCCAATAACCCCAGTTCAGACTCAACCAATTGATCAATAGTTTCACCTAGCATATTCTCTTGTGTATAGTGTGGTCGCGCCACTAGGACGATGCCATCGCTGTAGGGTTGGATTAATAAAGGGTCATTGGATATGCTGAGGGGACTAGTGTCTAAAATAACCAAATCAAAACGTTCGCGGACATCCTCCATCAGCCGTCGCATTTCGCTGGATTCAAGAATAGCAGCCGATTGGCGCACAGGACCAGGACTTGGAAGAATGTATAAATTTTGTACATCAGGAACTAAATGAATACATTCACTCAAATTAGCGTAATAACGCAAGGGTTCAATACTGGCGTCGGGATCAGGAATTACTTTCAAAGACGTACAACGGGAAGGCGATCGCAAATCTGTTTCGATAATCAAGGTTCTTTTACCAGCACGGGCAGAAGCTATACCCAAGTTATAAGCACTTGCTGTTTTACCCTCTAGGCTGCTGGTGCTAGTAATCAACACCACCTTTAAGTTTTTACCACCAATCCGGCGCAGATTACTACGGAATTTCTCATAAAATTCTAAATAAGCAGAATCCTGGGAAAGTACCACCGGCACTGCGTCTTTATCCAAATCATCAACTGGCATTAAAGGCAATTCTCCCAATAGCGCCACTTCTCGTTGCTTGAGACTCTCGCGGATATCCTCTCTGGTTTTGAAAGTCCCTTCCAGCGATCCCAGTAAAAATATCACTCCGCCACCAACCAACAGACCCAAGAAACCACCCACAGCCAGGGTAATAGGTACACTCTTAGGAGGTTTGATATCCACAGTGACTGTGGGCCGTCTGGCAATGCTGAGGCTGCTGGTGGTTTCTGCCTCTGCGGTTTTAGCATCGGTTAGCTTCACCTGCATTTGGTCATAGATGGCTTTTTTGAGTCCAACCTCCTGTTCTAAACGCGATCGCTCTAATTGCTTATTGGGTATCAAAGAATACTCTCGCCGGAGTTGCGCTTCTTGTTGAATTTCTTGGGCTAGTTGTTGTTGCAGCGTTTCCCCCTGGGTTTGCAAGGACACCATTTGGTTTGCCAATTGCTGCCGGGCTGGATCTAAGCTGCTTTGGGCGCGAATACCTGCAATGTTACCTCGAAGCGGAGCCGCAGCGCCATCACCACCTAACACCTCAGCGGCACGTTGTTGCAGTAATTCTTCAGCAGCTTGTTTCTGACGCAGCAACTGAACCATCGTTGGGTGTTCAGGTCGCAAATCTTTTCTGAGTACGGCGATTTGCGACTCACTTTGATAAATTTCCGCTCGCAAGTTACCAATAATTGGATCGGCACTCAAAGCAGAAGAAATATAAGCTTGTCCAGCTGTTAACCCTAATTTATTTTCTAAACTGCGAAGTTGACCATCAATCCCAGAAATAGTTAATTGCATTTGCCGTTGGAGATTTTGGCTGGCAGTAATGCCGTTGAGCAAACTGCCATTCTCTGCTGCTAATATTGCGGTTCGTTCGATGCGATCGTACTGTTCCAACTTCTTCTCAGCAACTTGTAGTTCTCGTTTAGTTTGGGGTGTGCGATCGTTAATTTTTTGAATAATTGCTTGTAATCGCCCAGTATTAATATCACTGCTCAACTTGATCATTGCTTGCATCAATTCCGCCAAGACCTCTGTAGCTCGTTTGGCGTCACTATCTACATATTTCAATTCCAAAATACTAGATTCCAATTCTCCACTCCTGGAGTTTTTTTTAGGTAGAGAAAGGACGACATTGGTACCGAGCTGTTTCGGTTTAACATTCACTTTTTCTGCCACTGCCGCAATTATCTGGTTTGATAGTAAAACTTCCTCATTTAGTTCCTTTCCTTGCTGTTGGATTTCACTACCAGTTGCAGAAAAAGAAACTGGGGGACCACTATAGGTAAGTGCACCAGATGCTATATAGCTAGTAGGTGGTTCTGGTTGTACAGCTACCACTGTTGCCCCTGCTACAACTAAAGCAAAACTAGATAATCCAATCCACTTGTACTTATCAAAAGCAATCAGATAGCGCTTAACAATTGGTGGGGTCATGGTCGCTTTGCTCCAATTCAAAATTCAAAATGACGTTCGCAGACTCTCGTAGAGAAGCTATGCTGAAGGCTTTACGCTGCGATAACAAAATTCAAAATCAGGAAGCACCAAACTAAAGATAGTGGCTTTGATACAAGGACGCTATCAACTTCCTACTGTATATAGCTTTTCTATCTTGGTGAGGTACACTCTTACGAGTAAATCTCTTGCTAGATAAAGGTTTTTATATACTTCATGCGAGTGAAAACGGCTATATCTCGGTTGATACCTTTAATCTTTTTTCATTAATCAATTAAAATAGAAGTGGCTTCCTCCACTCCAAACTATTTCTAGGTTGTATCCTACTTTTCTTTTAGAGTCACTAATTTTATCTACCGCTACCGATTTGATCCACCGCCGCCGATGTCGTCAAAAAACCGCAGAAAGGACTGGACATTAAAGAAGGGTTGGGTAATGGTAGTCAGGAAATTAGTAATTCTACCGATGAGGTTCCGACCAACAACAAGAACATCATTATCTTGAAGTGGTACATTTTGAGACGCATCGCCTCCTAGAGCTTTTTTAGCATCAAGTTTCTGGGTAACAGCTTTACCTTGTTCAGGATCAAAACGAACTAAAGCGATATCCCGGAGGTTAGCAGTGTCGAGATTTACTCCTCCCAAAGCATCTACAAATGTACTGCCGTTAGGTAGTGCTTGAATGTTAATACCTCCCGCAGCGTAATTTAAAACCCGGACTCTAATCTGTGGTGTAGCTAAGGATGAACGTGCTACCAAATTGCGGTCATAACCGTCATCATTGCCAACTTCATGACGGGGTACGAGTATGGCATCTCCGTCTTGTAAGCGTAAATTAGGTATTGAACCGCCATTTTGCAGTGCTGCGTATAAGTCAATAGTTTGTGAAACTACGGAACCATCGATTAACTTCCGGCGTACTTGCACTTGGCGCAGGTCTGCATTCAACGTTGAACCTCCAGATATGAGCAAAGCATCAGCAACGCGGGGTGTTGATGAATTAATCGGATAAATCCCTGGTCGAAATATTTCCCCACTAATGGTAACTTGAACTGGTCGCGTCCCTGCCAAAGATACTACCACAATCGGATCTGGGAAAATACGACTTAAACTCAAGCGAATTTTTTCTTGAGCTTCTTCTAAAGTTAAACCTTGTAATGACACTGTTCCCACTTGTGGCACTACAATGTTGCCTTCTGGACTAATTACAGCTTGAAAGCTTAAATCTGGACGCTGCCCTGTCAGGGCTAAAACTATGACTGGATCAACGACATAACGATTTAAACCCAAGCGAATTTTTTCTTGAGCTTCTTCTAAAGTTAAACCTTGTAATGACACTGTTCCCAGTAGAGGCACCACAATGTTACCTTCTGGATTAATTACAGCTTGAAAGCTTAAATCTGGAAAGCGCTGAACCGCAACGCTAATTGCATCTCCTATTCCTAAACGGTATGAACCAGGAGGACGCTGAAGTACAACGCCAATTGTGTCTCCTGGACCCAAGAGGTAGCGGCTGAGTTGGGGGGAAATTTCGTCATTTGCATTTTGAGGTACAACCTCAGTACCTGGCACAGGCGAGGGGGGTTGCCCTGGTGATTGTCCTGGAAAAGGCTGGGCAACAACAAATTGGATAGGTGTTGTTAAGAAAACTCCTACTTGAAGACTGACAAAACACAGGGCGCTGAATGCACGCATATTATAAAAACTGAGATGAACATCGGTGTAGAAAAACTGATATAAGAATTTAGTCGCGCCGAACGGTTATCTTACTCTAAAAATGTCCTCAATGTCTCTTTTCGCTGCAAGTATTTGCCAAAAAAAGTAGAAAGATTTTGCCAATTTTGATTTCATGTTTTTAACATCTTTGTAGCCATTTTTTAACTGACTTTCAGCTTGACTGCGATTATAGAGATACTTCTGATTAATTCTGCAAAAACGCATCTGTAACAGAGTCTACAAAGCGTCTGCCATCAATGCAGCTTGCACCGTTTCTCCGATAGACTGGGCTAAAGACCAAGATGTTTCTACCTGCCCCAAAGGTTCCATTGGAATCAGAATGCTCACGCCTACCCAAGGAGTACGTTGCTTACGCCATTGTGTCAATTGATCTGCCAAAAACCAGTGTAAAGGTGATGGATTTCCACCATCTGGCATAGCGTACCATTGCAAGACAGCGAAAGTTTGCTGTGGTGTGAAGGCGCGAAAGAACCTAGCTTCTACTTTAGTTTTGACATTAGAAGCCAAATTTGCAGGCGGTTTCACAGTAAATTCAGCAGAGCGATATTGAGCTACATCCCACTTTCCCCAGCGTGATCTTCCCCAGCCGTTAACGTCTGTCCACTCTACCTGTGGTTGATCCATAGGCCCATTTTGTGGCAGCAAAAGCAGGATTGCCTGTGATGTCGAATCTTCTTTTTTAATTACCTGTAAAGACCATTTATGTTCGCCAATTTGCTGTTCTGCTTGTTCAATAATTTGCCAACCAGGAAGAGTTAAACCAGTTTTGCGGATCTGTTTTAATTTGTTGAGGGTAGTAACAGGTGGCGGCTGTTTCCATTGCCACTGTCCTGTTAGGTATCCGGGAATTCCTCCCATCGCCAAGAGCAGTAGCAATAACAAAAGTGCTGCTACCTGACTCAATTGGTTTTCCTTAAAAAACTTAGAGAAAGAAATCATCAGTAAAAT
This sequence comes from Nostoc sp., assembly GCF_041747015.1. Classification (GTDB taxonomy): domain Bacteria; phylum Cyanobacteriota; class Cyanobacteriia; order Cyanobacteriales; family Nostocaceae; genus Nostoc. Next base: position 23,784 of record NZ_JBGTFY010000278.1, read on the forward strand.
TTGCAATACTTAGTCAAAATTTTACTTTATAAAATAACATCATGAGTTCAGTAATTTTCACAATCTACCCAATATTTTTCAAATATAAAGGCTATTCACTCGTGAAAACGCTGATATGTAGGGATTGGCATGGGGTATTGGTTATTTCTACCGAGTTCCCCATCTCCCCAGTTCAACTTTCTCCTTGTTGTTGAGTTTCTGGAGATGGTGAGAAATAGCTATTAATCCAGTTCAGTAAGGGTACTAATGACACCAGCATACAAGCAGAGTAAAGATCACCACCCCAGCCCTCATGCAGCCATTGAAAAGCCCCTTCTTGACCTGTGCCGTGAAAGAAAGTCAGTAAAGTATTACGAATAATATTTGCAATAATACTGATTAGTAAAGCAATAGATAAAAACGATACAGTTGTGCGGCGTGAAGACAAAGCGCCTGTCCAATAAAGCAGCATCAAGCCGACGTAGAGAGTAGTGAACAACATTTTCAGCCCTGCACAATAGGGGGCAACTTCCACAATCCGTCCTCCCACGTAGAGATTTATCTCATCTACAGTTACTTCCATACCAAATTGATTCAGTATGAAACCTGCTGTGCCAGCGATGAAGCTTTGGAGAGGTAAGGTATAGGGAGCAATGAGGTAGGGTACTGCGGTTGGGGTTGCCAGAAATACCAGTAGCAGGGGAAATCCTTGCGATCGCAAACCCGATATCCCTTTATACCACAAGCACAACCCTGCTAGGATCACGGGTAAGGAAAGGTTAACCCACTCTGTAACACCACTAAGATAAAACACTGCCCCTAATAACAACAAAACAGCGCCTAAAGGATGGCTGGTATCTGGCAAACGTCTCCACTTTTTCCGGTTCATCCAGCCCAGATAAGCAGCAAATGGTAAACCAATAATCCCGTGGCTGAAATATTCGTGTTCTGTACTGATATTTTTATACAGCCAACCATTTAACCAGTGTAACAATATAGGAGCATAAAGCAGTAGCAAGACGCTTAAAATAGCTAGATTTAATAAGCCTGAGGGATTTCTGTTTTTAACTTGTTGCTGGAGTGTCATGATTTTAAGTAATTCCAAAACTGTCAGTAATTAAGTAGTGAGTAGTCAGATGTTTTACCATTGAATTAACTTCAGGCTAACACGCTGCCAAGATCAGCAGGGGATGGTTTATCTACCTGAGAAATTGTTGAGACTGCATGAGCGATCGCTGCTACAACTTCTTTGATTTGGCTACTTTTCAAACCAGGATACATCGGTAATGATAATATTTGCTTTGACAACTTCTCGGCTTGAGGAAAATCCCCAGGCTGATAGCCTAAGTTGGTAAATGCTGGCTGAAGATGACAAGGAATTGGGTAATGAATGCCAGTTTGAATTCCCACTGCTGTTAGTTGTTCCTGGATCTGTTGACGTTCTATGGGGCAAGAATCATCTACTTTAATGACATAAAGATGATAAACGTGTCCTGCACCACTTTGGTTTTCCATAGGGATAATCCCAGCAGATGCTAAGGGTGCTAGTTCGTGATCATACTCCTGGGCAATACTCAGGCGATCGCGATTCCACTGTGGTAAATATGGTAATTTTTGCTGCAAGATAGCCGCTTGCAAAGTATCCAAGCGGCTATTCGTACCTAATTCAGCATGAAAATACTTTTGCGATGCACCGTAATTTCGCAAACGCCCCATCTTCTGGGCTACATCTAAATCTCGTGTCAGCAGCATTCCCCCATCTCCAAAGGCTCCCAAATTTTTGCTGGGATAAAAACTAAAAGCTGCTGCTATTCCTACCGAACCAGCATAATATCCATCTCTTTGGGCAAGGTGTGCTTGTGCTGCATCTTCAAAAATTAGGAGTTTGTAGGTATCGGCAAATTTCAATAGATCGCGTGGTGATACCATTTGACCATAAAGATGCACAGGAATAATTGCTTTAGTATGAGGCGTAATTGCCTTTGCTGCTGCTTCTAAGTCAATTAAAGCTGTTTGGCTCACGCAATCTACCAGAATTGGTTTAGCACCAGCGCGTAGCACCCCAATTAAGGTTGCAACAAATGTGTTTGCTGGTAAAATAACTTCATCACCAGCCCCAATATTACACGCTTGTAATCCGAGAGCGATCGCATCTGTTCCTGATGCAACACCAATTCCATATTCTGTCCCACATACTGCCGCAAATGCTGCTTCAAAATCTGAGAGTGCTTGCCCTAAAATAAAATCTCCCTGTTCCAATACAGATTGAATTGCATACTGTAGCTGCGTTTGAATTGGTTCGTGTTGTAACTTCAGGTCTACAAAAGGAACTTTGATAGTCATTTTATTCATTACTAGTTATCCTCAAAACTTAAATATCAAAACTATGCTTTACAAAATTTAATCTATTTTTGCTTTAACAGTAAAGTTTAGGTTGATTACATTTATGAAAAAAAATACTAATTTTTTCACCAACAATGACTAACTTTAGGAATTTTTTACATATTTTGGTGCTGATATTGGTAACTGCAATGTTTTCTTAGATGGCAAAAATATAGAAAATTCTGCACAATTTTTGGCATAAAATTGTCAGAAATTTAATCTATCGGGTGAAGAGTTACATAAACTATTTAGTACCGTTACACAAAACTATTTTTATACCACAATATATTTTTGTAAGTAGATTTACGTTGTATGTAGAATCGGGATTTTCCCTTCTATACATAAAAAATCACAGACCCTTTGTATTGTATCCTTACCATTAGCTTACCCTGACTGAATCCAAATCTAACGCAGTTTGATTGCAAAATCTCAAGTAATAAAGACTACACCAATCTTAAGTAGAGAATATTCAGCATCAGGAACTATTAACTGGTAAATACCGCATCGCCGACCTGAATGGAAGGGATAAAAAACTTTTGCCCCTAACTTGTTTGTCAGAGGCAAAATTAGGGAATGCTTAAAGATAGGAGTTGATAACCTAGAAATAGGACTTGTATCAATTACAGTATCGAGAAATTATTAAGGTAGCAGTGGCAATGGTAGAGCCTGAAAACAAATTATTTGCCCTAAGGGATGGTTGGACTTCTCACGAAACAAGAGAACAACAACGCCTCAAAGCTTTGTCAGATTTAGGTTTGCGGCAACCAGAAACGATTCCGGTTTTTGAAGAAGCCACACAGACTGCTGCCCACTTTTTGGAAGCACCAATTTCCATATTGGGATTTGTGGATCAAGAACGCCACTGGTTCAAGTCGGCGGTGGGCTTATCTAGGCTGGGACTAATGAATCATTTGGCACAAAACCGCCAACTATCACGCCGAGAATCCTTCTGCACCCAGGTAGTAGAGAGCTTCCAAATGTTCGTAATCAACGATACACATAAAATTACAGACCCAGTACTTGCTAGCAGCAAATTGGTTCAGGATTATGGTATTCGTGCTTACTTAGGAGCGCCACTAATTGATGCTGAGGGACATTGTTTGGGTGCATTGGCGGTGATGGATTTAGTGCCACGTAATTTTACACCCCGAGACATTGAGTTTTTACAAATCATCGCTCGTTGGAGCATGAGTGAATTTGAGCGTAACCGACTCCTGCAATGGAAATTTGAATCAAGCACTCCCAAAAGCACTCCTATATTTTCCCGCAATGACGAGCGTAATGCTGAGATTAGAGTTACCCCACCGACTCACACTCAAGATAGCGATTCTATTTCTACCAAGCAACTGAAACTGGAACTTTTGGGTCAGCTAACTCAGGAGTTACGCACGCCCTTAACATCTGTACTCGGTATGGCTAGTGTTTTAGGACGTGAGATTTACGGCCCTTTGACGACTAAGCAGAGAGAATATTTGGAAATTATCCAACATAGTGGTCGGTACTTACTTTCCTTAGTAAACGAAATTACCGAACTAGGAGCTATGGATGATAACTCAACTATACTGAATCTAGCTCCAGTGGATATTGAAATGCTATGTCAACAAGCTATCAATACCTTAGAAGAAGTCGCTAATCGCCGCGAACAAGATATTCGCCTGTCTATAGAACCAGGACGCAATCGCATTTGGACTTTAGATAAAGAAAAGGTGCGGCAAATCCTCTATCACTTGGTTTTCAGTGTTATTCAACTTTCGGCTACAGGTAGCGTTGTTCGCATTCATGTTTCTTACAAGGAAGATACGCTCAACATTACTATTTGGGTTTCCCATCCTTGGCTTGGGGACGGTATAACTGAGGTTGATCCCTACTTCCGTCTTAATTCTTTATCGCTCCTGGAGCTAACAGGTGAGGTAGCAACTTACAATACTCTTGCAGGAAGCCAAGAGCAACCAGTTACTTCACCAGTAGCAGTGGACAATTCAAAAAACTTGAGTGATTCCTACTCAAAATTCTTTGCTGCTAGTTCAGGTATAAATTTAGCTAAATCACATGGAAGTCTTTCTCGTGAAAGCTTGGGTCTGTTGCTAAGTTGTCAACTGGCAGAATTACACGGGGGACAAATTTTGATTCAAGGTTCATCAGAATCAGGATATCGTTATGTGCTTTCTTTGCCACTGCAAATGTCAACTTCTCCAAAAGGAATTAGCGATGTCTAATTACAGTCAATAGGGAAGAGGTTACAGGTGATAGGGAAAGATAAATTCATGGTTTGTTGTGTACTAAATATATAAAGGGCGGTTTTGAATTAAGATGATTCTAAAGTGCTTTTGGCTTAAAGGTAGTGGGTGATGGCTATGAATAACAGCACCATCTCTAAGAAAGCAATCTACATTATTACCTTTTTATAGCTATACGCATTATGATCAATTCCAAGTTCTGCGTCGGCAGGCTAATTGATCGCAATGTTTTTTATGAATTTAGTCTGGCAACGATTTACTCTATCATCTTTACCGCTCAAAGAATATCTTGCTACCAGTTACGTACATCGTTCTCTGGTGGGGCTGTTAAGTTCTTGGCGGCAAACTAGCATCTTAATCCAGTGGGGAGATGCGATTGCAGCTGCTTTACTGAGTTTAGTGTATGCCCTTGTACCTTTTGCTTCAAGTACATTGGTGGGCTTGCTGCTGGTGGCTTGTGTCGGATTTTGGTTGTTATTGACTTTATCTGATGAAGCAACACCAGCAAATGTCTCGTCAGTCACTCCCATTCACGTGCTGGTATTGCTCTACTGGGTAATTGCCGCAGTCGCAACAGCATTATCGCCAGTGAAAAAGGCGGCACTCAACGACTTGGCAACGTTGACCTTGTATTTGCTCCTATTTGCCCTTTGTGCCAGGGTACTGAGGTCGCCTCGCCTCCGGTCTTGGATTATCATCCTTTACCTGCACGTATCGTTAATTGTCAGTGTATATGGATTGCGGCAATGGTTTTTTGGAGCCACAGCACTGGCAACTTGGGTTGACCCGGAATCTCCTCTATCTAAGACTACAAGAGTCTATAGTTATTTAGGTAATCCTAACTTGTTGGCTGGATACCTTTTACCAGCAGTAATTTTTAGCTTAGTGGCAATTTTTGCATGGCAAAGCTGGCTCAAAAAAGCTTTAGCATTAACGATGTTAATTGTCAATACCGCCTGCCTGATTTTAACTTTTAGTCGTGGTGGCTGGATTGGACTAGTGGTGGCAGTTTTGGCTGTAATGGCATTGCTAGTTTATTGGAAGAGCGTGGAAATGTCTCCTTTTTGGCGTACTTGGTCGTTACCAATTGTCTTGGGAGGTTTGATCGGGGTATTGGTGCTAGCAGTGATATTTGTACCCACAGTTCGACTGCGCGTGTTCAGTATTTTTGCTGACCGCAAAGATAGCAGTAATAATTTTCGCCGAAATGTGTGGGATGCTGTGTTCGAGATGATTCGCGATCGCCCGATTTTCGGCATTGGCCCCGGTCACAACTCTTTCAATAAAATTTATCCCCTCTACCAACGCTCTGGTTACACTGCTTTGAGTGCCTATTCGATTTTGTTTGAAGTGACTGTAGAAACTGGCTTTGTTGGTTTAGCCTGCTTTCTCTGGCTAATAATCGTGATATTTAATACAGCATTTTTGCAAGTGCAACGATTGCGACAATCTAGAAGCGTAGAGGGATTTTGGCTAATTGGAGCGATCGCTACTTTGCTGGGTATGGTAGCTCATGGCACTGTTGATACTGTGTGGTATCGTCCTGAAGTCAATACTCTTTGGTGGTTTATGGTTGCCTTAATTGCTAGCTACTGGACACCTTTCGCTCAAAACCAGACAAATTCGATTAATTCCGAACCAACAGTAAACTAACATCAGAAAGTTGTCAGTTGTTTCACTAGTCACAACTGACAACTAAGAATTTTTGAATGAGTAAATTTTGAATTGTTTAATCCTTATAGGTAGCAGTCCCAGTAGCATTGGGATCGCGGTAACGGGTTGGTTCGTCGTCACGCTTTTTCCCAGCCAAACCAGCTAAACCCAATAAACCAAATAATCCCAGCCAACCCCAATCAAAGTCGTTGCGATCGTTGTCAGTGGTTGTTGTTGGAGCAGTATTTACTCCAGCGTCAGGAGTCGTCTGAGCATTTGTCTGAGCTTGTGCGGATAGAGTTAAAGGCAAAATTGCCATACTCAAGCTGAGAATGCCAGCGCCAACAGCTGCGGTGAAATTACGTTTCATTGTGAAAATTCCTTATGCCATACGAAGTTACTCATTACTTTATCGAGTCCCAACCTCAGCAAAATCAATCTGCGGCTATAAACTAGGCATTTTCACAACTCACCCTGTGGATATATAATATGCTTTTTCCAGTAATCCATTTCTCACCGAAACAGTGCTGAGTGCTGAGTAACGAGTGCTGAGTAAAAAAGTAATAATTGCACTCAGCACAGAAGGTTTCAATCCCACTTCGGCAAGCTCAGTGCATCGCCTAGATTTATCTATGGGGTTACTCAGCACTCAGCACTCCTGAACCAGTGCTGTAGTTTGGTCACACTAACCCTCACCTCAATAGTTTTTCATTGCCCGTTGAATGTCACGCTGATCTTGGCGTCGTTTGAGGTCTTCTCGCTTGTCATGGAGCTTTTTACCTTTGCCAAGGGCTATACTCACTTTTACCCAGCCTCGTTTGAGATACATTTTCAGAGGGATTAAAGTTAAACCCTGCTGTTCTACTTTGCCAATTAGCTTGCGGAGTTCTTGGCGATGCAACAGCAGCTTGCGTGTACGGCGTGGTTCATGATTAAAATATTGTCCACTAGCGGTATAAGGCGAGATATGCATATTGATCAACCATGCTTCGCCATTGCGAAGCAAAGCATAGCCATCTTGGAGATTGACTTTACCCGCACGAATCGACTTCACCTCGGTTCCTGTCAACTCAATTCCAGCTTCGTAGGTTTCCAGAATTTCATACAAATAACGGGCTTGGCGGTTGTCGCTAATAACTTTGTAACCTTCGTTCTTGTCGCTCATTGATAATTTTGTGTGCTTTAAATGTACCTAAAAAATTATTTGGGTTGCCTTGTGAATTATCGGGTGTATTTTAGAATCGCTAAAAATCCTGAACTGTATATCACTAATTTAACTTTTCTAAGTTCGCAATTAAAACTTTTCCGGCAACTTTAAGTTCCCTGAGGATTTTAGTCATTACTCATTGGTCAAAACCTGTAGACAAAGGACATTTATGTATATTTATGGAGCTTTTGGAAAATGATGAAGTCAATAATTTACAAGCTGGTGAGCATTTACTCTAACTTATTGATCAATTGTTACAAATTACAAAGCTCTCTGTGCTTCCCAAACAGGTCAAAGGTAAGTTACACTTCGTTAACCCGTCCTAAATATTTAAGATTTTCTTTATAAATAAACCTTAAGGCAGTTATTAGCTGGTTATGTGTCATGGTATTAAACATAAGAACACTATTCTTGCCTGTGTTGACTGATATAGCACGTAGAAGCAAATTTCTGAGTAAAAAAATGCTAGGGGTGTATTGTCTATGCCCTTGACGATCCTTGTAGTGGATGATGATTTGGGTACTCGTTTGTCTGTTAGCGATTATCTTGAACTGTCTGGCTACTCGGTGATCACAGCTAATGACGGTCAAGAGGCTTTGGTTATGGTGGATGATCATCATCCTGATTTAATTGTCACGGATATCGTCATGCCACGGATGAATGGCTATGAATTGGTACGTCGGGTGCGTAAACAATCAGTGTTTCGTTTATTACCTGTAATTTTATTAACAGCCCGCACTAAGACGCAAGAAAGAATTCTGGGCTACCAGTCAGGGTGCGATTTATACTTACCTAAGCCTTTTGAACTGCAAGAGTTAGCAGCAGCAATCTGCAATCTTTTGGAGCGATCGCAAATCATTCAATCAGAGTATAGCTTTTTTCATAAAGATAAATTGGGCATTTCCGCCTTGACAAAAACGGTAGATGCCCATAATTCTCTGTCCACTCAAATTCAGAAATCTCACTTGCACTTATCCTTAACTCATAGAGAACAGGAAGTCCTAGAGCTATTGACTCATGGTCTTTCTAATGCCGAAATGGGCCATCAGCTACATCTGAGTCCTCGAACAGTGGAAAAGTACGTTAGTAGTTTATTAAGAAAAAGTTCAACCAGCAACCGAGCGGAATTAGTGCGTTTTGCGATTAAGCGTGGTCTGGTGGAATAAAAAAAGTCAAGAGTTAAGAGCGAAGCCGGAGAGTGAGAAGTTAACAAGAGAATAGGTAACTCCTGTACAGATGTGATTAATCGCCTCTGTACTCCTAACTCATACTCATACTCATAACTCATAACTTTAGCTTATTAGTTTTTGGCTGGTAACGTATGTGAGCAGACCTTCACAAGCATCGATCAGTAAATCAATCACCTGATTAAATCCTTCTTGACCACCGTAATAGGGATCTGGAACTTCCTTTAGAGTGTGTCGAGAGCAAAACTCGCACATCAAACGCACCTTATGCTGATGCTGCTTAGTTTGATCAAGAGTGAGGATGTTTTTATAATTCTCTTGATCCATCGCCAAAATCAAATCAAAGTCTTGAAAGTCTGACTTTTGAAACTGGCGTGCTAGACCACGCAGTTTAATTCCCAACTTCATAGCCGCCGCCGTACTCATGCGTCTGTCAGGTGGGCTACCAATGTGATAACTAGATGTACCGGCAGAGTCACAGAGGATGTGTTCGGTCAAGCCAGCCTGCTCAATTAAATGATTCATAATGTTTTCTGCCGATGGCGATCGGCAAATATTACCTAAGCAGACAAACAGCAACTTGTAAGGCATAAATATTCATTGTCCTTTGTCAATAGTCATTAGTCCTTTGGCCAATGACCAATGACTAATTACTAAAATCCAGGTAACTCCAACCCACTGGTTAATTCTTCCATACGTTCCCGCATTGTTGCTGTGGACTTGTTGTAGGCTTCTTTCATTGCTACTGTCACGAGATCGGAAAGCACTTCTGCACCTTCCCCTAAAGCATCTGGAGAAATTTCCACTCGCTTGGGTTCTTGGTTGCCACTGACAATCACCTTTACCAGACCACCGCCAGATTCTCCTTGAATCTCCATTTGCTCCAATTCTTCTTGGAGTCGCTTTGCGCCTTCTTGAACTTGCTGCGCTTTCTTAAAAGCTTCGGCTAATTCTTTCATTTTTCCTAAGCCAAAGCCGAATCCCTGTCCTTTTCCTGTCATAATTAGTTGTACGCGTGTGCGTTGAATAACAAATCAAATTCAATTATAGATGCGGTAAGTAATTTGCCTCTTTTTTTACCAATAATTAATGCGTTATGGAATGGGGAGTCGGGAGTAGGGAATAAATAAGGAATAAATAGGGCATTGGTTATTTCTCCCCCTGCCTCCCCTGCTCCCTGATCTTTGCCACTCCCCATTCCCCATTCCCCATTCCCCATTCTCCATTCCCTATCCACAAGCACCTTGAAACTCTCCGAGCATCTTGACTTCTGTCTCTAAATTAATAGACCACTGTTCTTGTACCTGATGTTGGATGTGGCGAATAAGACAGAAGATGTCACTAGCCTTTGCCCCACCACGGTTAACGATAAAATTAGCATGGAGTAATGCTACTTGTGCTCCACCAATTTGGTAGCCTTTCAGACCAGTTTGTTCAATTAACCAACCAGCAGTGTAAGGTTTGGGATTGCGGAACACACTGCCACAACTGGGAAAATTATATGGTTGGGTGTTCAAACGATGCTTTTTGTGTTGCTTGGTGATCGCCACAACTTTTTCTGGGTCAGTACCCGGCGCTAGTTGTAAGGTGGCTTGGGTAACTATACGTTGGCAACGCCTCTCCCTTCGTGCAGCGTCTTCGCCAGGAGAAGGAGACTCGCCACCTTGTAATAATGAAGTCCGGTAGCTATAACCTAACTGATCGGGGGTCAGGGTTTCTAACGTGCCATCAGGTGAAAGTACCTGGGCGCTAACTAACATATCTGCGATACAGCTATTGTGTGCCCCCGCATTCATGACGACGGCGCCTCCGGCTGTTCCAGGGATACCAACAGCCCATTCCAATCCTTGCCACCCCAGTGCTGCTGCCTCCCATGCCAAGCTGGGAATTGATTCTCCGGCTGCAACCGTTAATTGACCTGTTTTTGAGTCAAAATAGCTGTAGCGCAGATGACGAGTAGCAATGACTAAGCCTGATATACCGCGATCGCTCACTAGCAAGTTAGAACCTGCTCCTAGTATTGTCACCCTTAAATCATGTTCTTTTGCGTATTTAAGACTTGCTTGCAGTGCTTCTAAGTTTCGCGGAGCAACGTACCAATCAGCTGCTCCCCCAACTCTATAGGAAGTAAACGCTGACAAGGAAGCCTGTGGTTTGATTACACAATCAGTATTGGGTAAGTAAATTACTTCACTCTGGGCCGAATTAGCTGTTTGGTGTTTCTTTGTATTCAAAGCTGAAACTGTGCAGACGTTTCCAACTGCCTGGGAAATGGTCATCTTTACTTTTATTGGTAAAATTTTTACACTTATTTACCGTAAAGATACGGTAATGTAGTTAACAGATAGATGTTCCTAGACGGGCGCTTTGCTCAGAAATCAAACTTCGCAAAGTTTCTACTTAGGATGTGGCTTTAGCAGGTTCGCAAAGTGTTGTCATTACTTCTGGAATCACCTGATTCAAGTTCCCAGCCCCCAAAAACAGCGCCAAATCTCCTGGGCGTAGTGTTTGTAGCAAGTACTGACACACTGAGGCTAAGGTTGGTTGATAAACTACCTGCGGATGCTGTTTAGCAATTTCCGCTGCTAGTTGTTCACCACTAATTTGCCCTAAATTTGGTTCACCTGCACTGTAAATATCAGTCAATACCACCAAATCAGCATGAGTGAAAGACTCGGCAAATTCTTCTAAAAAGGTCAGTGTACGGCTATAGCGATGGGGTTGGAAGATGGCAACCACTCTTTGCCCTGGTCTTGCTTGTAGACGTGCTGCGGCGAGAGTAACGCGAATCTCGCTGGGATGATGAGCGTAGTCATCAATGAAGGTAATACCATCGACTTCACCCCGAAACTCGAAGCGGCGTCTTGCTCCTTCAAAGGTGGCGATACCTTTGGCAAGTTCTCCGAATTCTAAGCCCAGAGCGCGACCAACGGCCACCGCTGCTAAGGCATTACTGAGATTATGCCGACTGAGCAGCCGCAAATTCAACACGCCCAAAGCTTTGCCTCTTTCCCAAACTAAAGCTGTGGTGCCATCTGCACGATAATCAACATTAGTAACGGTGTAGTCAGCGTCGGTATCTGAGTGTAAGCTGTAGCTGATTGTAGGATGCAAGCGATCGCGCACTGTCGCACAGTCAATGCTACCTATTAAAGTCTTGCACCCTTTAGCAAACGTCTGGAAGGTGTCGATTACTTCTTCTAATGTATCGTAGTGGTCGGGATGATCGAGTTCAATATTGGTAATGATGCCAATTTCGGGAGCGTGTTTTACCAGAGAACCATCAGATTCGTCTGCTTCGGCTACCAAGTATTGGCTTTGTCCCAACCGAGCATTACCAGACCAAGCATTGACTTCGCCACCGACTAAAATCGTTGGGTCTAAACCAGCTTCCAGAAGCATATAACCAATCATGCTACTGGTTGTAGTTTTGCCGTGTGTTCCTGCCACTGCAATACTGTAATAATCTGCTATTAAGGCGGCTAGTACATCTGAACGATGTAAAATTGGACAACCCAATTCCAGCGCTGCTTTATATTCTAAATTATTCGTGTTAATTGCTGTTGAACAAATTACTTGAGGCAGTCTTGAGTTAGTAGCAACAGGTAATTGTTCTTGTGAATTTAATACTACTGCATTCGCCAATACCTGAGGGCGAAAGAATTCAAGATTGCTTGCCTCTTGTCTGCCAAAAATATGAGCACCGATAGATTCCAACTTATGTGTAATGTGGGTTGGACGAAGATCCGAACCTGATACTGGAAAATGACGCTTGGCGAGGACGTATGCCAGAGCAGACATACCTATGCCACCGATGCCAATGAAATGAAATGGTCTACCACTAAAATCTACAGAATTAGTCATTTATTGTTCCTCTTACACCACACCACACCATAATCACAAATGACACGCGTATCATAACAGGAATTTGATTTTTACCGTAACTGCTCCTGTATTATGTTTATGTTTGATGCCCAGATAATTTTTCCGCTCTGGTTTTCCTTGTTCAAAATGATTTTACCTTGGTTGGAGGTTTTTGCTATTTCTGAACTGTTGTTAAGATTATTCTGAAAATTTTGGCCGCATCGGGAAAGAAATTCTTGTAATGTCAAATACATATTTTTGGCTACCTTACTGGAATTGACTACGATAGTACATTGTTAGTGAAACTGATTTTAAATTGCATTAAGTCTAAGCGTGAATTGAGTACAATAGTACATTGGTAATGAAACTATTTTTCAATTGCATAAAACCCAGGCATAACTGGATGCAACAACTTGCAATTTTTGGTGGCACATTTGATCCAATTCATTGGGGACACCTGCTTTTAGCTGAGACAGCTTTGCATCAAGCATCCCTTGAAAAGGTAATTTGGGTGCCATCCCTAAATCCGCCTCACAAAGAAGCAGCTTTGTTTGAGCATCGTGTCCAAATGCTGCAATTAGCCATAAAAGATAACTCAGCGTTTACTGTCTCACTAGTGGAGGCAAATCGCTCTGGGACTTCCTATGCCATTAACACCCTGATTGACTTATCTGTTTGTTACCCAAATACTCACTGGTATTGGATTGTGGGCTTGGATACTTTCCAAACCTTACCCCGTTGGTATCGTGGACACGAACTAGCACAAATGTGTGATTGGTTAATCGCACCCCGGCTGCTAGGTGGTGAGACTATAACTCAAAGCAAATTAATCTGCAAGCAAGTGGAGCAACAACTGAGGGAACAGTCTAGTACCATTCACTGGCAACTCTTAGATATACCTTTAGTAGGAGTTTCGTCAAGTCTAATTCGCAAATTTTGCCGCGATAACTTCGTCAACGCCAAGGGAATACGCCACTCAATTCGTTATTTAGTCCCGGAACCGGTTAGATCA